>CBFHVG010000013.1:0-58981 GCA_965659005.1 uncultured Balneolaceae bacterium
TTGGGTTGAATGGGTTTGGATAGTTTTGCTCCAGTCTGAACTGCTCAGCAACCTCAGTAATATCCTCTTCATTTGAAGTGGCATCATAATCTGGAGGAGTATCCCAAGTTAGATCTCTGAACATCCAAGTTAGAGTTGGTAGCTCATATGAAGAAGGCCATGTAACATTACCTTCACCATCAACCTGTGGCTGAACATATTGATAATGTCTACGACCAGCTGCAAAACCATCTCCATTGAATACATATGTTCCGTCCTCAGTAAATGGCTTTCCATAAAGAATACGGAATCCCATATGATTCAGAGTTGGGAGCTGAAGAGTAAGTGTTAAGGTATAAACCTTATCACCATCAGGATCCGTAAATCTTAATCTTTCAGCCTGTTCTGGTGTATTGTCAAAGAAATTTGAACCACCATCACCTGGAACGATGATATCCTGAGTCAATGCAAAAAACGGAGTATCAACAAATAAGAATACAGAGTCAGTTGCTGGGTCAAATGGAACAGTATGTGATTCAGCAGGAGTCATATCAATACTGAATATGACATCAATAGAACCACCGTCAACATTCTGAGAAGTCATAAGACCTCTACCATCAACACCATTGTAATTCTCTACTCTTTGAGCCTGACTTTCTGAATCAGCAATTGGGAAAGTTCTATCACCACCACCTGTTACTCCAGGTTCTTCCCATCCAGCACCAGTAGCATCGATTGCTTCAAGGTAATTTGGACTTTCTGGATCATCACGTGATTCATCCCATCTTACATAATATTTATAAGATACAACTGATTCTACTGCTCCATTAAATGGAACTTGGTTAGCTTCCCATACATCATTGAAAGCATTGAAAGCCATTGGAGTTTCTCCCCAACTGTTGAATGTACCCCTCACAAATACAGAGTCTCCAACACCTGAATTATAAAAACCTAGACCTTCTAGAATACCAACGTTGACTGAGAAGTTTAGATTTGTACTTATAATTTTTGATTGTGTTGGTGGACTATTATTGAAAGAATCCCCATGAAGAGTAGTATCATTTGCAGTTACTCCAACTAGTCTATTAGGAGTTGATTCCCAATCAGTTGTAGCATTAGGCCCGTGAGCATAATATTTGTATACAACTGTGTCAGGTGGAGAAAAAGTAGGTAGTGAATCAACTGGGAAATAACCTACGCCAGAGAAGAACCAATTGTCACTGCCTTCTTGTGCATCAGCTTCTTTTGATAAAACTACATTATTAGATCCCCAGTCTAGTGGCGGCGTACCACCTCTTACACTAATCGTGTCAGTAGCTGGATCAAATTTTTCTTCCTGTACAAGAAGACCAACATTAACGCGGAACCAAACTGCAACAGTGTCAGTCTTACTTTCCCATGGTTGCATTTCAGAAGGATTCGGATTATCAGATCTATCATTATAGAAAGCTAAATCCAATGTTGTATCACTTGAAACAACAATACCACGAGTATCCCAACCAGATGGATTAGGAGCAGTATCAAAACCATTTTCGTCATCTGAAACAGATGTTTCAGTATTAAAGTAACGATACTTAAATAGTAGTGTATCGCCGGCAATCATTGGATATGTACCTTCCCAATAATCACCATCTACATTAGATAGAGTAGCAGTTGCATTGGCATCCCATGAGATAGTGGAACCATCTGCGAATGCTTGGCCAGCACCTGCCCCTTTAATTGCACCGTTAATATGTACGGTATAAGAATCACCATTCACTGTATCATTAGCAGTAGCAGTATTAACTCTAAACGTAACATTCACAGCATTACTTGGCAGACCGAAATTGTTAAATGTATTTTGCGGTTTAACAATCCACTCAGAATCGGTTTCATTTGTACCAGCAGAAGCAGCCCAGTCAGTATTACCTTCTGTAACGCTAGCTTTTCTTAGAAGAGTATATTCTCCTGTAGCTTCTGTAACTCCGGCAACTGACCATTTCATGTCTTCACCTAAAACGCCAATTACATCGATAATTGTACCCCCTACAGCAAGAGCCAATGCGTCATTACCATTGTAAAAAGTAATAGTCGAAGTTGTATCAGCTTTGTCAAGTAATTGAGCATCAGCACTTGGATTCGCTATTAAATAGAATCCTCCTGCTGCAAGAGTACCTGTCAAGCTTAATGTATCCTGCCATTCAGCAGCGCCATTATTTGATCTATACATCTCAACAGTAGACAGATCGATATCTGCATCCGTAGCATTGTATAACTCAATGGCTTTGTTATTGCTAGACCCTTCTATGTATTCTGAAATAATCAGAGACGTTTGGGCCTGCATCACACTAGTGAAAAGTATTACTGTAATACATCCCAGTAACAAACTTCTCAATTTTGAGTATGTAGCTTTTTTCATGTCAGCTTTGTTTTTGTTGTTATGGTTAGTGGTTTTACCCATTAAAAATTCAGTTGTAAACTGAGTTTATTTACACTTCTTAAATATTGAAAGGATTGATAAGTGTATCCGAAATCTACTCTAACAGCATTGGCAATTCGATATCTGAAACCAATACCTGCATTGAATTCTTGTGTTCTGTCATCCTCTCCTATATAAGGAATACCTCCCCTTATAAAGATCTGTTCATCGAGAAGTGCAAGCTCCCCACCCACACTTACACTTTGAAAATTGTTATTTGGTGATGTACCATCTACTGAGATTGTTGCTCTAACCATTCTTGTTTTAATTGGGTCATAAGCAATACCAACCCGTAGCATTATTGGTAAATCATAATCTTCAGTTTCTAACACACCATCTACATCCGGGCTGTTATTATTCTCATCACTTAAATTAATATTTGTAATGAGTTCATCACCTGTCATCTGGAGCTTCGAACCCACATTTGTAATACTCACTCCAAATTTTGCATTGTCAAATGGAGTAGTAAAGACAGTGCCTAAATCGAATGCAAATGCTTTTGCACTTGATGTAAAAATCCTTTCATATACAAATTTTGCGGTACCTCCTATTGCCAAACTTGGAATAACATTCTGAGCATAACTAACACCTGTTGAAATAGAATATGAATCAAAAGTTCTTCCCGTTAGTCCAACAATCTCTGTAGTCTCCTGAAACTCACCCATTGTTAAGGCAATTACATGAACCCCAGCAACACCTTTACCTAATGGTAATGCTGCAGCGAAATAATTGTGCTGAACATCTATAAACCAGTCAGTGTACTCCATCATAACACCAGCTTGATCTACAAAAGCTAATGCGCCTGGATTCCAATACATAGCTGAGAGATCATTTACAGATGCTACATTTGCACCCATAGCTGTTGATCTAGAACCTACTGGGATTCTCAAAAAGTCAGCAGCAGTAGTACCAACCTTTGAAAGTTGTGCTTCTGCCATAGGTGCAATACCAAAGGCTAGAATAAATGAAAGTATTAATGCTTTTTTCATAGTCGGTCTATTTAATTACTGCAAATTTTCCTGTTTTCTCACCAACTCCAGGAGCTTCAACATGGAAGAGATACACACCATACGACAGCTCAAGATTTTCTTTGGTAAGCATATTCCAGGAATAGGTACCACTAGATTCACCCCCGAATGAACCCTGATCTAGTTTTATCTCATCAACAAGAACACCTGATATAGTGAATATCCTAAGTGTGGAGGGTATAGGTAGATTGGTAAAATGAAGTTCTCTTTTTCTGGATCGGTCATTAACATTGGCATTAGCCTGTTCAAAAATACTTGAAACTCTATATGGATTAGGCACCACAAGAATCTCATCCAATAAGTTACTATTCCGAATTGAATCACTATCGACTCGATTAAGGTTCTCTGCCTGAATCCTGAATTCAAATCTATCACTTCTGGTAAAAGGTTTAGTTGTGAAAATATTCAACTCGTCACCAGATACTGGATTCACCGTCGTTTCGATTCCATCCAATGTTTTGGGATTTAGTTGCAACCTATATGACAAGGTATCTGTAAACTCTCTTACATCTTCAATGAAAATTGCAACATCTGTTCTCAATCCTGTAAACCCTGAAACGGCAGTTAATTCACCTGCATTACCACCAGCTTGAGGATTGTCGAAGAAAGCATATCTAACATCTTCACCTGTGATTGTATTTGTAACCTTAAAATTTGTTGCTGCAGAAGGAAGTGATACAAAGGAACCTGGTGCAACCTCTACAGTTCTTGCTGTAGATTGACCAAAACCTACATCACCAAATTCGATATTATAATCAGCAACTTTTGGTAAACCGGTTCTCCAGACTGCAATATCAAAACGATGAGGTTCATCATCACCAGCATATATCCACTCAGATCGATCTGCATCAATTGATAGACGATCTTCATTTTCAAGTGTTATAGTAAACCCTTCAATAATAGGGTTTGTTTGCCCATCAAAATTAGGTGATTCTGCAATTAGTGTATCATTTGCACCACCCGTTACATTCGCTAGAGTAAAAGATTTTGTTTTAAGTGTATCGGGTGCACTTGAACCAGATTCTATTAAAGTATCAAGAAAAGTAACAGCATATAAATTATCCTCTTTAAGTGCTTCAGGATCAATGATATCAATAAAAACATTTCCACCAGGTGACCCTGCTGTAATGGTAGCTCTTGGATCATCAGGTGAGATGTATCCTGCCTGTCGTGAAGCTGGGCGAACTAATACAACATTTTGACCTAAGATTGTCTGTCCATTTGGAAGTCTACTTACCTGAATTGGTGACTCTGAAGGAGCTATTCCGGCAAAATCAATTCCTGGATCAAAGGCTGTTATAGCATAATAATATCGTACACCATTTATAACATCTGTATCTGTATATGAATAACGCAACCCACTGTCATTTCCTAGGTTATATTTAACACCATTAACATCCACACCTGATAAACCTGAAATGCCATCTGCTTTATCATATATAGCAATCGGTCTATAAAACTGCGGAGAACCCAGAGCATTGGTAACTGTAAATCTATCAGAAAATGAGGGATCCGTTGATTTGTAAACACGGTATCCCTGAAAGTCATTACCATTTCCAGTTATTCGATCAACAAAACGGTCAAAGGATAGCTCAGAAGAAGTATCCCAGTAAATAGTTACTTCACCATCACCAGCTACAGCTGTCACAATTGGAGGAGTTGGGGCTACTGCAAACTGATAGTCAGCCTCATAAGCTTCATTAGCTTGATCCAATCGTCTATTTAATTCAGCTCTGTCTTCAGCAGCAGTTGTTGCATTTGTTTCAGAGGCAGATGCTGCAACAGCAAAAGCATAACGCTGAGTCTGACCTGCTTCCATAGGGAATAAACCTGAAGAGATATAGATATCAGAATCTTCTCCATTATCAATCTCTCTATCAAACTCGCCCGGTACAAGAAAATCCTGCCATACAATAGCATCCTGATTTACCTGAAGGGCTCCGGCTGCAAAGATATTAGCTCTAGTTACGCCTATTAGATCTGTCTCAGAAACATCTGTTTTGTCAATTCCAGGTTCACCAGGGAAAGGTGTACCTGCACCTGAAGTTGGGAAACCATCGCCCTGACCATTGCTCGGTGTATCTCTGTCACCCTCTATTCCTACATCATCTGAAACTGCAATCCAGTCTTGATCATTATCAAAGTAATCATCACGACCTTCATCAATCATGGGAGCGGCAGTAAATCGATTTACAAATCTACCTTCAAATTGATTATTTACAATATCAGAGAATAAGGGGTCAGAATTAATCCTTTGTCGTATTAGCTGGTTAGGAACAATTAGCCCATTCTGGAGAGTATCACCTACTTCATAGGCTAAATAATTGATAAATCTTACAGGAACCTGTTCTGAGACTCCATCCGGAAGAATCACATTCTTTTCAAGGTGGTTTGGGGTGCTTTCATCAATTAAACCGTCCAAGTCGTTATCAATTCCATCAATATGGACACCAAAATCTGGATCAGCTTCAGGAAGTAAGTCTTCTCTGATCGTAAATCCTCCTGCAGGTAAAGTAATTGTTCTTCCTTGGCTTACAACATCTCCGCCACCGGCTGGATACTCTGAAATTACCCTGCTATTATCTTCCTGAATCAAAACAATTTTCTCGCCCGGCCCAAGTGTTCTTGTCCCAAGATCAGTGACTGTGAATAACGGGACTAAAGTGTCTTGAAGGAATGACCTTGAATAGAAACCATCAGCTGGATCAGATAGGATAGCATATAAGTCTACATTTTCAACATCATAGCGAATCCCGGAATTAGCGTTATAAGCATCGCTATCACCGTCATTATCAATTCCATCGAACTGATTACCTGGTGTTTCTAAAAGCTGAATTCCCATTTCTCCAATGGGTAATCCATCAAACTGGGGAGGCGATGGTAAACGGTTAAGTTCTTTGAGATAGGCTACAGAAAGTAATTCATCAAATTCAGGGTCATCATTCCCATTAGAAGCCACGAAATCAGCAATCCAGATACCAAACGCAATCTGATCATAATCATATTGAGAGTCATTCGTAATCTCAAAAATACTGAAGTGTGCAGAGTTTACAAGAGTTTGTGACCATGCAAGGATTCGGGAATCAAAGATCATACCTAAACCACCACGTGTTGGATCTGTTGAATCGGGCACCCATCTCCCTCCAGCACTATATCGTGTATATAGATCATCACTGCTTCGATAATAAAACTCTACATCAGCATTGAACTGATCTCTGCCAAAGAAACCATTCCAAGAACCAGCCCAACCATCTCCCCCATCAACTAGTCTGTTGGGCCATACACTTGGCCAAGTATTACCAATTGGTGATGTTGGTCCTCTGTCTGATCTTGCAATTTCATCCGTATCATCTCTCGCATAACCTAAAACAGGGTTAATAGACCAGTTTTGATCCCCTGTTCTGTTAGTTTTAAAGGTCGCAACATTTACAAATGGAATCTGCACATTTGGGTCAGTTTGATCTTCTACTACTGTACCCATCTGGAAAGAGATGAAATAGATGTATTCCCTGTTAGTATTAATCGGGAATTCGAACAGTAGTTGGTCAATCTGACTACCACCTTCACGACCGGCATGCATATAGTTATGATACGTTGCCCTGGTTCTGTTACCATCCATAATGGACTGACGACGTAGCTCAAATGAGGCCCTTTCATCACCTGGGTTATAGTTACCATTGAAGGTCTGAGCAGTTACTCCTGGGAGGATAAAGCTTGATAATAATATGGTGAATAATATCTTCTTCATGTATACCACTAGTTGAATGAGATTTGGAAACCGAACTGGACTCTTCTTGGCTCTCCATAACGAGATGGATCATCAAAGAATCTTGGATCTGCTCCAGCTGAGATGTTTACTGGTAATGGACGATCAGCTTGACCGGAATCATTGAATACTCCATTTACTAGCTGATTGTCTAGAATATTGAATATGTTCAGGAATACCTGAAGGCTTGTATTTCCTGATAATGTAAAGTTCTTGTATGCGTTTAAATCGATTGTAAATCGAGTTGGAAGTCTCTGAGTATTTCTAAGGTCTCGAGTAGATGCAACAGGTCCTAGAGTTACACCAGGGATATTGTTAGCCGGAGTATATGGTGTACCAGTTAGCATTCGGCCAACTAAATTTACCCCATAAGTATTTCCACTATAAAAAAGTGTACCATTTAAAATATGACTTCTGTCCCAGTTCAGAGGTTGAACAAATGATGCTACTCCTCCTTCTCCTGTAGTATCCGCATCCAAGCCTTGTTGTCTCAGGAATTCCTCAGCAGGGTCTGAGTTATTACCCTCAGCAATACTGAAGGTGTAATCCACACCAAAATTAATTCTTTCACTTACAGCCTGATTGATTGCAACCGTTAGGCCTCTGGATGTAGCAAAATCCCTGTTGAAATACTGATCATATATGATTTGAGTTGAACCTGTCCTTGTAGGTGCTCCGGATGTTACATAATCTCTGATATTCTTATAGTATCCTGTAATTTCGATCGCTGTACCAGCAAAAATTTCCTGTTTCAGACCGATTTCATACTGAATTGACCGCTCAGGTTTCAGGTTTGGATTTCCAAATATCCCTTGAGTACCTGATGTTTGCTGTAGAAGTATTCTGTTTGAGTAAAGAAATGAATAGGATGGTATCTGGAAAAAAGTTCCATAAGAGAAGTAAACAACACCATTATTATTAATGGAATAAGCAATTCCGAAACGTGGACTTAACTGGAATTTAGCATCTGCATCCGTCCACCAATACTCGGATCTTTCTGCCAAAGTAATTTCTGGCTCATCAGACTGTCTAACACCATCACCGTTCAGATCACGATACTGATTCGCTGCTTTTGTTGGATTAAAAATGTCAGGATCATTTGGATCATTTGGTATCTGAGCATTTGGCTCAAAATAATCCATCCTAAGACCAGCATTAATTATAAAGTTATCATATTCAATTTTGTCCTGTATATATGCTGAAAATTGATATGGACTGTTTTGTAGTTTATTTCTAAAGGGTGTATTAACCGGAGGGATCCCAAGAGAAATGACAGGGTCGCCTAAACCTGCATTCTGAGGGCTAAATTGTTCAAGATCACTTGGTAATACTACATCTTCACCATCAACCGGACGTAGTGTATATCCATCAACTTTAACAATGTCTGATTGGAAATTTAGACCTGCTTTTATAAAGTGTTTACTGTTAATCTGGGATGAAATTTCACCCTTAATAATATATGTCTCTGTTGACCTGAATCCTCTACCATTATCAGTCCCAAAGAAAGAGAAATTTTGAGGCGGAACATTAAGATCAGATGTTTCAAAATCGAAATATCTGAAATCGTAAGGATCATCATATAGATAATTCTTAAATCTGTTAAACCGGTTTGCAGCATTTATGGTAATAAAAGTCTTTGATGATGGCGTAATGGTAGTCTTGAAGTTGATTGAATAATTTTCCCGATAAAAATTTCCAATACCTGCTGGAACAAGCTTATTAAAATGGTTGTATCCTCTCCCTTGTTCTTCAGCATAATTACCAATGACGTTGAACTTAAGTGACTGACTTAATCTATATTCAAGATTTGTTTGAAAACTCAATGTCTCGAATGTATTCAGATTAACAAGAGCACTATCTCTTACACCACTATCAGTTATTCTAAGAATGTTTGCTCCACCAACTATGTCTGGTTCGATTGTATACCAAGGTAAATTTGCATTAACAATTTCATTGTATGGTGTTCTGAAAGTATTAAGGTCTGTATTTGCTGGAACCTCCATCTCAAGTGGTCCGTGAGGGGAGTATGCATTTCTTCCTGTTAACCAGCCTTCATTCTGGAATGATCGGGCTGTGGCAAAGAAAGTAAGTTTATCCTTAACTATGGGCCCTGAAACTGAAAGTGCATAGTTCGTTTGATCAACGGGATTAAATTCCAAGGCACTATTCGGAACACCATCATATAGCTCCCCTCTTGATACTCCATATCCACCACCCCAGGCTCTGAAAGTAGCGTCAAAATCATTACCACCGGATTTAGTAACAATGTTTACAACACCTGAGAGTGCCTGACCATGTTCAGCATTAAAGGAACCAGAGACAATTTGAAGTTCCTGCACAGCCTGATTTTCAATTCTCAGACCAGCACTTCTGTCAAAATCATCTGTTACACGTATTCCATCGACAACATATGAAACCTCAGATGCGCGACCACCCCTAATGTGAAGTGCACCATTATTACCAACGTTAACACCTGCCTGAAGCTGAACTATGTCCGATACTTCCTGAACAGGAAGTTTTTCAATTTCTTCACTACTCACTCGAGATTCTGAACTGGTTACATCCTTTAGAATAACTTCTCTTTCAGCCACAACTACTACCTCTTCACCTTCAAAGGCTTCCAGCTTCATTTCGAAATTTTGTGTTGTTGTCAGGTCCGTCCTGACAACAACTTCACTTACAACAACAGTGCTGTAGCCAAGGAATCGAGCCTCCAAAACATAGGTTCCGGGAGACACATTCAAAATCAGGTAATTACCATCAATATCAACAAGTGCACCTCGTGTAGTACCTTGAATCCCCACAGTAGCACCAATTAGACCTTCTTTGGTTTCAGCATCAAGAACCTTACCGGTTATTTTCCCTGATTGAGCTAGAGATACTGAGGTCAGCAAAACCAATAATGATGTGAATAGTAACTTTTTAAACATATAATTAAAGATTTAAAGTAAACTCTTTGATAGCTTGGTCATTGACTTCAGCACCATGCTTTGTTTTAACCTGTTCTACCGTTTGTTTAATCAATTTATCTAGTTTCTTTTTTATCAGAATAGGCTCAATTTCTTCTGCCGCTTCACCAATTTCTAAAGGGCGAGATTCAACCCTAGAATTACATATGTAAATGTGATATTCATTTGATTCATATTGAATCGGATGGCTTATTTCTCCAATAGAAAGTGCATTTAGAGATGGGCCTAAAGTTCCTAGATTAGGCAATGGAACATATCCTAATCTTCCACCTGTCGGCCTATCTTCTATTTTCTTTGAATACTTTTCGAAAACTAACTCAAAAGGAACACCAGAAGTCAATTCCTTATAAGCTTTAGTAGCTTCATTTTGAGTTTCAGTAACTATTCTACTTAAATCAATTTGAATAGGTGTAACAAACTGATCGGGCGACTTAAAATATTCATCATGAATTTCAGTTGATGTAACGGAGATTTGATTTTTCAGATAGTCAACTGCTCTATTTTGAAGGTAAACGAAATAGGTATGATCTATCGATCCTTGCACCATCTCCTGTTCATCAATACTCATCTTTTTAGCTTGATTTACTGCATATGTTCTATAAGCCAGTGCTTTTACATAGTCAGTAAATTGTGATCTGCTTCTAATCCTGCTTTTATTTACTGATGGTGTATAGTAGGATTCGGTAAAAAAATCTTTAGAACTGAATTCAAAATCTCCAAGCTCGACTACAATTGAATTATCATTTCTCGCATTCAAGATTTCTATATCATCAGACTCAAAAATCTCTCTATTATTGTCAACCCAGTCCCATAACCTATCAATCTGGTTTTGGTTCATATTGAAATTCTCTGTGATGGCCTTTATATGACTTCTCGTAGCCATTTCATTTTTTCTTCTTCTAACAAATCTGCCAAGATTTGCTTTCTGGTTGGCGTATTCAAATTCAGTTATCAATGGCTTCACATATCTATCAGTTAACTTGACAATGCTGTAACCTTGTGATGTTTTTACCGGTCTTGAATATTCCCCCACTTTTAAACGATGAGCAGCATTTTCAAAAGCAATGTCCATTTCATCTGTTTGAAATTCACCTAAGTCCCCACCATTCTCTTGTAAATATGGATTCTGAAAAACTTCTGAGGCTAAATCATCAAATGAATACCCAGATTCTAGAAGTTGATATAGCGAATCAGCGGTTCTTTTATCTGAAGCGAAAAGATGAGAAGCTCTAAGTATTGTATTAAAACGCATGAAAATTTCTCTAAGATCGCTTTCAGTAATTACAATCTTATCCAATACATTTTGCTGTAGGAATTCTTCACTTAGAACTTTTCGATAAATAAGTTCTTTTTGTCTTAGTGATGTTTCATCATCTTCGAAGCCTAAATCCATGGCGTAGGTTGCAAGCACATAGGTTCGAAACTCAGTTTCAAGAATAGCTTTTTTTGTTACATAATTTGCAGAAATACTTCTTCCAGAACGATAGTAGATATTCTTGAAAGCACTTTCAAGGTGAGCTTCGTTTATCTCCAGGTCATTTATATAAGCCAACACATCTTCACTACGCTGCTTTGTTTCGCAAGAAACGCAGAAGCTTAAAAGAGCAAGAAACAGGACTAAATACTTCCCCTTGGTGCTACTTAAATTTAAACAGGTATTGCCCATTGAATAGTTTAATCACAATTACATCTACATCCTGATGTAACATAATGAAAGCGCTTACATTTTTTCAAGTATTTATTTATAAACTTGAGCTGTTTTTCAGTTTATATGAAGAGAGAGAAAAGGGATTATTAAATAATTGTTATTTAATTATTTATAAATTATAACAAGCGTATTTGAATAATTATTTTCACGGATTTGTGAAAATTTTTCACAAAACTTGAGCGCAGATGTGAAAATTTATCCCTGAATTTTTATGAAAGCGTACTAATTATTTCCGTAATTCTTCTGTATATACGCTGTCAGAATATCCCTGAATTCCTGACCAATATGATCACCCTTAAGCGTCTTATAGTGATCACCGTCTACATATACCGGGGCCTTAGGTTCTTCGAATGTTCCGGGCAGTGAGATACCGATATTAGCATTTCTGGATTCCCCGGGTCCATTAACTATACAACCCATTACAGCCACATCCATTTCTTCTACACCTGGATAAGCTTTTTTCCAAACAGGCATGGACTCTTTGATGAATTCTTGAATTTCTTCAGCCAACTCCTGGAAATAAGTACTTTTAGTTCTGCCACATCCCGGACAGGCCGTAACCTGCGGAATAAAAGATCTAATCTGTAATGATTGAAGAATCTGCTGACATATCCTCACCTCTTCTGCTCGATCTGCTCCTGGTTGAGGTGTAAGTGAAACTCTGATTGTATCCCCTATTCCCTGTTGTAACAAAACGGATAAAGCAACCGAACTCGCTACAGTTCCTTTCATACCCATACCGGCTTCAGTAAGTCCAAGGTGCAATGGTTGCTTAGTGAGTTCTGATATACGCTGGTAAACTTCAATTAAGTCCTGCACACCAGACATTTTCACACTAATTACAATTTTATCCTCTCCTAATCCGACTTTCTTTGCCATTTCTACCGATCGTAATGCACTTTCGATCATAGTGTCGAGCATCACTTCTCTGGCTGACTTTGGATTCTCTAATTCGTTATTAGCATCCATTTTTTCAGCAAGAAGCTGCTGATCAAGGGATCCCCAATTTACACCAATTCGTACTGGTTTATCATTGTTTACCGCTTGGCTAACTATAGTTTCAAAATTCTCATCTCTAGCTTTTGTGCCTGTATTACCTGGATTTATTCTATACATATCCAGTGCCTGAGCCATATCTGGAAACTCAGTAAGTAGAACGTGACCATTATAATGGAAATCACCAATGAGAGGAACAGGACACCCTCTGTTAATCAGTTTTTCTTTTATTTCAGCAACAGCAGCTGCAGCCTGCTTATTATTTACAGTGATTCTAACAAGCTCCGAACCAGCTCGGTAGAGGTGCTCTACCTGATCAACTGTCTCTTCAATATCAGCTGTGTCAGTGTTTGTCATGGATTGAACTACAATTGGAGCCCCACCACCAATAATAACGCCACCTACATTTACAGCGATTGTATCTTTTCTTTTAATAGCCTCTGTGCTCATTTAAATCAGTTTTTTTTACTTAACTCAAACAGTTTCTTCTTTTCCTCTTTAGTTAAAGAATCGTAGCCATTCTTTGAAATCTTCTCGAGTATAATATCCAACTCCGATTCTTCAACCTCCTCAACAACATTTGCATCCTCAACAATCCGCATGTTTGAGGATTTTGGTTTTCTTTTTGTAAATGATTGAATCAGTGCTTCAATAAACCTGATGAATTTGCTCAGATCATAACCACTCAAATAAGCTTTCATAATCAGAAAGCCGGATAAGGCACCACCTAAATGAACCAACCTTGCAACATTATCTCCGCCACCAAGAAATAGAATATTCAAAGCGATAAAACCAGCTACAACAAATCTGGCTTCGATTGGAGGTAATAGAAAAAGCATGATAGGCATTCGAGGATATAACATTGCAAATGCAACCATCACACCAAAAACTGCTCCAGATGCCCCAATTACTGGATTTACATCTAATACCATTGCAAGTAATAGATCTAGAACTGCCCCACCAATTCCAGAGGCCACATACAACACTGTAAATGACCTGGGGCCCATATGTTCTTCAACTGGTTTACCCATCCACCATAACCACAGCATGTTAAAAAGAAAATGGAATATGCTATAGGGATTATGAAGAAGCATATAGGTAATGATTCTCCATGGTTGAAAAATTGTATTCTCCCAGGTAGGTATATATGAGAAATTTTGGACAATGAAATTACCTGCATCCTGAGAAATAAAACCGGCAAATATTTGTATAAAAAATACAACGGATGTAACTGCAATTATACTCCTAATTGCTACAGGTAAGCGATTAAAGCCTCGCTTTATTGATCCACCGAAAGATTCTCCATATGCATTCATTCTATTCAATAATTAAAAGTGGGTTGGTCTTTTAATTTTCCAGAATTTTATGAGGAGGAAGCCTACTAATAAACCACCTAAGTGTGCGAAATGTGCCACGCCACTATATGGATTTGTAATTCCACTGATCAACTCAATTCCTCCAATGATAGCAACAAAATACTTTGCTTTAATTGGAATTGGTGGAATCAGAAGCATAATAGTTCGATCAGGATACATCATACCAAAAGCAAGTAAGACTCCATATACACCACCTGAAGCTCCTATCGTATAGCTAAATGGTATTCCTGATAATAAATGCAGTACTGCAGCACCGAAACCACAAAGCAGATAATAGATTAAAAACCTTTTTGTTCCCCAAATGTTTTCTATCGCCTGCCCAAACATCCACAGGATGAATAAGTTGAAGAATATATGTCCAAAATCTGCATGCAGAAACATGTAGGTTAATAACTGCCAAAAATGAAAATATGGGCTGTCTACCGGAAATAAAGCGAGATATGGAACTAAAAGCTCTCCAAGTGGCGTCCAAGCAGAATTTACAATACTCTTTGTAGCAAAATAGAACAGACCATTAATTATCAGAAGATATTTAATAGCCGGCGGGAATCTTAGAAACTGAGTTCCGGGGGTATACTGATTCAAATGCTAATGTCCTTAATGATTTTGTTTAATGCGATAATATACGTTTAAACCACTTAATGTTACGCCGGCAATTCCCTGACCAGGATATACCGTATCTCCACATAAATATAAACCTTTGAATGGAGTTTGATTTGGGGTCCAGTCGAGTAACGAACGAGTCATACTCTGAGGTATACCTCCTACTCTGCCTTTTTTACGGTAAACCCAGTTTTCCCATGAAACCGGAGTTGCCGTATGATATAATTCTACATTATCAATGTCGAAACCTGCGAATTTTTCATTCAATTTATTCAGGATAAATTTCTCGGCTTCTAATTTTGCGTCTTCATATTTATCACCCATTGAAAACCATAATTCTGGGTCAGCATGGCAAGATATATTCAATACCCTATTACCATTTACAGTTCTTTCCGGATCATCTCTGTCTGACATCGAAATAAATATACTTTCTGAATCGGTATATGGTACTTTTTCACCATCCAGATGAAGTTGATGATGTAATGAGATCTCCTCTTCAAAATTATCCTTTACAACAATACCTAAAGTTATAGCTCCCCAAGCTTTCGAATAACGACTGGATTCTTTTTTAAAATATTCAGACTCATCAGTCATTATATCAGCCATGTTCCATACCGGAATATTTGAAACTACAATTGGTGCCTCAAAATGCTCCTTGGCCGTCTCTATGATATAACCTTTATTGCTGCTCTTAATCTTTTCAACTTTCCTCTTAACTTTTACCAAACCGCCCTTTTCAGTAATGTATTTTTCAATTTCTCTGACCATTGCAATCAAACCTCCGGGAACAGAGTAATTCGAATAATTAGTATAAGTTATACCAGGTGCTCCAAATATAAACGGTGTGTCTTCTGATTTTGATTGTGCTGTTATTATTAGCTGTTCATCAATGAACTTGACAAAAGACTCATTTTGTATGTCAAACTTCTTGATAACATCCTCAACTGACGTAAGCGCATAGGGTAAAATCCATGCATCAGCAGGATTATTATTTAAAGCTAAACTAATCCAATCCATAATAGATTTAGGTGGAAAAAAAGGATTTTTGAGTGATGCCTTCCAAACAACATCAGAAACTTTGAAGGCAAGATCCCAGAATTTTCTTTGTTTATCCTCTTCACCAAAAAACTTTACAACCTCGTTAAGCCAATTAGCTTTATCCTTAAAACGGATTAGTGGTTTTCCCTCTTGCCAGATAGTCATCGAGGGTTCGATTTCTTTTCTGGGAATTTGAATACCTGTTTCTTTTTCAAGCTTCCAGAGAGGTTGGTGTTCATCAAAGCCGATGAGAGTTGTGGCTCCAGATTCGAAGGTATAACCTTTACGGTAGTAAGATGAGCTACAACCGCCAGGAACACTGGCTGCTTCTAGTACCAGAACTTTGTATCCGTCTTTAGCCAGCATGGCTGCTGCAGACATACCACCCATTCCTGAACCAATGACGATAATATCGTAAGATGAATTTACTTCAGTCATGCAAGTGTAACAGCAGAAGCAGCCCTTGCTGTTCCCTATAAGTCAATTAGACTGCAAGTACTGGGTTTGCTACAAGTTCGTCGCTTTCAATGAGTCCATCACGCAATCTTACAACACGTCTTGCATGTTCAGCGATCTCATTTTCATGAGTAACAAGAAGAATTGTATTTCCCTGCTGGTATAACTCTTCAAATAACTGCATGATCTCATCACCCGTTTTTGTGTCCAGGTTACCTGTTGGCTCATCAGCAAGAAGAATAGCTGGATTATTTACAAGTGCTCTTGCAATTGCAACACGTTGGCGTTGCCCGCCTGATAATTCGTTAGGTTTATGGTCCAAACGATCTCCAAGACCTACTTTTGTAAGTACCTCTGCTGCTCTTTCTTTACGCTCAGCCGCTCTCATCCCTGAATAGATTAATGGGAGTTCAACATTTGACAAGCAGCTGGTCCTAGGAAGCAAATTGAAAGTCTGGAATACGAAACCAATTTCCTTATTCCGAACCTCAGCAAGTTCAGCATCTTCCATGTGGCTTACATCATTCTTATTCAGAATATAGGTTCCAGATGTTGGTGTATCCAAGCAGCCAATCATGTTCATAAGTGTTGACTTACCAGAACCTGATGGACCCATAATGGCTATATACTCATTAACATCAACATCAAAAGAAACTCCATCCAGCGCCCTTACCTCGGAGTCTCCCATTTGGTAGATTTTTTTCAGATCCTTGATCTGAATAACTGATTCATTATCCATAGAATTAGCTTTCTGTAGAATTGGCATTAGTTACTTTAACAGCATCTCCGTCGTTCAGGTTTTTTGAGAGAGTACGATAACTTCCAATTACCACCTCTTCTCCTGTAGAAACACCATTCAAAATTTGAATGTGAGTGTTATCACTCACTCCCGTTTCAACCTCACGACGTTCAACTTTTCCATCAACAACAACAAATATTACTTTTCTGATGTCTTCTTTCTGAATAATAAGATCTTCTTGTTGATCAGAAGCTAAAGTAATGTTATCCGTTGAATCAGCCTCAGACTTTGAGCTTTTTTTACGGTCTTTAGCAAAATCTCTAACAGTGACAGCTTGAATAGGTAGAGATGTTACATCAAATGCTGTTTCAGTTTCAATATCAACAGTAGCTGACATACCTGGTTTAAAATTTGGTACAAAAACATCATCAGGATTCTCTGATGTCGGGTCTTCTTGAAGAACTCTTCCCGACACCTTCAAATTATGTGGGGTTACAATTCTTACTTTTACTTGATAATTTGTTACCTGCTCATTTGAACCTGCACCTGTTACTCTAGCTGAGTTTGCAATTTCAGTAACAATCCCATTGAATTGTCTTTCAGGGTATGAATCAACCTCAATTCTGGTAGTATCTCCTTGAGTTACATTTACAATATCATTTTCGTTTACCTCAACCAGAACTTCCATGCGGTCCAGTAAGGAAACCCTCATCATTTCAGTACCAGCTACTTGTGAGTTTCCTAAAACTCTGTCACCAAATTCAACAGCAAGTCCCGTTACAACGCCATCTTGAGGAGCTCTGATCACAGTTTGATCTAATTCTTCCTCAGCTCTTCTTAACTGAGCTTCAGCACTTTCAATCTGATATTCAGCAGCTCTTAAACTTGCTTTCTGAGCATCATGATTTGATTTACTGGTTATATACTCAATTTCTGAAATCAGATCTTTTTCATATAACTGTTGTTTGAATTTAAAGTCTGCTTCAGTTTGAAGTAATGAAGCTCTTGTTTGTTCTTTTCGAGCTTTTTGAGTGAGAAGTGCGGCCGTAAGTTCATCAATTCTAGCCTGAAAAATATCAGGATCAAGACGTACTAGAAGATCTCCTTTTCGAACAAAGTCACCCTCTTTCACTGCTAACTCAATGATTTCACCGGAAACGTCAGAACGAATAATAACTTCAACTTCAGGTTGTATCCTTCCTGATGCAGAAACATTCTGAATGATGGTTTTTAGTTTGACGGTTGAAGTTTCAACAGCCTTTCCAACTTCCGCCCCGCCAATCACACCTGCAGCTCTTAAACCAACTACGGCTACAACAATTACCGCGAAAATGGATAGAGAAACTATAAGTAGTCTGTTTGATGATTTCTTTTTCTTAGCCATAATATCCTTTGTCCCTAAAAACTTTAATTACTTAATTTTTAATCTAATTCGATGTTCTCATCTAATTTACCGAGGAAGAAATCGAGTAGTTTTTCCTGGAAAATCAGATTATAAATGGATCTCGTGTAGTCTGCCTGAGCTTGTACATATTGAGCCTGAGACTGACTCAATTCAATAAGTGTACTTGCACCTACATTGTAGCGCTCCTGCTGTGATTCGAAAGCAAGTTCGGATGCAATGAGCTGTTTCCTTGTTGACTCCAATTCTTTTACAAAACCTGAATAATCATTATATGCCTGGGTCACCTCTTGAATAGCCTGGAGTTGCGTATTTTCAAGACCTAACTGTGCATTCTTATACTGAATAACAGAGTTTACATAGTTTGTTCTGGTCTGTAGTCTATTGAAAAGTGGAACTTGAATATTGAAGCCTACTCCTTTGGAAACCTGTATATCAAAAAACTGATCATTAAATGATAAAGACTCACCGGTACCGGGAGCTCTCGACTGATCAGAATAACTCGAACTAATTGATCCGCTTAGCGAAATAGTAGGAAGAAACGCCCACTTTGCAGTCAACATTTGATACTCACGACTTTTAATATCAAACTCTGCACTCTTGATATCTGCCCTGGTAACTAAGGCCTCTTCAACCAGTTGACTTAAGTCATAATTTTGTTCAGCTACATTTTCCTCCAGAGCTTCAAATTCCGGAACTACAAAGTCATAATTACCAATAGGATCAATCTGTAGCTGACGGATCAGTATTAATTTGCTAAGGTTAAGCTGATTCTCATTATTTGTAACAGCCAGTTCATTACTGGCAACTGTAGCTTCCTGATTGTAAAGGTCTACAACAGCACGGGTTCCAACTTCAACCTGAGCTTGAATCTGCTCTAGTTGTTTTACTGATGTTTCAAGGTTCTCTTTTGCAATTTCAAGTAATGACTCATTCTGAATAACAGTTAAAAAGAATGATGCAGTATTGAATATTACAGTTTCTCTTTGCCTGTTTAATGTCTCTTCAAAAGATAATTGAGAGTTCTGACTTGATCTTAGAGTTAGAATGTTATTAAAGCCATCAAAAACAGTTACCCCAGTATTTAATGAACCTCTTAAGTTTTGAGAAGTAAAGTTACCAAAGGCAAAAATCTCTGGAATAAACTGCTGACCAGTATTTCTGCTTCCTGAAAAGCTACCATTTAAAGTAGGTAAGAAATCAGCTTTCTCGCTTAAAACATTATTTTTTGCCTGCTGCAGGTTATTTTCGGCTTGTTTTAGCTGGAAGTTATTATCCAGTGAAATTTGAATGGCCTGTTCTAGTGATATTTTTGTCGCTTCCTGCGCAGTTCCAACTGTGCTAAAGATAAGTAGGATAAAGAGAGAGGTTAATAGACGCTGCATGTTCTTAATTAATTGTAATTAGATTATTAATGGACTTACACGTTGGCAACCAACATAGGTTACAGGTAGTGAGTTGCTTTTTTTTGTAAAAAAAGGTTATCCGTCTGATTACTCAGAATTATCAAATAATCGGGAACCTATAGCTTCATCAATTTTGTCATTGATGAGAGATACACCTCTTTTGACGGCAATGCGCTTGAGTTCTTGCATTAATAGATCGGTGACGCTGCCAGAGTTTTTCTTGCTATATGTTTGGGTAGGCTTTGAGGATTTTCTTGCAGGTCGGCCAACAATCATACCGAGTAAAATTGCCGCTCCAACAACAGGAAGTGGATATTTTCGAATGATTCTTTTGGGACCCAATGATTCAGAAGCTACGGATTTGACATCATCAAGAGATTCATCAATTCCCTTTTGAATCTGTTTGAGTTCTTCTTCTAATTGAAGTTTCCTTTTTTTGGAGTCTGTAATAGATGATTTAGCCATTCTTTTTCTCCTCAACAGTTTTTTTCTTCGTAGTGTCAGGGAGCAATTTTGTTTCATTCTGAGATTTGCTCTCATTCTCTTCCAGAGACTTCAACACACTCTTCATAAACTGTTGTTGAATACTTTTTGATAAAAATTTCGAACCTGTAATTGTAAATATCAGACCGATCAATAAAAGTGGGGCTGAAACTATCAGAAAACCCATACTTATACTATCAAGTATTTCACCAAGATAAATGGCAAGGGCAGCTAATGCGAAAACAAACCCTGAACTCAGTAATAGTATACCTAATCCTTTCTGAATAGAATGGGCTGCCCACTCTGTTAAATTTTCACTGATTTCGATCAGGAAAATTTCCATCCTTGTTTCGATATAATGCTTTATCTCACCGGATAGGTTTTTCAGTTTATCACCAAGCTGATCCATTTTAGTCTTCCGATTGGAATATCTTTGAAATCAAATAGCCGACCGTAAATCCTATAAAAACACTCTTAACAGGATTCTTTCGGATATAATCCTCAGCCAGATCTTTAGCTACATTAAGTTGTTCTTGTAATTCTTTATTGTCAACAATATTTCGCCCCTTATCCATTGCCTCATCGAGACGATCATTGACTCGTTTTATGATTTCATTATTCATAATGCCCTAGGTTATTTCCCCTAAAATACATTAATCTACTCGTAACGTAAACTTTCTATAGGATCAAGTTTTGCAGCCTTGTATGCTGGGTAAACACCAAATACTAATCCTATTAATGTCATGCCAAATAAACTACCAAATACAGACCATAAAGGTATTACGGCTTCAGATTCAATCCAGACAGCAATGAGATTACCAACTCCAATACCCAGAACTAAACCTATTATTCCACCGATTTGACATAAGAATATAGCTTCCATCAAAAATTGATTCACAATTGCTTTTCTTGTAGCTCCAATAGCTTTTCGAACGCCGATTTCTTTAGTCCTCTCCGTAACGGACACAAGCATGATATTCATTACACCAATACCTGCCCCGAGTAGAGTAATTAAACCAATAGCGAAACCGCCTCCGTATAAAGCAGCGGTAAAGGTATCGAAGAATCCCTGGAAACTATCGTTGGTATCCACTTCAAAATCATTTGCATCACCAGGGGTTACTTTTCTAATGACTCTCATAACACCAGTAATGTCGTCAATTGTTTCCTGAACCATGGTTAACTCTGGTGCTCTAACTTGAATACCAATATTTCTATTACCTCCATAATAATTCAGGCCGGTTGTATAAGGAATGATTACAAGGTTATCAAAGGACTGCCCAAATACTTGTCCTTTTGCTTCAAGTATTCCGATGATCTGATATGGGCGGCCATCAATTCGAATGGTTTTATCTAACGGGTACTCATTCGTAAAGAGTTCAGTTTGAACATCTTTACCAAGAATAGCTACTGGCCGTGCATATTGAATATCATCTTCATTAATATTACGTCCATCTTCAAGCTCATATGAGTTATTTTGAAGGTAGTTTTGATTACTACCTCTCACACTCACATTTGGTTCTGTTTCTCTTTCGTTATAGCGAACCTTAGTAAATGAGAAGGTTTCTGACTGGCTCATCCCTACAGCCAATCTGGACATTTCATCTACCTTATTGGCATCCTCAAATGTGATGTCTTTTCGATTCCTAATGCTTTCATCAACCATTCCTGTCTGAATTGCAGGAGTTTTCTGGATGTTGATTACTCCAGAACCCATAATGGTCATGGTATTCTGAAAATAGTTATCCAATACGGCTACGGCGGTGGTTGTCACTATCAATGAGAATACACCGATTACAAGCGCCAGTAATGTAAGTGACGATCTTATCTTATTTTGTATGATTGAATCCCAAGCCTGGGAAAAAGTTTCTCTTACGTTCATTAATCAAACCTCAGTGATTCAATTGGATCTGCAGTTGCCGCTTTATAGGCTGGTATGAATCCAAAAGTTACCCCAACCAATGTACAAATGGTAAATGCCAGCAATACCACATCTGCATTCATTTTAGCTATGAATATTTGATTAATAAGTACGGTAGCAATACCAGCAAGAGCAATTCCAAATAGACCTCCTAACAGACAAATAACAATGGCTTCAATCAAAAACTGAGATAGAATTTCCCATGATTTAGCGCCTACTGCTTTTCGGATTCCTATTTCCTTTGTTCGCTCTCTTACAGAAACAAACATAATATTCATCACACCTATACCTCCAATGAGTAAAGACAAAAACATGAGTCCGTAACCACCGAAATACAAGCCATTTTTAATTCCATTTAATTGTTCTTCAAAAGCCTGAGGCTTATTTATGAAGAAATCATTCTCTTCTTTGGCATCGAGTCCTCTAATTCGCCGCATCACCCCTTCCAACTCATACTCTCCATCCACTTGCGTTTCTTCATCCGGAAACTGAACTCCAATCTGAATTCCAGATCTTAGTCCGTATATATTACCATAAGCAGATATAGGAACAATAATCCGATTATCAGCATCTCCTAGCCCAAGAAAGTTACCTTGTTTAGATAATACACCGATAACAGTAAATCTTTGCCCCCCCAGTCTAACTTCCTTTCCTATAGGATTATCTTGTTCAAATAAAGCATCTCTGAGTGACTGACCAATTACTGCAACTTTTGATGCTGATCGAACCTCGCTTTCAACAAACATTCTGCCATCTACTATATCAAGACCTTGTAAACTAAGGTAGTTTGATGTGGCCCCATTGATTCCAACCATACTGGCTGCATTCTTTTTATATCTAACTGTCACATTCCTATTTGCTGCGGCAGTTACGGTCGAAGCTAATTGACTGTATTCTTCGATTTGTTCCACATAATCCACTTTCATCTCAGGGCGGTTTATAATTTCCCACCATTCAAGATCTCCACCATTCCAAGGCCACTTCTCTACATAGACAACATTACGACCAAGCATAGCCATTGAGTTTTCAAAAACTTCATCCATACCTGTGGTTACGGTATCTACAACGGTTACCATTGTTATACCGATGATAATGCAAAGGGTTGTAAGAAAAGATCTCACTTTATTAGATCTGAGTGCATAAAATGCAATCTTAAAACCTTCTTTAATGCTAAGTAAAAATCTCATATTTCTATTCTGATGCAAATGATCTGAGCTACTACGAGTTGATGCTTAATTCGTTTCACAATTTTGAAAATAATCATTAATAATTTCCCTTTTTGATAATTGTTGATAAGTTGGCTACCTAAAATTTGACATATGAAATTAGATATTATTGCATTCGGGGCGCACCCTGATGATGTAGAACTTAATTGTGGCGGTACCGTTGGCAGGCTAGTCCAACAGGGTTATAAGGTTGGAATTGTGGACTTGACGCAAGGTGAGATGGGTACACGTGGAACACCTGAGACACGAAAATCTGAAGCAGATCATGCCGGTACCATTCTGGGAATCCAAAGAAGACATAATCTTGGCTTCAAAGATTCAGAAATAATAAATGACCGACCACATCAACTATCAATCATTGAGATTGTTCGCGAGTACAGACCTGACATCTGTATAATTGGAGCACCTCAAGACAGACACCCCGACCACGGTAAAGCAACCGAACTTCTAAAAGAGGCGCTCTTTTATTCCGGATTGAGAAAGATCGAAACGGGCAAACAAGAAGCATGGAGACCAGCTCATATACTACATTATATGCAGGACAGACCCTTTGATCCTGATTTTGTATTTGACATATCTTCAACTATTGAACTTAAATTGGAATCAATCAAAGCGTATAAAACTCAATTTAACGTGAGTGACCATGATGGCGAACCGGAAACTTATATCTCATCTGAAAATTATTTCGAACAAATAAAAGCCAGAGCGAAATTTTATGGGCATTTATCAGGTTTCGAATATGGTGAACCATTTAAGTACTATAATGGACCGGTACCCATAAACTCATTTAATCTGTTCAAGGATATTCAACCAAAAAGATAAGAACCCATGAGACTTAGCTTATTAACCCTACTCCTTATCACAATTTTAGCTTGTGACACAAAACAAGATTCATATTCTGGTAATCAAACGGAATATGGTAATCCTGCCGCCCAGGGATTCAACATGGAAGACTCTGACTCAATGGCTGTTATGATTGCAGATAGCGTTATGAGTGCTCTTGGTGGTAGACAAAATTGGGACAGTACTCAGTTTATAACATGGAATTTTTTTGGCCGACGTGTTCATACATGGGATAAATGGAATGGAAAAGACCGTATTGAATTCCTTAATTCTGATCTGCTGATTGAGTTTGATATTGAGACTAAAGAAGGTACAGTTATGGAGGATGGTGTCGAAGTAACTGATGAGGAAAAGAAAGCAGAGCAGCTTCAAAGAGCCTATGAAATCTGGGTAAATGACTCCTACTGGCTAGTTATGCCATATAAACTTAAAGACTCGGGAGTGACCTTATCCTATTTGGGACTTGAAGAAACAGAAACAGGCTTTATGTCTCACAAACTTCAACTCACCTTTGAAAGCGTTGGCGTGACACCTCAGAATAAATATCACGTTTATGTTGACACAACCAACTATTTAGTACGTTTCTGGAAGTATTTCCCTGAAAATACTATGGACACACCTAGAATTGCTACTGAATGGTCTGAATGGACCAGACATGGTGATATAATGCTAAGTGGCGCTCGTGGGCAATATCAGTTATCAGATATAGCAGTATTGGATTCCTGGCCTGATAATTAGGATTTCTGAGTTAGTTCTTCGGTTTCAAAATGAATGTGAATTTCATCAAGTAACTGACTATGAATATGAGGGTTTCCAGCGATACATCTTTGTCCAAACAACCAGTTCTCACCCTCATTCCAGTCGGAAATTATACCACCAGCTTCCTTGATAATGAGTGCGCCTGCAGCTATATCCCAAGGACTTAAGCCGTGTTCATAAAACCCATCAAAACGACCTGCTGCAACACAGCATAAGTCATAGGAAGCAGCCCCTGGCCGTCTGATCCCATGACACTTACCCAGCAATGTTCTGAATAGATCCAGATAATGGTCCGAAAGATCGAAATTTTTATATGGAAAACCCGTGCCCAGCAATGCATTTTCCAACTTTTTAATCTTTGATACTGAAATAGGATCACCGTTCAGATAAGCCCCTTTTCCCTCTACAGCATGGAATAATTCATTACTACCGGCCTGGTAAACAACTCCTACTTTTGGCGTTTTATTTTCCCAAAACCCTATTGAAGAACAATAAACAGGAAATTGATGAGCAAAATTTGTTGTCCCATCGATGGGATCAATGATCCAGATCCTCTTATTGCTTAATGTTGTTGTTTGACTACTTTCTTCTGCCAGGAATTCATCATCTGGAAAGGTTTTTTTAATGGTTTCTATTATAACCTTTTCGCAGGCCAGGTCTGCCTCTGTGACTAGATCATTCTTCCCCTTGAGACTAACACTAAAGCCTTCCCTTATGTAGCTTTCCATTACTTCAGAAGCAGCATTTACTGCTTCTTTTGCAACTGCTAGTTCTTGATTATAAAGCATCGAATTTGACTCTAAGAGTCTTTTGATTTTTTCATTTTGTATTCGAAGATTTTCTCCCTCGCTTTTTCTTTCCGCCCTGGTTCCGAGGGGTATAGATCATCAAAGTGCGTACTTTCGATTTTATTAATTTCTCGTTGTATATGAGCTTGTTTCCTGATTAGATCAGTTTTTTCATTGCCTTCAGCTATTTTTAATGCTTCAGCTAACTCTTCTCTTATTCTTTTTGAATAACTCAATTGTAAAGACTTGATAGTACTTCTGGCTGTAGCAAATGGATTCTTATCTTTTTCATATTTCATTCCTGTTTTCTCATGATGCCTTTCGCTTGGACTATATTGTTCCATCAGAACATCGGCAACTATTGAAGGATATGGTTCGCTTAAGGATGAATATCTATTGATTGTTATTTCTGCACCCTCGCGAAAATCTTCGATAATTTTTTCGAAGAAAAGCCTCAACTCTCCATCCTCAAAGAGGCGTTCATTACATAAAGCCCCGACATACTCTACCATCTTATTATTATAGCTAATCATCAAACGAATTAGTTCTTTCTCGTAATGAGGCTTCTTTTTGGGAGGTGCTATTTTTTGTGGAAGTGGTTCATTTGGAATGAATGGGGGTGCTTCTTCAGATTTCCTTTGAGCCCGGATAGCATCACGCCTCTCAATCTTTTGTTTCTGTGCATTTATTTCGCCTAGAATCTTATCTAATTGCTGAAAAAGTTCTCTATCACTGCCAGATCTATATTTTTGTGTTTTCTGATGCAAATGCTGAACATAAACCTGACGTTTAATAGGATCAGGAATGAGTGCAATCGTTTCCAGAATTTCAGTGATTACTTTTGCTCTTTCTGATGGATTTTCGAGTCTTCCTTCTTCTTCCGCTTTTCGAATCAGAAAGGTGACAAAATCTGAGGCATTGTCCTTTTTAAAAGACAGAAAAGAATCTTTGCCAAATTGCTTTACAAATGAATCTGGATCTTCGCCTTCAGGCAGATCGAGTAATTCAACATCCATGCCTTCTTCAAGGGCAATATCAATACCGCGTTTCATAGCTTGTTGCCCGGCTGCATCAGAATCATAAATCATCACAATTTTTTCGCCATACCTCTTTAGCAGTTTAATTTGCCCTTGAGTTAGTGCAGTACCTGAAGAAGCAACAACATTAAGCACTTCATGCTGATAAAGTGTAATTACATCTGTATAACCCTCAACAAGTATTACCTCAGCTTGTTTTCTGATTTCATTCCTTGAGTAGTTTAACCCATAAACAACTTCACTTTTATTATATACCTGAGTCTGAGAAGAATTTATGTACTTGGCTGTTTTTTCATTACCCAAAACCCGACCTGCAAAGGCAATAACTTTTCCTGAGGGATTAAATATGGGAAACATGAGACGGCCTCTGAACACATCATAAAAACCATCATCTCTTTGGCTTTTTTTAATGAGACCGGCTTCAACAAGATAATGTTCTGAAATACCCGCACTCATTGCAGCTTTATAAAGGTCATCTCCTGAAGATGGGGCAAATCCAATACCAAAATGCTTTATGAGTTTTAATGGATAACCCCTTTTCTCTAGGTAATCGAGTCCTGGAGATGCTTCTTCATTTTCAATTAAATTTTTGTAGTAAAATACTCCGGCAAATTTGAGAGCATGTAGAATTCCTTCATGTTCATTCTGAACTCTTGCTTGCTCCTCACTTATTTCTGCTTCAGGAATAATGACTCCATACCGGTCTGCCAGTTGTCTCACAGCCTCATTGAATCCGATACCTTCCTGATCCATAACAAATTTGAGCACATCACCAGACTCTGAGCAACCAAAGCATTTAAATATTCCCAGACGAGGAGTCACATGAAAAGAAGGAGTTTTCTCGTTATGGTATGGGCATAACCCAACAAAGCCATTGCCTGCTTTCTTTAGTTTCACATAGTCTGAAACTACCTCAACAATATCTGCAGCTAATTTTACTTCTTCCTTCTTTTCCTCAGTGATCATTCTGAAAATTTAGCAATTACACCTTCACATCAAAGAATAATTCTTAAAATATTATTACTTAATTCGGCTTTTCAATTGCAGTATAAGGTAGGTATATTTGAGCCCTCAAATTTTAACCTGAATTACCAATAGAAATGAGCGTATTAGTAGGAAAAGATACTCGACTGGTTGTGCAAGGATTCACTGGAAGTGAAGGCACTTTTCATGCCGGCCAAATGATTGAATATGGAACAAATGTAATCGGTGGTGTAACACCTGGCAAAGGTGGTCAGAAACATCTCGATAAACCTGTCTTTAATACCGTTTCTGAAGCTGTTGATAAGGAAGGTGCTAATACATCTGTAATCTTTGTACCTCCTGCATTTGCTGCTGATGCCATTGCTGAAGCTGCTTTTTCTGGTATTGAAGTAATTATTTGTATTACTGAAGGTATTCCGGTTAAAGACATGATCATGGCAAAACAAATTGTAAATAGCCACGGAGCAACTCTTATTGGACCTAACTGTCCGGGCGTGATTACTCCAGGTGAGGCAAAAGTAGGCATTATGCCAGGTTTCATTTTCACACCAGGTAATGTTGGGCTTATTTCAAGATCAGGTACGCTTACTTATGAAGCTGTTGACCAACTAACGAAAGTTGGCCTTGGACAAAGTACAGCAATCGGTATTGGAGGTGATCCTGTAATTGGCACCACTCACCTAGATGCTGTTAAACTTTTCCAAAATGATCCTGATACCCATTCAATTGTGCTAATTGGTGAAATTGGTGGTACAGCTGAGGAAGAAGCTGCTGCTTATATTAAAGATCATGTTGATAAGCCTGTTGTTGCATTTATAGCTGGAGCAACAGCACCTCCTGGCCGTAGAATGGGGCATGCCGGTGCAATCATTTCTGGTGGTAAAGGAACTGCTCAAGAGAAGAAAAAAGCATTAGCTGAAGCTGGTATTACCGTTGTTGAGAGTCCGGCAGATATTGGCGCTACTCTTAAAGACCTTGTTTCAGCCTAAGTTTATAAGTCAAGTTTATAAAAATAAAAAGCCTCTGTTCTTCTACAGGGGCTTTTTTTGTGCCATTTTTTAAGATAGGAATATCTAGATAATGGTACCCTTTGGAATAGATACTCCCTTAGAAACAATGACAATTCCATCCCTTACATAATGGAATTCATATTGACCATCCTCAAGATGATCCCCTCCGTTAATACGCACATCATTTCCAATTTTTACATTTATATCGATGATGCAGTTATTTAAGTAACAACGTTCGCCAATTCCAATGATAGGATGTTCAGGATTAGAATGATTTAGATCTTCCTCCTTTGGGAAATAATCATTACCCATCACAATGGAGTTCTCAACAGTTGTCCCTTTTCCGATCCGAGCTCTGATTCCAATTACTGACCTAACAACACGACTGGCTTCTATAATACATCCTTCAGCCAGCACCGATTGTTCAAAGGTTGAACCCATTAATTTTGATGCCGGAAGTAAACGTGCTCTGGTATAGATATACTTTATGTTATCGTAAAAATTGAATTCCGGTAAGGAATTGGCTAAAGCCAGGTTTGATTCAAAAAAGGCTCTAATTGTTCCAATATCTTCCCAGTATCCACTATACTCATAAGAACAAACTTTACGCCCTGATTCTATGATTTTTGGAATAATCTCTTTACCAAAATCTGTTGCATTAGGATTATCATCAAAGAGCTCTTTTAGACACTCTCTATTGAAAATGTATATACCCATAGAGGCCAAATAATGCTTGCCTTCTTTTTGAAATTCTTCAGGAGTTTCTGACTTCCAATTCTCAAGTTCTTCCAAATCTGGCTTCTCAACAAAGGTCTCGATAAAGCCATCAGAATTAGTTTTCATGATTCCAAAACCGGTTGCATCTTCAGCAACAACAGGGATAGTTGCTACCGTGAGCTCAGCATTCATCTTTTTATGTTTGGCCAGCATTTCAGAATAATCCATCTGGTATAACTGATCACCGGAAAGAATAAGTACATACTCATGGTCATGATTTTCCATATGATGAACAGATTGTCTAACTGCATCAGCAGTTCCCTGGAACCAGTCTTGGCTTTTGGGTGTCTGTTCGGCTGCCAGAATGTCTACAAATCCACTACTAAATACATCAAAGTTATAGGTGTTTTTGATGTGTCTGTTAAGTGATGTTGAGTTAAACTGAGTAAGCACAAATATTCTTCTAACACCTGAATTCAGACAGTTTGATATGGGGATATCAACTAATCTGTACTTACCGGCAATAGGAACTGCAGGTTTTGATCGGGTTTTAGTTAATGGATCCAGTCTTGTCCCTCTACCTCCACCCAGGATTACAGCAATTGTTGATTTGTTCATATTCATATTAAAGCCTATTTACTTGCTAATTCAGAATAAAGATTTAAGTAATCAATGGCTGATTTTTCCCAGGAAAAATCCAGCTTCATAATGGTAGCAATTTTGTCTGCCATCATCTTTTTATTTGAGTAGAGCTGAATTGCTCTTTTCATAGCAATTTCAGCATCCTCAATAGTAAAATCGTCAAATCTAATACCATATCCATCTTTTTCAGAGATGTCTTTAACCGTGTCTTTTAAACCACCTGTTGTACGAACAATGGGTATTGTTCCGTATCTCATTGCGAACATCTGATTAAGTCCGCATGGCTCAACCCTTGAGGGCATAAAAATAAAATCAGATCCTGCATAAATATTGTGAGCCAGCTTCTCGTTGTATTCGAGTCTGGAATCAAAATAACCCAGACAATCATGATTCATTTCTTCGAATAAATCGTGCAATTGTGGATTACCGGTGCCCAGAATGATAAAATTGAATTCCAGGTTTTGAGCAATTAAATTTTTAACAAGATCCGGAATTAAATCAGCACCCTTTTCTCTAACCAACCTGCCTATAAAAGCAATGGTTGGTTTATCCTTATCAAGTTTAAACTCTTTACAAAGCTCCTCTTTATTTTTCGCTTTTCCTGACTTTCTATTCCTGATAGTATAATTATGAGTCAAATGCTGGTCTGTTTGAGGGTCCCATACATTTACATCAATACCATTCAAAATACCCCTGGATTTACTCCTTTCTGCACTGAACAATTGTTCCAGACCACTACTGCTCCTAGTCAATTCACTCATATAGTTATTAGAAACAGTAGTAATCTGCCAACAGGTTTTTAGGCCTGCAGCTAAGCTATTAAACTGTCCATCCCAATCCAGAATACCTTTAACATCCGGATTAAAATCTGGAAGGAGAACATCCTTAGAATGATCATGAACACCATGGTATTCTGCATTATGTACAGTAAGGATGGTTGGAATGTCTTTTAAAGTTTCATACACAAAACAGTGCTTTATCATGAATGGAACAAGTGCTGATTGATGATCATGACAGTGGATGATGTCCGGCTTCACATCTCTTGATCTGATCCAGTCTAAAGCTGCAATTTGGAAGGTTATATTTCTTTCGAGTTCATCCCAGTACCCATGTCCTGACCACGGATCAATATATATTCCCGGTCGATCTGTTCTTCCAGGGATATTTATGCAGTAAAAAGTGAACCCAAGATCTTCACTTTTGAGTTCTTCCACAGTGAATTTAAAATCACTGTTCGCAATCCTACCGCTACCTTCATAAACAGTTTTAAAGCTATTTACATGAAACCAGTTGCTGTCATATTTCGGGATTACAACTTCACAATGTGATCCTAATTGATTTAAATATTTGGGTAATGATCCTACAACATCACCCAAACCACCAGCTTTGGCTGCAGGATAACATTCGGCACTTAAGTGTGTAATTCTCATTCTAATTTATACTCAATAAAAATTGAAACCAGCTAATAAAAATAGCGTAGTTTGTGCAGGCATTTGGTGGAAACTAGAAAATCTTTTGGCTCATGCAAAAGGTTTGTAATCTTTGTCCCAAAGCTATCACTAATTGACAAATAGTAACTTTAATTAATAGTTAAATAATGGGCGTAATTGAGGTTAAAAACATTATCAAAGCCTTTGGTAAAACAAAGGCTGTAAATGATGTGAGTTTTGAGGTCGAAAAAGGTCGCATCTTTGGTCTACTCGGTCCAAACGGAGCAGGTAAAACCACGACTATTCGCATGATAAATCATATCCTTGTTCAGGATGAAGGAACCATCACCATCAATGGCGAAGCTGCCAGTGAGAGAACGCAAAAAATGATTGGTTACATGCCGGAGGAACGTGGTCTTTACAAAAAGATGAAAGTCGGAGAACAGTTGATGTATCTGACTCAACTGAAAGGAATGGACACAAGTAGTGCAAAAAAGTCTATTCAATACTGGCTTGACAGATTTGATGCTTCCGACTGGTACAAAAAAGAAGTTGGTGAGCTGTCTAAAGGTATGTCGCAAAAAATTCAATTCATTGCCACTATTGCTCATGATCCTGATATCTATATTTTTGATGAACCATTCTCAGGGCTGGACCCCATTAATTCAGAAATGCTTAAAGAGATAATTATAGATTTAAAAAATCAGGGGAAGACAATATTATTTTCAACACACCGAATGGAGCAAGTTGAGCAAATGTGTGATGATATATGTTTGTTTAATAAAGGTGAAGCTATTCTGAATGGTAAACTAAGAGAAGTAAAAGCATCCTTCGGAAAAAATACAATTAATCTGGAATTCGATGGCGATGCAAGCTTTATAGATCAGCTTACAAACGTCCGAATCAATAACAGATCAACAAATTTCGCTGAAATTAGAATTCTTGATGACCAACCTACACAAGATATTTTAAAGCTGGCAATGCAACATGTTGAAGTACATAAATTTGAACGTGTGGAACCATCATTGAATGAAATTTTCATAAGTACTGTAGGTGAAGACAACCTTGAAACTGAGGAGGTAGTAGCATGAATTTCTCTAAAGTCATGATTGTTCTTAAAAGGGAATACATAACCAGGGTCAGAAGTAAATCTTTTATCCTCTCCACCCTTCTAACTCCCTTTGTATTTGTAGCCATGTTCGGTGTTATAATTTGGATTAGCATTTCAAGTCCTGAGCCAGAACAAACAGTTGGTATCATTGATCAGACAGAAGTTCTTTTACCACGGTTTACCGAAATCAATGAAAACAGATATAGAGATGTTTCTGATTTTGAAATTGACAGTGTCAAAGCCATGGTAATGTCAGGTGAGATTGATGGATACTTGAGGTTAGACGAAAGTCATCTGAATATGGATTCTGATGCAGAGTTTGTTTACGGAGGTAGTGGCGGTATAAGTTTTATAGATGTTGTAGAAGATGATTATCGTGATGTAATCAGAGAAGAACTCCTATCTCGTGCCAATGTTTCTGATGAAATTCGAAAGATTTTCGAAACTAGACCAAGTCTAGAGAATAGAAAGCTTTCTGAAACAGGTGAAGAAGAAGAAGACAACACAGGTGCAGCAGCTGCATTTGGCTTTGTTTTAGGCCTTTTAATTTTTATTGGGCTCTTTGGTTATGGTGCTGTATTAATGAGATCTGTAATTGAAGAAAAAACAAATCGAATTGTCGAGGTGATTGCCTCTTCCGTGAAGCCAATTGAGCTTATGTTTGGCAAGCTTTTCGGAATATGTTTGCTAGCCATGACACAGTTTGGAGTGTGGTTCTTTGCTTACACTGGTTTATCGATAGTTGCCGCTCCTGTTGCTGCAATAATCGTTGAAGCTCAAACAAAAAACCTGCCAGAAGAAGCATTGGAACAGGCATCAACATTTGACCCTTCAAGTCTGGATGCACTCGTATTTGACCCTATTATATTCGTCTACTTCTTCGTTTTCTTTATTCTAGGCTTTTTGATCTATGCATCGCTATTCGCAGCCATTGGAGCTGCTGTTGATTCTGAACAAGACACACAACAGTTCATGATGCCAATTATGGCACCGATCATGTTAGCATACTTCTTAAATACTCGTGTGATGATTGATCCTGATTCCACATTATCAGTTGCAGCATCGTTAATTCCATTTACGGCACCAATCAATATGATCACTAGAATAGCCGTTACAGATGTCCCTATTTGGCAAATATTAGTATCAGCTGTACTGATGGTAATTACATTTATCGGGATGATGTGGCTGGCTGCTAAGGTATACCGCGTTGGTATTCTTATGTATGGAAAGAAGCCTAGCTTCAAAGAAATGGCAAAATGGATTCGACAACATTAATTGCCTAATGCATTAACTGAGCGGATAGTTTTAACTGTCCGCTTTTTTTATGTCAAACAATTGCTCGCACTGATCAGAATCATCACAAAGCGCTTCAAAAACTCTGAAGTCAAATTCGTTGGATTGTATTTCATTAATCAGTTCAGCTTTTAGCTCATCGCTAAGTTTATTCACCAAAGAAGCTCCCTTTTCACGAATCAAGACATTAGAATCTCTGATCATATCTGGAACAAAGATATCCCAATTAATTTCAGCGGATGTGCGCTGAATTCTTTCAAGAGCGTTTAATCGGACCTGGGTTGAATATTCATCAGAGAGAAATGGGAATAGGCGTTCGGTAATAGCTGAATCACTAATCACAGTGCGACTTTTCTCGATGTAATTCATGATTGCAATTTCGTCCTCTCTTAGGTTTATCAACCTATCCACTAGTGCCACAGCCGTTAAAGAATCACTTACATTCAAAAAGGCATCAAATGCTTCAACCTCAATTTCTTCATTTGAAGCTCTGAGTACTTTATTTCTAAGTGCATAAACCACTTCATCATTTCCATCAAACTTAGATAATGCTCTTATAGCAGCAAGTTGCAGACTCTGAGAATCTGAGTTTAATATTCTCAGGTAAGTTTGTTCTGTCCCAATAGCCCCTGCTGTGATTTCAGATAGGATTGAATAAATGGCTGACAATACAAAAGGATCCTCTTCGAAACTTAGAATATCATTTAAAGCCAATTGAATATCTGGTTGATCCTTATAAGCAAGTAAACCATAGGCGGCCTGGGCTCTCAATTCAGGATCTTCAGCTCTTAACTGAGCAAGCCAGAACTCTAGGGGTTTATTTTCAAGTACATTCAAGGAACTATCGGATATATCCAGGATTGCGTATTCCAAACTCGGGCTCACCTCGATACTTACTGAATCCAGTGCACCTGTAAATGTGACTTCTGAACTAAGCGTGTCACTAAAAGAATATTGAGTTAAGGTAGCTGTGTGAAGGCTATCATTCTCATCATTAGTAGAATTAAAAAATAATTTCAACTCCCCATCTGGCTGATTGAACGAAAATTCGATCAGATACATATCCTCAAATGGATTCATGAATACATCAGACAAACCAGGGCCATAATTCATTAACTCAACCGGAGTCCCAAAAACCCGCTGTCCATATTTATTATAAATCCGTTCGTAAAGAGCTACTGGTGTCAAAACTGAATGATCATCATCTGAAAGAATATCACCAATCACATCCAATTTTAACTTTGTACTTCCTTCTTCGAATCGATCAGCATATGTATCCGACTCTTCAGGGTATTGCAGTGTAATGAAGCGCTGATAGGGTTTAATAAACTTTTCGTAATCCCATTGTGTCTCTCCTCTTCTGTTAATTCCGAACCATTGATCCAGTATTCGTGACTTCATCTCGTTTCCAGTTGAAATGATTTCATATAATGGGATCTGTGAAGCTCTAAGCGAAATCATATCTCCATAGTTTTCTTCAAGAGATATCAGGTTTAAAGAACTGTAGGGATATTCAATGTTCAGTAGATTTTCAAAATTCGAAAGATGTTTGTCAGCTTCTGCAAGAATGGATGAAACATCAACCAATGAATCTGTGTGAGGTGAATAGTACCTGATTTTCTTAATACCGTATCTAATTTCTTCGATACTGAATACACCAGCAATCCAGCTTATGCCAGTAAATGGAATTTCCTTTTCAGTATGCCAGGTAATTTCTTTTCTACCTTCGCCAACAATGATTTCATCACTTATTAGATCACCATTTCCAATAACTGTCATTTCTTCCGGTATAGAGTATGTTGCTTCAACTATCAGATCATTTCTCGGATGATCAAAACCTGGTAACCAGTGATGATGACTTTTAGGCACCGTTGACGTCCACATGACAGAACCATCATTGTGATAACCGAAAACTGTTTCACTTTGCCATGTTATTTCAATTCTGACTTCATCCCCACGCTTCAAAGTATCATTTAGATTAATTATCAGACTGTCATTTCTGATTTCATGTTGTAAATCTTCACTCCCAGTACTTACAGATTCAATGCTACTTTCTCTTGTATTAAGAATCATCGTTGTAAGGTCAGAAATATTCGCTATGGCAGAATAAACAGCATGACCTTTTACAACATTTTCAGATGGATCAATTTCAAGTTTAAGTTCAAGCTTAAGAAAGTCGTATTCGATGGAAGGATATCTTGGGTAATCCCATTGGGGTTGTGCCTTTGCTGATAATGAAATAAGGCATAAGAAAAGTAAAGTGCTTAAATAGCGCATCTTTATTATTTACGTATGATATTTAAAACCTGTTCATGGAGATATGGATTTGTGGATATACCACTACCTGTTTCAATGGATTCAACTCCATTCATATCAGAATATACGCCACCTGCTTCTTTAATTACAGGTAATAGTGCTGCTGCATCCCATATATTCAGGATTGGGTCAAACATAATATCAGCCCTTCCAATTGCAACCATCATGTGACCATAAGCATCACCCCAAGTTCTGTGAAGCTTGGTTTTGGACATCAAATCCATAAATTGAGGTTGAAGACCCTGAGTGTGAAATCGATACATCTCTGTGACCATCAGAGAAGCTTTTCTTAGGTCACTCTGCTCTGATACCTTACAAGCTTCACCATTATAGTTAGCGCCTTTACCAATTGCTGCAGTACATATTTCATTACTTGCAGGAGCATTAATAATTCCAACCTGTGGAATTCCGTTTATGGTTATCCCAATCAATGTTGTATAGAGTGGAACTCCGTGAATAAATGACTTAGTACCATCAATTGGATCCAGAATCCATTGAATATCACTGTCCTCATTTTCAAGCCCATATTCTTCACCGATAATACCATGACCAGGAAATCGTTTATTGATTTCAGCACGCATGATTTCTTCTGTTTCACGATCAGCAATTGTAACTGGAGACTCATCTGCTTTGGACAATACTTCAACGTTTTTCCTGAAATACTTGAGCGTGTGATTGCCGCCGATGGTTGCTATTTCTGTAGCCTGATGGAGTAAGTCGGCAAGTGACATTTAATCAAACAAATTGTTAATTTTGGGAGATGTGAGCTTTTTTAAGATACATAATTTTATCAGCGCTTATTAAATTAAAAAGGATCAAGTGAGATATACATTCATCAAACTATTTATCGTTCTTTTTCTACCCTTGCTACTTGTGCCAACATCATCAAGAGCCCAGATTTCAGATACCTTGAGTATTCAACTTACGCAACAGAGTAACCTAGAAATATTTGGGAAAACCAATATCAATTCATTTAAGTGTGAACTAAATCAGGATCTCGAAGTTGATACCCTTGATATTCCGGCAGTAAGAGAATCAGATATTATTGCCCTAAATAATGCTGTTGTCAACGTTCAGACTAAAAACTTTGACTGCGGACAAAAGAAGATAACAGCTGACTTCAAAAAAACACTTAAGGCAGATGAACATCCGGTTATAACACTTGATTACCAGCAAGTTCGAATGATCGAAAACACAGATGAATCGGATCAAACGACCAGGATCATATGTGATGTCAGTATTACGATTGCCGGTATCACAAAAACCTATCCAATCGAATTTACAAGTGTTGCGTTAAATGGCGATGTACTCTCCTTTCAAGGTGAGCAGATGATCAACATCAAGGAATTTAACCTAAACCCTCCAAATGCTATGTTTGGTTTGATCAAAGTGAATGACGAAGTCAATGTTGATTTCTATCTCTATCTAAAATTCATTGACGCATAAAAAAAGGGTGCCCTCTTTCGAGAACACCCTCACTAATCATATATGAGATCAGGATTAGAAGCCTATTACTGCTTCAATGTTGAATCCACTAAATTCAGCGCCTGCAAACTTAGAAGCTGCCCATCCGTCACCATCATAAGATGAGTTAACGTATTCTAGTTTAAGCAGTACATTATTTGTTAGGAACCAGCCACCACCGATATTCATTCTGGTGATATCCTGAGTTGCCGCGCCATCAGCAGCTTCACCGCTTACCATGTTGTAACGTCCACCAACATAAAAGTCTTCCATATCACCAAGTCTGTAAATAACCTCAGCACCTAACTGAGTATATTCACCACCGGTATCCGCACCGTTTGAACTCATTTCGAATACTCCGAAGAACTCTAGGCCCTGGAATTTAACAAATGGGTTGATTTGGAATGCAGTATGGTAAGCAAAACCTGGGTTGAATCTTGGCAGGAAGTCACTTACACGAGCATCTGCTGTACTTTCAAGAACATTGTAGTATCTAGCACCGGCACGGTCACCATTGTATAGATAATCGCGAGTACTTTTATCAGTACTATTGTAGAAAGAACCAGTGACTCTAACTCTTAAATCTTCATTGACTTGTGAGTCGTAACCAACTTTACCAAAAATTGCAAAACCGTCATCACCTGATACAGGAGCTTGGTTTAATCTACCATTGGATACACCTAGAACACCTAGAAATCCATTTTCCATCATTACACTAACTTCACCAAATGGTTCTGTTGCGAATGAATCCATGATATAATTACCTACGAAAGGATTATAAAGAGATGCCGCATTGTCTGATCTTCTGAAATGGGTATCACCATAGTTAATCTCATCCATACCGAAACGGAATCTGGCTACTTCCATTAGCTCAGAAAGGAATCCATCTTCAATGAAATTTAGATTATCAATCTGGAAATATCCACCTTTAACCCAAGCTTCAGAATGGTGTCTTGAAGATAGATAGGTACGTAAGTGCATTCTCAATCCGTCTTCAACCTGTACATCAAAGTTAAGGTTAGCTGTTGGTAATGAGAAGTTATTTGATAGATCGATCAGTGTTCCGTCATCATTTTCATGAGACATACCGTGGAAGATAACTGAGAAGTCACCACCGGTTCGTACGTAGAATCCCTCATATTCAACTCCAGCTGTTTTAGGAGCTTCGAATACGTTGAGACCTGCTTTTCCGGTAGGACGGAAGTACTGTAGATCCTTTAATTGCTGTGCATATGCACTTCCTGCAATCAAGAACATAAAAAAGAAAGCGATTGGTAGTTTAAAAGAAAGTTTCATGATTTTCCCCACTAATTAATTATGGTTTGTTTGTAAATGATCTTTATAGGTTGTTTGCAACATTGAATAGCACATTAAAGCTGACATCAATTTCGTTACCAGTTTTAAGCGACCCCAAAAGTGCTGTGGGCGGACTGATTCCAAAATCTGTCATTTTAAAAGGTGCAGATCCTTCGAACTTAATGTCACCAGATGGCGAGACGCTATACTTAACAGACACCTCTCTCTCAACCGTTACTCCAGCTACTGTAAAAGTGCCTGTCGTATAAAGTGAGTCTTCAGAAATGTTGTCAATACTGATCAGTTCAAAGTGAATGGTTGGATGTTTTTTGTCATTCAGTGCTCCGCGTGTTTTTTTATCCATCACCTTTTTCCCGCTTTTGAATGAATTTGCTGGAAAAGTAATTGAAACACTGTCGACAGATAGCAAATTGCCATTTTCAAAATTGAGAATAGCAACACCTTCAGTTTCCGTTGTAGATGTTTCCCAGTCGTGTGCACTAGAAGTTCCAAATACTGTAATTGTACTTGAATCTTGAACTACTGTGAATTTATCTTGGGCTGAAGTTCCGTAAGTGAATAGAATACATACAATGATTGAAAAAAAAGCCTTCATGTCTGCTCCGATATTGGTTGAATTAATTATTATGAATAAGAACTAAAGAGTGATCAGAACTTTAATTTCACACGTAGAATAGATGATAAAAGTGAACATATTATGAAGATAAAAAAGGCCTTTTCTGATCAATAAATCAACTTTCACGAAGTTTCAATTCAATTTCAAAGAATGGATATAGCACAAAAACTAGAGAAAAACTTACACTTTCAAGTTTATAGGAGATACCCCATCACAATTGACAAAGGCCTTGGAGCTTTAGTATGGGATACAGATGGCAATGAATACATTGATATCCTGGGTGGTATTGCTGTGAATAATCTTGGGCATTGCCACCCTAAAGTTGTGGAAGCCATTCAAAAACAAGCAGCAAAATTGATGCATGTTTCCAACTTCTACTACACTGAACCGCAAAGCTTTTTTATTGAGGGTTTGGCAAAGGTATCCGGACTTGATAGAGTTTTCTTGTGTAATAGTGGTGTTGAAGCCATGGAAGCTTGTGTTAAGTTAGCTCGCAAATGGGCGAATCTTAAAAACAAAAAAGGTCCTGTTTATACACTTGAGAATGGTTTTCATGGGCGATCACTTACTACAATTGCTATGGGTAAAAAATTCTATCAGGATGGTTTTGAGCCCATGCCCAAAGGATTTGAAAAGCTCCCATTTGATGACTTAAAAGCTCTTGAGGTAGCTATTAATCAGGATACCATTGCATTAGCCTTCGAACCAGTGCAGGGAAATAGCGGTATCAATATTATTTCCAGAGAGTATATGCAGCGGGCAAGAGAATTATGTGACAAATTCGATGTACTGCTCATTATTGATGAAGTACAAACTGGTGTCGCCCGTACAGGTAAATTCTTCTCCTATGAGCACTTCGGTATTAAACCGGATATCGTTGCTGCTGCAAAGGCTTTAGCTGGCGGAATACCGGTCGGAGCTGTAATGGCTAAAGAAGATGTAGCATCTATTCTTGAATTTGGGCAGCATGGAACAACGTTTGGCGGGAATCCTCTCGTAGCAGCGGCTGGAGTAGCGACCCTCAAAGCCGTCGAAGATGAAAAATTAAACGATCGTGCTGCTGAATTAGGAACTTATATGATGAAATCACTAAAAGAAGCTACCAATGATATTCAAGAGGTCACCGATATCAGAGGACTTGGTTTAATGATTGGTGTGGAATTGAGTATCCCAGGCAGACCCGTGGTTGAACGAATGTTCAATAAACGAGTACTATCAAATGCAGCAGCTGGAAATGTTTTGAGACTTGTCCCTCCGGTAGTTATCTCAAAAGAACAAATTAATATGGTAGTGCAGGTTATTCGTGAGTCTATTCTTGAGGAAGTTGAAGAAATAAAAAAAGGTGAGGGTTAATTAACACTCACCTTTACTTTCGAATAGGATTATATATTTATGATCACCTATTATGCTGGTGATAGACTTTGGCCACTATTTTCCAGCCATCATCAAACTTTAAAAGTGAAAGGTAATCAGTGTAGATTAAATCACCTTTTCTACTTAGTTCAAGCTTAACTGAGGCAGCTCTGCCATTCACATCCACGATAGCAAACTGTGCATCCCAGACATTACTTTCTGCATTGAAATTTGGATCAGCTTTTCTTTCCGCCGTTCTTGAAACCCAATCATCAATTTCAAAACGATTTAGTTGTTTTCCGTCTGTAGAAAAAATGGCGAACTCCTCATGAAAGGTTTTTTTCATTTCTTCCGGATTAAGTTCATTGAAGGCCCCATGAATATATCCCCTGGAAACAACCTCTTTAATTTCCTCTACTGCTTTTACATTTTCTGAGTAATTATGAAATACGAAAGCTGATGAAATAACAGCGAATAAAGATAGTAGAAGTATTTTTTTCATGTTCTTTTAATTAAATATTCCTGACAGTTTTTATTAATTGATCAATTTCAGAATCCATTAATTGGAAATGGAACGTTGCTCTGATCGTAGTTGGCCCGAAAGGGATCATTCGAATGCCCTTATTCTCGAGTTCCTGAAGTACAGATACGGCGTCCGTATCTAAAGTTTCGAACATAACGATATTCGTTTCTAGTTTGCCTAAATCAATACTAAACCTTGGATTCTCAGAAATAGCTTCCCCAAATTGTTGCGCCCTCTGGTGGTCCTTTTCTAATAAAGGATAGTGATGATCAAAAGCATAATTCGCTGCAGCAGCAAGTATTCCGACTTGCCTCATTCCTCCCCCCCACATCTTTCTAAATCGAAATGCTTTTCGAATTAACTCATGACTTCCAAGAAGCATCGATCCAATGGGCGCTCCAAGACCTTTACTGAAACAAATGGACATGGTATCTGATATACTCCCGAAAAATTCAGGTTCAATACCTGTCTTAGTTATTGCATTCCAGATTCGTGCACCATCCATGTGTACAGACAAACCTTCATCATTGGCGAAGTCCTTTATGCTCAACAGCTCATCTCTTGAATAACATACTCCCCCACCCTTATTTGTCGTATTCTCCAGAGAAATAACTCGTGTATTAGGCTCCCAGTTATAGGCTCCTCTCTTTTTATGTTTTAAGAGATCTACGCTTAATTTCCCATTATTACCTTTTAGCGTATTCAACATTACACCCGATAAAACTGACGATGCTGCTGTTTCATAATTGAATATGTGACCTGCTTCATCTATTAATACTTCATCACCCGGATTAGTTAGTACTTTTACTCCCAGTTGATTACTCATTGTGCCACTTGGAACGAATACACCTGCATCAAATCCAAAATAATCAGCCATACGTTGCTGAAAGGCATTAACTGTTGGATCTTCGCCAAACACATCATCCCCAACTTCAGCCTTCATCATTACTTCCAGCATTTCGGGTGTTGGCTTTGTGATGGTATCACTTCTTAAATCTATCATGAACGAAATTCGACCTTTGAGTTTTTGAGTTGCTTTTAGTTTTTTAGCAAGCTTATGGTACATTCTTATTTAATTGTCTGCAAAATATATTGAAAACAAGCTGATGAAATCATTTACAAAAGACCATCTGAAAGTCGCCATTATTCAGCATCCTCCTGTTTATATGAATCTGGAAAAGAGTGTTGAAAAAGTGATTCAGTATGCTGAAGAAGCACATTCTAAGGGTTCAAGGTTAATTGTATTTCCAGAAACCTGGCTGCCTGGTTATCCATTGTGGTTAGATTATGCTCCCGAAGCTGCTATCTGGGATCATCCCGGAACAAAAGCTTTATACAGAATGCTTTCAGACAATTCCATTTGTATAGGTGACAGCTATTTTGAACGGATTCGTGATCTTGCTAAACGACTTCAACTATATCTGATTATTGGGGTTAACGAGAGATCCGGTAATACTATTTACAATACTATTATTTATTTCAACCCGGACGGAACTCATAAAATCCACAGAAAACTAACACCAACATATACTGAAAGGTTGGTTTGGGGGGTTGGAGATGGAAGTACTCTCACTACCATCGACACAGAATTTGGTACCATTGGTGCAATGATTTGCTGGGAACACTGGATGCCTTTAACTCGGGCTGCCTATCATGCACAACATGAAACTGTTCATATCGCCCAATGGCCATATGTTAAGGATTTACACCTTAACGCCAGCCGTAATTATGCATTTGAAGGTCAATGCTTCGTATTAGCTTCAGGTTGTGTAATGACTAAACAGGATATGCTTGATGGAATAAATTCTAATGGGGAATCTGAAATCACGGAGCTCGCAGCAAAAATGATTGAATCCATACCCGTTGAAGCGGATGATTTTGTTTTAAAAGGCGGTTCAGCTGTAATTAAACCTAATCATGAATTGCAGGTTGAGCCCCTATTTGATACTCCTTCAATTATATATTCTGAAATTAATCTGAACGAAACTACTGACGGACACCTTTTCTTGGACACCGACGGGCACTATTCTCGTCCGGATGTGTTTACATTGAATGTGGACACACGATCTAAAAAAAATGTAACCTTTGACTGAAACAACTCATGATATAATCATAGCAGGCGGTGGCTTATCCGGCCTATCTCTTGCCTATTACCTCCTTGAAGGTGATTACAAAGGATCTGTATTAATTGCAGATAAAAGCCTTGATACAGAGAACAACAAAACATGGTGCTTCTGGACTCAGAATGAAGTGCCATTCAAAGACTTAGTTTACAAAGAATGGCCGGAGGTTCGAACTTTAGCTTTGAACCATGATAAAATCCACACATTAAATCCTTATGGCTATTTCTGCATTAGGGCAGGCGATTTTAAAGCATATGTTCTGGAGAGAATTAGAAAAGAGTCTTCATTCGAACTCATTGAAGGTGACATTAGTGAGTTAAAATCTGATCAGGATAAAAGCATATTGGTTACGAAAGATGGACAAAAGTTTTCAGCTCCATACATTTTTCAGTCAATACTCCCTCCTAAAGGTCTTAAAAAAGAGCAGATTAAGTATCCCTTAATTCAGCATTTTCTGGGATGGGAGATCAAGACTAAAAGTGATGTCTTTAATGATAAAGTAGCAACGTTCATGGATTTCGATGCTTCATGGACACCTGGTGTAGGTTTTATGTATTTACTTCCCTGGTCTTCAAATGAAGCCCTCCTTGAATACACAATTTTTTCTGGTAAGCTTGAGGATCGCGAGGTTTATGAAGATAAAATTCGTGGATATCTTTCGAATGTGCTGAACATCCAAGAAGGTGAATATGAAATCGTACGCAAAGAAGTTGGTCAGATTCCTATGGAAGACCGACCATACTTACCCTGGTATGATCACCGCATCATGAATCTTGGTACTTCAGCAGGACTAACAAAAGCATCTACAGGTTATACCTTTTTAAGGATTCAAAAACATGTTAGTGAACTGGCACAAAGCATCATTAAGGGTAATGATCCTACGCCTCCTACAAAAACAAAAGCTCGATTCTGGTACTACGATTTATTGTTATTACATGTATTGTATTCAACTTCTAATGTAGGTATTAAGATATTCAGAGACCTTTTTGAGAGAAATAGAATCCAAAGAGTATTTAAGTTTCTGGATGAGGAAACTAGCTTAGCTGAGGAAATCAGAACGATGGCATCTGTTCCATATATGCCATTCATTAAAGCGGTTTTCGCAAATCTTTTGAAATAGAATTGATTGCCAACCTTTTAATTTTCAATTATTTTTGAAACTCGTAATATTAATTTAATAATCGATCTGCAAAACCATTATCTTTGGGCCGGTTAAAATAAATTCAGGGCATGCCAAAAAAAGTAACTTTTAATAACAAAATTGATCGCGAGTTTTCAAAAACTGTAAATGCTCGTGTGGAAGAATATTTCAAAGAAAATAATTTATCTAAGCATGCAAATGCTCAGATGATCCTTAAAACAATCATTATACTGGCCACTTATATTGGAGCCTATTTAATGATTATTTCAGGTCAATTCTCTCTTTCTATTATGTGGTTACTAGCCATCGTAATGGGTGTTGGAATGGCTGGAATTGGCTTTTCTATAGGGCATGATGCACTTCATGGTGCTTACTCTTCAAATAAAACGCTAAACTGGATAATTGGATTAAGCTTCGATCTTGTTGGCGCAAATGGGTACATCTGGAAAATTACTCATAACATCATCCACCATACATATACCAACATTCATGGTCATGATGAAGATCTTGAAGTAGCAGAATTTATTCGATTATCCCCTCATTCTGAGTATAAACCAATTCATAGGGTGCAACATATTGCTGCTTTCTTTGCTTATAGTTTAGCTACTTTCTTTTGGGTATTTGTTAAGGACTACTGGTACTTTTTCAAACCGGAGCTTGGGCCCTATGAGAATAAGAACCACCCTGTCCGCGAATGGGTAACTCTTATTATCACAAAGATTTTCTATTACAGCTATACTTTAGTGATTCCTTATCTGGTACTTGATGTAACCTGGTGGCAAGTAGCTATTGGTTTTGTTTCACTTCACCTCACTGCCGGATTTATTTTGGGTATTATTTTTCAGCTTGCCCACGTAGTTGAAGAAACAACTCATCCTATTCCAAATGAACAAAACATGATTGATAACCACTGGTTCATTCATGAGATGTTCACAACAAATAACTTCGCCAGAAAAAACAAGTTACTATCATGGTACATTGGCGGGTTGAACTATCAGATAGAACACCATCTTTTCCCTAAGGTGTGCAGTGTTCATTACCCTAAAATTAGCCCAATCGTTGAAGAAGTAGCTAATATGTATGGTGTGCCTTATAACTGTCATGATACCTTTTCTGAGGCAGTTGCTTCACACTATCGCACCTTAAAAAAGTTTGGTGATCCAAATTTTGAATGGACTCCGGATTACTTCGAAGGGCTTACTTACGTTGTAGAAACTGAAACGGCTTAGCGAAATCGATTTTACTAAATCGACAGAGGTTACTTATACATAGCTTGATAGCAGCACTATAGCCGCAGTCTCAGCACGAAGACGTTTTGGCCCCAGAGAAACCATAGTGGCATTAGCTTCAACAGCGGTATTCACTTCTTCATCAGAAAAACCACCTTCAGGGCCTACTAAAAGTAATATCTGATCCTTAGTATTAGTTATTGGATCAGTTGCTTTATCAGCAATTTGATGAGCCATTATAATTTCGGCTGACCCATAATGATTTAAGCATTCTTCAAAGGATGAGAACACTTCTAATTTTGGTAGATGAAAACGCAGGCTTTGCTTCATCGCACTTTTAGCAATCATCTCGAGACGATCTTTTTTAAAAGGTGCCTTTTCTGCATATCGAGTATTAATAAGAGCAATTCTGTGCGCTCCCACTTCAACAGCTTTTTCTATAGCAAATTCTAGCCTGTCCCTCTTCTTAATAAAACCTATTCCAAGTATAATTTCCGGTCTTGGTAAGTCTTCATAATTCTGATTTCTGATTTCAGCATATAGAGAATCTCTTTCTATTCTGATTACAGAACCAATAAAGTGATGTCCATTTCCATCTGTGGCACGGATTTCATCACCAACTCTCATTCGCAAAACCTTGGATGCATGCCTGGCCTCCTGTCCGGTTAACCTAAAACCGGATTCTTGGAGATCCCCCTCATTAATAAAAAATAGATTCATCCTACGTTTTTTCGTCCGTAGTAAGCCCCGGGTTTAAAAGCAGTTTCCCCGGTTTCAAACATTAACTCTACATAAGGTTTGCACATTTGACACGAGTTGGAACAGTAGCTCAACGCTTGCAACTCTTCTACTTTATTTATGCCTTCATTTGACGCAAATTCTTTAATCTCTTCAAATGATTTTTTGTGACAAATGCATCGGCTAACTAAAAATTCACTCATACCTGACGAAAATGTTTACCTAGTTTAAGACCTTGCCCTTGATAGTTGCTGCTTATATCAGCACCGTAAATAAATTCAGGAATTTCAGTATTAGGTTCAAATTGCATACTGAATAAAGTTTGGCCGTCTTCAATAAGAAAAGGTACATCATGTGATCTTACTTCTAAGACTGCTCTTGCCCCGCCATCTTGAGCAGATCCTCCAAAACCACTATCAAAGAACCCGGCATAATGAGTTCTCAATTCGCCAGAGCCTGTATCATAAGCCATCATTTCGCAAGCAAGTTGCCCGGGAATTCGAATTCTTTCCTTAGATGCGAAAATATAAAAAGCTTCCGGCTCCAGTATGATATGATCATCCTTTCGAGCATAAATCGGTTCCCAGAATTCACTTGCACTATAATGGTCAATCTTATTCAAATCTATAAGATCACTGTGTTTTCTAGCTTTATAACCTACAATTTCATTTTCGGCACCGTGCAGATCCACACTCATAAACAAACCTGAATTTACTTTGAGTTCATCTAATGTGAATGCATCACCATTTTCTTTAAATAAGAGTGGATCCTGACTATGTATGCGGAAAAGATCCTGATCGTTTAATGGCACAAAGCCATGTCTGATTCTAAGCTGATTTAGTCGCTGTCCGGTCTGTACCCTAACAGAAAATGACTTAGGAACAACTTCAAGATATAATCGACCTTTGTATCCTGGAACAACCTCTTCAAATCGGTGTGAGTAATCAGTGATTACTCGGGTGAATATATCTAATCTTCCAGTTGAGCTTTTCGGATTAGCTTTGGCTGAAAGATTTTCTTCAGAGAATAGCTGAATCAGATCGCCATTATTATTATTTAATGCTCCCTTTTGATTCGAATAGTGACTATTTGGGAGGTATAAGCTTTCCAGAAGTGGAATGATGTAAACTCCATTCTGTTCTAGGACAGCTCCGTCTTTAATCGAAAATGAATACTGCTTGAGTTTATCAATTTTGTTCTGAACTGTCTCATTCTCAGGCAAAAAAGAACTTCTAACTCTATAGGCGGTTTCACCCAGTCTGAGATCAATGGAATTTGGCTGAAATTGATCATCCAAAATGGGATAATCTGAGGATGAAGAAATCACACCGGCATCTCTCAATACCTTTAGTCGCTGTACTGACAGAACACCTTTTGTTCTTAATTGGATTTCTTGTGCTTTCACTCCCATAAACTATGCTAAATTTTTGACGTGAAGATAATGAATCTTAGAATAGAGCCAAGCTATTTAAGTTCAGCACCCGCCATCTCATGAATTTTTTCCCATTCAGCTTCCGATACCGGTGAAATTGAAAGTCTTCCCTGCTTAAACAATACCATTTCTTCCAGCTCAGGTTCAGCTTTAAGCATATCTCTTGTTACCGGGTTTTCGAACTTTTGAATGAATTTGACATCCCTGAGCCCCCATTTAGGATCTGATTCACTACTCTTTGGATCAAAGTACTTAGCATCCGGATCGAACTGGGTTGGATCAGGTTTATATTCACTCACAATCTCCATCGTTCCAACTATAGCAATTGGCTTCGCATTAGAGTGATAAAAGAAGGCTTTATCGCCTATATCCATACCATCTCTTAAATGGATGCGGGCTGAGTAGTTTCGGATTCCGTCCCAGGGTTCAATGTTATCCTTTTTGAGGTTATCGATGCTGTAAGCATCGGGTTCAGACTTCATTAACCAGTAATTCAAAATACTATCTTGTTTTTATGATTGTTTGATATCGTATCTATTCAAATACCAAGAAACAGTTTCAGTGAGTTTTTGTTCCAATTTACCCTCAGGTGCCCAACCCAGTTCTTCTCTGATCTTTGTAGCATCAATGGCATATCTAAAATCATGTCCTGGTCTGTCAGTCACAAAACTGATCAAATTTTTGTAGTCACCATCCGGTCCATCACCAACTAATTCATTTAGGATGTCGCAAAGCAACCTGACAAGATCAATATTCATCCACTCGTTGTTACCCCCAACATTATAGGTCTGTCCTGATTTACCCTTATGGAATGCCAGGTCCAGAGCTTCACAATGATCGGTGACAAATAGCCAGTCTCTTATATTTTCACCCTTACCATAAACCGGAATATTATTTCCGGAAACTGCAGTTCTGATAACTGTAGGAATCAGTTTTTCATCATGCTGATGTGGTCCATAATTATTACTGCAATTCGTTGTAACAACATTCATACCGTAGGTATGGAAATATGAACGAACAATCATATCGCTACCAGCCTTTGAAGCTGAATAAGGTGAGTTTGGTGCATAAGGAGTAGTTTCTACGAATAAACCCTCGTCCCCTAATGTCCCATAAACCTCATCAGTTGAAACATGAAGAAAGCGGCTCTCTGCGAATGTTTCTTCATCCTCACCCCATAGCTGACGACACTCCTCAATTATGTTAAATGTCCCTACTACATTACTAAGAATAAATGGTTCAGGACCTTTGATAGAATTATCAACATGCGATTCAGCTGCAAGATGAAATACACCATCAGGTTTAAATTCCTGAACAATCTTGTTAACCGCAGCTCTGTCTGTTAAATCAACCTGAGCAAAATGATATCTATCAGAGTCTTCCAGTGGTTTCAGAAATTTTAAATCTGAAGCATAAGTCAGCTTATCCAGATTAAGGATATTGTAATTCGTGTACTTTTCATGTAGATGAAGGATCAGATTAGAACCGATAAAACCAGCCCCACCCGTTACCATTATATTTTTCATGTTAGAATAATTCTTCTTTCTTTAAATCTGCAAATCGTTTGTTTTTTTTGTCTTTGTCTGATAGCACAGGGTGCTTCATTGGCCAATCGATACCTATATCTGGGTCATTCCAGATGATACCAACTTCACTATCTTTATTATAGTAATTGCTGCATTTATAACTGATAATTGTTTCTTCAGCCATACATATAAATCCGTGAGCAAATCCTTTTGGAACAAATAGCTGAAAGTGATTCTGATCTGAGAGTTCTTTCATTACATATTTTCCAAATGTTGGAGAATCCTGTCTCAAATCAACAGCTACATCCAGTATACTACCTTTAACACATGCTACTAATTTATCTTGAGCATATTCACCAGTTTGGTAATGTAGTCCTCTTAGTACACCCATAACTGATTTGGACATATTATCCTGAACAAATGTTACTTCTCTACTTATATCTGTGAACCATGACTCTCTGTAGGTTTCCTTGAAAAAACCTCTGTCATCTCCAAATACACTTGGTTTGAAGAGAATAACATCATCTATCTCTGTTCTTATCCTTTCCATTAGATTGCTAATTCGTCTATTAATTGCCTGAGACCATCTTTCCAATCGGGAATACGAATCTCATTCAATGATTTAATTTTATCTGTATTTAATTTCGAAAATTTTGGCCTAATAGCCCTGGTTACATATTCCTCTGAAGGTACACCTTCGATTTTTGTTTCAACCGAAGCCATTGATAGTGCTTCCCTTGCCAGATCATACCAGGTAATTAAGCCATCTGAAGTATAATTGAATATTCCATTCACTTCTTCCTGAATCATCCGAATTGTATTCCTTACTAAATCACTGGTAAAAGTAGGACTCCCCCATTGATCATTCACAACCCTTAAATCCGTACCCTTTATGCCTAAATCGATCATAGTCTTAACAAAGTTCTTTCCATATTTACCGCATAACCAGGATACCCTTAGAATGATGTGATCACATCCTGATGCAAGAATTTCGTTTTCACCAAGAAGTTTACTTTCGCCATATGCATTTAAAGGATCTTTTCGATGGTCCTCCTTATAACCTTTGGCATGATGAAATCGATCATCTTCCATACCAGGATACACATAATCCGTAGAAAAATGTATGAGCTTAGTATTATACTTTTTACAAGCTCTGGCCAGATTGCGTACGGCAATATGATTGATTTTAAATGCAGTAAACTGGTCATCCTCAGCTTTATCCACTTGAGTGAATGCAGCACAATTAATAATCACAGACGGACGCTGGTAAGCAATTTCTTCATCCAGTTTCACAGCATCTGTGATATCTAATGCAGAAGATGAATATGCTTTAAAATCCATGTGCTTTTGCTGGAGGTAATCGCAAAACTCTCTCCCAAGCTGACCGGATGCACCAAGTACAAGAAATCGCATTATTCTCCGCGTACTAAATCGTTTGCATGTTTATATGACTCATGAGTACCGGCATCTGTCCACCAGCCTTTTAGCTCAGAAAATCTCATTTTACCTTGCTCAATGTAGTAGTTGTTCACATCTGTGATCTCAAGCTCACCTCTACCAGAAGGTTTAAGTGTTTTGATACATTCGAAAACAGACGAATCATAGAAGTAGATACCAGTTACCGCATAATTTGATTTAGGGTTTTCAGGTTTCTCTTCAATAGAAACAATTTTATCACCTGATACTTCTGCAACCCCGTAGCGTTGTGGATCGTGAACTTCCTGAATTAAAATTTGAGCACCTTCATCCGGATAATTATCTGTGGCATCCTTTAAAGATGCTTCAAAAATATTATCGCCCAGAATTACAGCCATGCTATCATCTCCTACAAAGTTCTCGGCAAGGCCTAATGCCTGAGCAATACCTCCGGCTTCGTCCTGAACCTTATAAGTAAAACGACATCCAAAATCTTTCCCTGATCCGAGTAGGTTAACCACGTCTCCCATGTGGTCTGTACCTGTAACGATCAGTATTTCCTCGATACCAGCTCCAATTAGTTTCTCAATTGGATAGTAGATCATCGGTTTGTCACCAATCGGTAATAAGTGTTTATTTGTTACTTTTGTCAGGGGGAAAAGTCTTGAACCTGTCCCACCTGCTAATACAATGCCTTTCATAAGCTTAATTTTTGTTAGAATATATGTTGAATTAAATCTTTACACCAAAGATAGCTTCCTTTGATTGTAGATTATTTGAAATTCGATCAATTCACTTCCATTCCTGACGAAATTCCCTTTTTAACAGATGAAAATTATGCTCAATAATTAGCGTGAACCTTTGATTAGAATGGGTTAATATGCACACATCATCTTCAGAACATCACTAAATTAACCAGTTAGAGTTATCAGTTCTCTAAACTTGGACCTATGACTGGCTATAAATACATATTTAAATTTCTTCTATCGCTTGCATTGGTATGTGTTTTCAGTATAGACGCATTCTCTCAGCAGGTAGCTGCTGCAACTGGTGGTGAAGCCATATCAGCAGATAATTTTACTTCGGGAGCTTACACGCCTTTAACTGGCCCAGTCATAACAGAGCTTGCCCCAGGACAAATTTCATTGGGTAGTATTGCTTTTCTGGCACCAACTGGCTTTGAATGGAAGTAATCCTCTTAGATTAGATAAAACGGGTGTTTACGAAAGTTCGAAAAATGGAATCAATTATACATTGAACGACCGGTAAGCAAATAACACATCCTTCCTATTCTAAAGAAGCATTTCCAGTGGATTCTGGAGTAGATTTCTGAAGGTATTCAGGAATTGTGCAGCAGAAGCCCCATCAACCACTCTGTGGTCACTTGAAAGAGTCACTTTCATTCTGTGTCCAACTACGATCTCACCATTCTCTACAACTGGAATTTCTCTAATGGATCCAACGGCCATGATACATGCATTTGGTGGATTTATAATAGCTGTGAATTCTTCAATACCAAACATGCCCAGATTTGAAATGGTAAAGGTTGATCCTTCCATCTGTTCTGGTTGAAGTCTTTTCACTTTAGCAAGTCCGGCAAGTTCCTTTGTTTCAGCTGAAATATGAGCTAAACCTTTTTTATCGGCATGCTTGATTACAGGAGTTAGAAGGCCATCATCGATCGCAACAGCCACAGCCACGTGAACATCACCATGATGAAGAATTACATCATCCATCCAGCTTGAATTAATTGCTTGATGGCGTGTTAGAGCAACCGCAGCAGCTTTAACCACAATATCATTGAAACTAATCTTAACGTCCGGATTTACATCATTCAACGCCTTTCTGGCAGCCATTGCCGCTTTCATATCGATATCAATCGTTTCGTAGAAATGCGGGTTGGTAAATTTGCTTTCAGCTAATCGTTTGGCAATTACTTTTCTCATCTGAGAAACTTTAACCTCTTCTGAAGCAAGTGAATCAAAGCTTAACACAGGGACATTAGCAGAAGCTGCTGTTGTATCTACTGAAGATGATCCAGCTTCTGCACCTTCCACGTCTCTTTTAACAATCCTCCCTTCAGGTCCTGATCCTTTTACGTTACCAAGATCCAAGCCCTTATCAGCGGCAATTTTACGAGCTAATGGAGATGCTTTTATTCTACCATCATCAGTAGGTGATGCAGAACCATTTGTTGCCTCTTTTTGAAGATCACCAAATACAGGATCGAATGATTCTGTAGATTCTGATTCTGATGCTTCTTTCTTTTCTTCGACTTTTACCGGCGCTTCAGATGACGAACCTGACTCAGCTAAAATCGCTGAAATATCTTCACCTGGCTCACCTATTACAGCCATTAGACCACCCAAGGGTACACTTTCACCATCACCAGCTAAAATTTTCAAAATGGTACCACCGTCAAATACTTCCACATCCATAGTAGCTTTGTCGGTATCCACTTCAGCAATAATATCGCCTGCTTCTACTTTATCACCTTCACTTACATTCCACTTCGAAATAACACCTTCTTCCATTGTGTCACTAAGCTTCGGCATTTCAATTTTGATGGCCATAATCTTCCGGGTCTTTAATAATTAATTCTTGTAAGCAACTTGTTTAACAGCATCAACTACCTGTTGAGCGCTTGGGAACCAAGCATCAAAAAGGTTTTTAGCGAAAGGAGCACTAACATCTGGAAGACAAACTCTTTGTACAGGAGCATCCAGATAATCAAAAGCTTCTCTTTGTAACAGGAAACCAATTTCAGAGGCAAAACCACCAAATGGATGTGCTTCATCAACAACTACACATCTATTGGTCTTTTTAATAGACTCAATGATTAGCGGTAAATCCAATGGTTTAACTGTTCTTGGATCAATGATCTCAATTGATATACCGTCCTTCTCTAGGTGTTTTGCAGCTTCTGTAGCAACGTGATACATCTTACCGTGAGCTACAACTGTTACATCAGTTCCTTCTCGCTTAATTTTTCCTTTTCCAATTGGAATGATGTAATCCTCCTCATCAGAGACCTCGCCCTTTAATCCGTACATTTGCTCAGATTCCATAAAGAGTACAGTGTTATTATCTCTAATTGCCGATTTCATCAATCCTTTCGCATCACCTGGTTCTGAAGGATAAATTACCTTGATACCAGGAAAGTGAGCGTACATTGAGTCAAAAGCTACTGAGTGAGTGGCGCCTAATTGACCTGCAGAGGCATTAGGACCTCTGAATACAATTGGAACGTCTACTTGTCCACCGGTCATGTATTTTACCTTAGAAGCATGATTTATTATCTGATCAGCTGCTAATACGGCAAAATTGAATGTCATAAACTCAACAATTGGTCTTAAGCCATTCATTGCTGCACCAACTCCAATACCCGCAAAACCGAGTTCAGAGATTGGAGTATCAATCACTCTTTTGAAACCGTATTTATCAAGCAGGCCTTCAGTAACTTTATAAGCTCCGTTATACTCGGCTACTTCCTCACCCATGATGAATACGCGTTCATCTAGTGCCATTTCTTCATCGATGGCATGGTTAATTGCTTCTCTAAATTGTAGTACTGCCATTTTTTAAAATCTTTTAGGTGTGGAAATATGGATTATCTTCGGTGAACATGTCTTCATAGAGCTCACTCATCTCCGGGAATGGTGAGTTATCAGCAAACTCAACTGCATCCAGAACTTCCTGCTCTACTTTATCTTCGATCTCTTTCAGTTTTTTCTGAGAAGTGATTTTATTATCTGTGATATATTTTTTCAGACGTTCAACCGGATCGTTATTCTGGTATTCCTCAAGCTCTTCTTTAGTTCTGTATTTTTGAGGATCAGACATTGAATGACCACGATATCTGTAGGTTCTGATTTCAACAAACCATGGTTCGCTATTCTCTCTAACATCATCAGCAATTTCTTTCATTGCTTCATAGACTGAGAATACGTCCATCCCATTAACAACCTTACTTTTCATACCATAACCTTTGGCACGATCAACAATTTCTGCAACAGTGTGTCTTTTAGCCGCAGTACCCATTGAATAACCATTGTTTTCCACAACGAATATTACAGGTAGACCCCATAGTTGAGCCATATTGAAGGTTTCATGCAATGCGCCCTGATCTACAGCACCATCACCAAAGAAACAGGTTGAAATACGACCATTTCCATTATACTTGTTTGCAAATGCAAGTCCGGCACCTAAAGGAATATGTCCCCCAACAATACCATAACCACCCCAGAAATGTTCTTTAGTATTGGCAAAGTGCATAGACCCACCTTTACCTTTTGAACAACCTGTAGCTTTACCAAACAGCTCAGCCATACCCTCATTGGCCGAAATACCACGGCAAAGTCCCCATCCGTGATCTCTGTAGGCTGTAATGATGTCATCATTGTTATTGAGAGCGAAAACAGTACCTGTGGATACCGCTTCCTGACCTATGTACAAATGAAGAAAACCACCAAATTTACCCTTCTGATATTGCTGCATTGCACGCTCTTCAAATCTGCGTTGCAGGTACATTTGTTCGTACATATCAACCAGATTCTGCTTACTTAAGCCAAGATCAGTATGTTTTTTTGTGGTTGCATCCGGTAAGTCAACACCTTTTTGAACTGCTCCATCTTCTTGGGAGCCAATGCCTTTGGGTGCAAAAACCAGATCCTTAGTTTTTGATTTACTCATGAAATTTCAATAAACAGGTTGCTGCTTTGATTTTAGGGCTGTGAATATATCCATTTTTGGACAAATAATTGAGGCTTATGCCTGTAAATCCTCAATTATAGATGCGGTTTCGTTTAAAGCTGATTCAAGCTTTTCTGGAAGTCTACCACCAGCTGTTGCAAGTGTAGGCTGTCCGCCGCCACCACCGCCAACAAGTTTTCCAAGCTTACCAACAATAACACCAGCTTTAAGATTCGTTGTATTTACTAAATCGTCAGTTATGGATACCATTAGGTAAACCTTTCCTTCCTCTTCGTCTCTAGAACCTAATACGGTTACACACTTTTCCTTAATTGCATTAAGGGAATCATATCCCAGTTGTTTAAGTGTGCTCATGTCAGCACCGCTGATTTCACCTTTAATCAGCTTTATATCATCAGAAATGACTTCGGCAGCCTTTATCAGATCACTTAATTGATCACCTGATTGTGCCATATTTAGTTTTTCAAGTTCTTTCTCTAAGACTTTCTTTTCGTTTAGAAGTTTTTTTATGAAATCTGCAAGGTGATCTGAATGTCCAACAATTTCCTTAACCTCAGCTAATGCATGTTTCTCCTCACGTAGATACTCATCTGCATGCCGACCAGTAACCCCCTCAATCCTTCTTATACCAGCTGCTACAGAGGTTTCTTGAGTAAATCTGAAATAACCGATTTCACCTGTTGCTTTAACATGAGTACCACCACAAAGTTCAACGGAATATTCAGGGTCGAAAGTGATCATTCTAACTTTTTCACCGTATTTCTCTCCAAATAACATCATTGCGCCACGTTCTCTGGCTTGATCTATTGGAACATCCCTTTCTTCAACTAAGGGTATATTTTCACGGATTTTAGAATTCACTATGCTTTCGATCTCATCCAGTTGATCTTTCGAAACAGCTTCAAAATGAGAGAAATCAAACCTTAGATGGTGATCGTCAACTAGTGAGCCTTTCTGTGCTACATGATCTCCCAGAATGTTTCTGAGGGCAGCATGAATGAGGTGAGTACAAGAATGATGCCTTTCGATTTCTCCTCTTCTGTCAGCATCAACTTTCGCCAGCCACTTCCCTTCCATTGATTTTGGCTTACGATCGAGATAGTGAACAAACTTACCCTGATTTTTTTGTACATCCAGCACTTTTACATCTAATGTACCATTACTCAGTATTCCTGTATCGGCTACCTGACCCCCACTTTCAGCATAAAATGGAGTTTTATTCAGAATAACTGCAAAGCGATCGCCTTCATCGCGATAGGCCTGAACTTCAACATCTGCTTCTGTTTCATCATAGCCTATAAAAATAGTATCAGTGATTTCGGTTAGTTTGACCCAGTCTGCTTTATCATTATGATCCACACCAAACTTACCTGCAGCTCTTGCTCGCTCTTTCTGTTCAAGCATCAATTTCTCAAAACCTTCAACATCGACAGATAAATTCTGTTCACGTGCCATGAGCTGTGTTAAATCGATAGGAAATCCGTAGGTATCATGTAATTTGAAAGCATCTTCACCGCTAATGCTCTTTCCATTTTTGGCCATATTGTTGAATAAATCAATACCCTGACCCAGTGTTTTGAGGAAACTATTTTCCTCAGATTTGATCACATTTTGTATGTATTTCTGTTGAGCCTTTAGTTCAGGGAAAACATCTTCTACCTGATCTGCTAAAACGCCAACAAGTTCATATAAGAATGGTTTTTTAAAACCGAGTTTATCCCAACCATAACGTATTGCTCTTCGAAGAATACGTCGAACTACATAACCACGACCATCATTACCTGGTGAAGCTCCATCCGCAATTGAAAAAGAAACCGCTCTGACGTGATCGGCAATAACTCTGGTTGCTATATCTCTAACATCATCACCACCATATGTTCTATTAGCCATTTCTGATATAGTAGAAATCAATGGCGTAAATACATCAGAATCATAGTTGGAAGTTTTACCCTGGAGTACTGCGCAAATACGTTCAAAACCCATACCAGTATCGATGTGCTGAGCCGGTAGGTTTTTTAGCTCTCCACCTTTTTGCCTGTTAAACTGAATAAAAACGAGATTCCATATTTCAATAACAGCAGGATCATCCATATTCACTAAAGTAGAACCATCTACTTTTGCTCTTTCTTCATCTGAGCGCATATCGACATGTATTTCTGAGCAAGGACCACATGGACCGGTTTCTCCCATTTCCCAGAAGTTATCTTTCTTATCAAACTTCAATATGTGATCGTGAGCTATTGATGTTTCAGACTTCCAAAAATCAATTGCTTCTTCGTCCAGAGGTAATCCATCCTTCTTATCACCTTCGAAAACGGTTGCATATAAACGATCCGGGTCCAGTCCCCATTTGTCTACCAACAACTCCCATGCCCATCCAATAGCTTCTTTTTTGAAGTAATCCCCAAAACTCCAGTTACCAAGCATTTCAAAGAAAGTGTGATGATATGTATCATAACCTACCTCTTCGAGATCGTTATGTTTACCGCTCACTCGAATACATTTTTGAGTATCTGCAGCTCTGCTCCAAGCTTTACCATCATAATCCAGTGCATCTGATTCGCCCAGAAAAATAGGTTTAAACTGATTCATCCCAGCATTAGTGAATAATAATGTAGGATCATCTTTAGGCACTACAGGAGCACTTTCAACGATGATGTGCTCTTTTTCTTTAAAGAAATCGAAGAATTCCTGACGAATTTGTTTTGATGTCTTTTGGGACATGGAGATGATATAATTTTATTTTTTTAGTAAACCTCTTCAAAGGTTCTATCGGATGGTTTTAAGCACTTTTTCATTGACTCATAATCCCATGTTTTAGGATCCTGCTCGTCAAGAGGTGCCTTTATTCTCAAATAGTCAGTTAGACCCTGAAGGGCTAGCTGATGGTATATGCCAACCTCCAT
>CBFHVG010000014.1:0-14818 GCA_965659005.1 uncultured Balneolaceae bacterium
GACACTTTGCTGTATTCACCCTTGGGAGTTACAGATACCTGAATATAGCCTACATTTTGCTTACGCTGTTCCCATTCGTAAGTGGAACCCATTTTACTGATTTTTCCAATACCACCGTGTGTTGCTCTGATTTCGCTAACCACTTCTTCCCATAATTGATCATCAACAATGCCATCTGCAAGAAAAGAGGTTTTAAATTTATAGTCTTCTTTTAGGGCTTCCGATAACTCAATTGGGGTCTCACCATTTTCAAGCTGGAATATGGCCTTGGTAATCATAGCCGGGTTTAAACCAGTTTCTTCGGCTATTTTTTTAAGCTCATCTTCAGTTAAACCATCTTCTTTATCGATGGTTGCTTGATCAAGGTCTGATGCAATCTTTAAGATCTTACTAATCTCATTGCGACTGTATTTCTTTTGAATACTCATTCAACGCCTAATTTTTAATGCCCTGTATTTTTGTTGCAAGCCCAATCACACGTAAAACCGGGATTTTTGTTACCTCATATTATGTTCTGGGACGAGCAGATACCAATATATATTCTTATCTTGCAAAAATTGAAATCAAACTACATCCTTTGAATGTATAAAATGAATAATTCTTCTCCTTCTGACCGCATTACTCGACAGGGACTTACATATGATGACGTACTCTTAGTACCCAATCATTCAACTATTTTACCTCGTGAAGCTGACATATCAATAAAATTGACAGAGTCTCTTCAACTTAATGTGCCAATTATTTCTGCAGCAATGGATACTGTTTCGGAATACAGAATGGCAATTGCTCTTGCAAGAGAGGGTGGACTTTCAATACTACATAAGAACATGTCCATTGAAGATCAGGCGGAACATGTCAGGCTCGTTAAGAGAAGTGAAAGTGGAATGATTGTAGATCCGGTCACGCTAACGGCCGACGCAACTGTTCAGCAAGCACATAATGTGATGAAAAAACACAAAATTGGCGGTATTCCAATTATTGATGATAAGGGCATTCTTGTTGGGATAGTTACAAACCGAGATTTACGCTTTGAGACAGATTTTGGCAAAAAGCTTGGAGACATAATGACTTACGAGCAATTGATCACGGCCAAAGAAGGAACCAATCTGGAACAGGCTGAGAAGATTTTGCAACATTATAAAGTTGAAAAGCTTCCAATTGTAGACAATAGCAATGTGCTTGTTGGGCTTATCACTTTTAAAGACATTGAGAAGAAAATGAATTTCCCTAATGCCTGTAAAGACAGTATGGGAAGATTAAGAGTAGGTGCTGCTGTTGGTATTGATGCATCAACAATGGACAGAGTTGATGCTTTAGTTTCAGCATCTGTAGATGCAATTACTGTGGATACTGCTCATGGTCATTCTCAGGGAGTTTTAGATATGGTTCGAAAAATAAAATCAAGCTATCCTGATTTAAATGTAGTTGGTGGAAATATTGCAACAAGATCAGCGGCTGAAGCCCTTGCAGAGGCAGGCGCAGACGTTGTGAAAGTTGGTGTGGGTCCTGGATCAATTTGTACTACAAGAGTTGTTACGGGTGTTGGTGTTCCTCAGCTGAGTGCAGTTATGGAAATAGCTGAATTCACAAAGAAAAATGGAATTGGTCTCATAGCTGATGGCGGTATAAAACAAACTGGTGACATCCCAAAAGCTCTTGCAGGTGGTGCTGATGCAGTTATGATGGGATCTATGTTTGCCGGTGTTGATGAAAGTCCTGGTGAAACGATTATTTACGAATCAAGAAAATATAAGTCATACCGCGGTATGGGTAGTATAACCGCCATGAGCAAAGGATCCAAAGACCGTTACTTCCAGGATGTGGAAGATGACTTGAAAAAACTGGTACCTGAAGGTATTGAAGGTCGTGTACCTTACAAAGGATACTTGTCTGAAGTTGTTCATCAGATGGTTGGAGGACTGAGAGCTGCTATGGGTTATGTTGGAGCAAAAGATGTTGAAGCTTTGCAACAAGCTGAATTTGTTCAAATTTCTGCTGCTTCCTACAAGGAAAGTCACCCACATTCAGTTCAAATCACCAAGGAAGCACCGAATTACTCTGTTTCATGATATCTGAATGAAGAATCTACTCTTCATCGTCTATTATTTCCCACCAATGGGTGGGAGTGGTGTTCAACGCCCGCTGAAATTCGTTAAATATCTTAGGGAATACGGCTGGAATCCCATTGTGCTCTGCCCAGAACCGGGTGCTTATCATACTTTTGATGAATCCCTAAATAAGGAACTGCTTTCACTTCATGTGCAAGTAAATAGGGTAGAAGCAAAGACCCCTTTTCACAGAGCGGGACAATCATCCAAGAGAATTGATTTTATACCTGACTGGTTGGCTAAACCACTAAGATGGCTTTCTACGTTTTTTTGGCTGCCTGATAATAAAAAGGGGTGGATTCAGCCTGCTTTCGAAAAGGGATTAGAAATCATAAAAAGTCAAAAGATTGATGCAATTTATGCGACAGCAGCACCCTATAGTAACCTTATTATAGCTAAGCTCCTGAAGGAAGCGTCAGGGTTACCGGTAATTATGGATCTAAGGGATGACTGGCTGGATAGTCATCTAATTAAATATCCAACTCCTCTTCATAGGAAGAAGATGGCAAATATCGAAAAGGATACTTTAGAACAGGCTGATCTTATTACGGTTATAAATCAAGACACTAAAGAAGCTATAGAGAGCAGGTACCCTGAATTCAATAATGTTATAAAAGTAAATCAAGGTTTTGATCCTGAGGATTTTCAGCTAAACCAAAATAAAACTGTTACTGAGAAGAATGATAAATGTCGGTTTTTATATAGTGGACTATTCTATGGTGATAGGAAGCCTGATATTTTTCTGCAGGCCATCCATGAAATAGCACAAACAGATAAGAGCTTTAAGAATAGTATTGAACTACATTTTCAAGGTGGTCTGGAAGCCGAACATAAGAATCTTATAAAGGAACTAGAATTAAATGATCTGGTAACAGACTATGGTTATGTTGATCATGAACAGGCAGTGAGTAATCTGGAATCAACAGATATTTTATGGCTGATTGTCGGTCATCGTCATAAAGCAAATCAGGTTACTGTTGGTAAAATGTTTGAATATTTTGGTAGTAGAAAGCCCATTCTTGGGTTAGTTCCTGAAGGAAGTTCACAAGATTTATTAAAACAGTATGGTGCTGGTTTTTTTGCAGATCCATATGACAAGGATGCTATTAAAAACCAAATCTTGGAGATTTATCGTCTGTGGAAAAACGAATCCCTACCAATTGCTGATGAAGATTTTGTATTAAACTATGACAGAAAAGAAATCACAAAATCCTTGTCTGAATTGCTGAATTCACTTTGATTCATTATTTATGAAACGCAATGCGAGTATAATACTCTTAAATCTGTATGATTAGTTTTATAAAAACATTACTTAAGAAAAGAGACCGCAGGATAAAGATACTTGTTCTGGATGATCAGGAACCAGAGGCGGATGATTCTTATTCATTAATCCCTAACTCACTGATCTTTGGGTTGGTTGCAGGGATAATGTTCATCATCACCATAGTTTCACTTCTATATATATTTACACCTCTGGGAATGTTTTTATACAATGCTGAGGATGCCGAGCTAAGGAATGAAGTTATTAATATGGCAAACAGACTAGAATCAATACAGGATTCACTTGAAAGAAGAGAAGATCAGTACAATGAGATACTGAACGTGTTGAGGCTGGGTACTGATACCACTTTTGTTAACGACTATAGTATTTTGAATGCTGCTTCAGTTAATAACGACGGTATGATCATCTCAAATAATGCATTCGATAAAGTTTACCGTTTATCACAAAGTGATATAATTTATTCTGAAGTCTTAAAAACAGCCCCTAGTTTTCCTGCCGCTTTTCCAGCGAAAGGAACATTAACCAGAGGGTTTAACCCAAATGAAGATCATTTTGGCATAGATATAGCTGCTGCATCAGATAAAGAATTTATTGCAATTGCGAATGGGACAGTCCTTAGTTCCGGATGGTCAATCAATCATGGATATAGTATATATATTCAGCACAATAATGGTATGTTAAGTGTCTATAAGCATGCTTCTAAACTTTTTAAAAATGTTGGTGAAATTGTCCGAAAAGGTGATTTTCTTGGAGAGATAGGAAGTACAGGCTTGTTATCTTCAGGGCCGCACCTTCATTTTGAATTATGGAAGGATGGTATTGCACTGGATCCTGCTGACTATTTAATTCAATAAATGAAAGATGTTTAATAACAAAAATTCAAACAAAAGAGCCGTGAGTAATTCAACAAATAATTCAACCCCAAACATTAACATTATTAGCGAAGGGACCAAGGTGAAGGGTAACATGAATAGTAATTCAGATATCCGGATTGCTGGTACTATAGAAGGGGAAGCACTTTCTAAAGGAAAACTCATCGTAACTTCTACTGGTAATATTAAGGGAGATGTTAAATCTGCAGAGGCAGATATTGCAGGTAGGCTTGAAGGTGAAGTCAGAGTTACCAATCGATTGATTCTTAGAAGCAGTGCTGTAATTGATGGAAACATATATACTAAGTCATTACTGGTTGAAGAAGGGGCACAGATAAATGGTGCGTGTAGAATGGGTACAGATCCTAATGTGCAGGCATTCAAGAATGAAAAAGAAAAACAAGAGCAAGCCAAAGCAAAGACGGCATAATCAGATACTAAACTGAAAATCCTACCTAAAAAATATATGCAGTATCTCGGACTTGGTGCTGAGATTGCTGCTTCCTTATTTGTACCAATACTGCTCGGGTTTTACCTCGACGAATACTTCTTATTATCACCAATTCTTACTATTTGTGGTATCTTTCTCGGATTGATCCTTTTATTCTTTACGTTTTACAGGATCTTTAAAAACACCTTTAAAACTAAGTCCTAAGCATTGTTTGCAAATTTTACAAAGTGGGTTCTAATAATCGGCCTACTCACACTAATTTCATTTATTATTCTTCCTGTTGATCCGGCTGTTGGGATAGTTTCCGGTTACATGCTTAGCTCAATTTTTTCTGTAAGTGGAATGTTTGTGATTGATAGATTTTTCCATGCAGACCAATCGATTTTTGTGAAGGCCTTCTTTTTTTCAATGATAGTGCGGTTTTTACTGATAATTGTACTACTTGGGCTTATCCTTGGTCTAACAAAAATTGAAGAAATCTTCTTTACAGTTTCTTTTCTAATTTCGTATCTTTTTCAATCTGTAACGGAAATGATTTTGTTCAATAATTCACTGCAAAGACACAGTAATAAATAGCAATGATTAAGACCCTGCGTCGCCTTTTTCTTTTAGCATTACTCATCACAATAAACACGACTACACTCACTGCGGCAGAAACCACTGATACTGGTTCTCCTCTTGATGTGATGGGTACCGTTGCTGACCATGATTATTTTAACTTTTTTTCTATAAAAGTTCCTCTGCCCAGAATCCTTCTACTGGAAGACGCTGAGAAAAACTTAATGTTGGATTTTTATCCATCTACATATGCTGCAATTGAGTCAGGAAATTTTGAAGATGTTGATCATGTATTAACACCTGCAAATGGTGGGCATATTGTTATCGATTTTTCTATCACCTCTCATTTAATGTATTTCTGGTTTGGAATGGGGCTTGCTGTAATGCTCACATTTATGGCTGCAGGGAGATACAAAAAAGGAATTGGAGAAGAAGTAGAGCCAAAAGGTGCTTTGCAAAACTTGTTTGAAGTCATGTTTCTATTTATACGTGACGAAGTAGCTAGAAATAATATCCCAGCGGAGAAGGCAGATAGATATGTACCATATTTATTTACTGTATTTATGGGCATAGCATTTATGAACCTATTTGGTTTAATGCCGTGGGCGGCAACTGCAACTGCAGATTTAACAGTTACAGCAACTCTGGCAGTCATCACTTTTATTATTACACAACTTTCAGGAACTAGAGATCACTGGCAACATGTGTTCTGGTTTCCGGGTGTACCAATTGGAGTAAAGTTTTTAATGATTCCAGTTGAACTAGTAGGTTTATTTACTAAACCATTTGCCTTAGCTATTCGACTATTTGCAAATATGTTATCCGGAAAGATTATGATCATCGCCATCTTAGGCTTAATCTTCATTTTCGGTCAATTATTTGGTTCAGTTGCAGGTTATGGAGTATCTGTATTCTCTGTTGTATTAACTGTAGTGCTTTATGCACTTAAGACTTTTGTGGCCTTATTACAGGCTTATATATTCACTCTGTTATCAGCCGTATTTATTGGTATGGCAGCAGAGTCGCATGAGCATGATGAAGCACATGCACACTAATTTTTTCTAAAACCCAAACTTAAAACTAAACATAACAAGGAAATAACTATGGGACTTTTAGCAGCTGGTATCGGAGCTGGAATCGTGGCAATCGGAGCTGGATTAGGCATCGGTATGATCGGTAAAGCCGCAACTGAATCAATAGCACGTCAACCTGAAGCATCAGGCGATATCAGAGGTGCGATGATTCTTACTGCTGCCTTCATCGAGGGTGTTGCTCTTCTAGGCGCGGTTATCTGTATTCTACTTGCTCTTGGCGTAGGTCAATAATTTAACTGCTAAGAATAATGACTATTCTGTTAGCAGGCGGCGGAGGATTACTGTCATTTAACCCTGGTTTTGCACTATGGGTATTGCTATCGATGATTCTTTTCATCTTTGTGATGGCAAAATATGCTGTACCTCCAATAATGAAAGCACTTGTGGAGCGCGAGAACAGAATCAAGGATTCCCTTGAGTCTGCGGAAAAAGCGCTTGAAAAGGCTGAGCAAATTTCTCAGGACAATAAAAAAGCACTGAGAGAAGCTGAAGCAAAAGCACAGCAAATCCACAAAGAAGCAATCGAACAAGCAGACCTTGTTAGACAGGAACGCATCGAGAAAGCCAAAGAAGAAGCAGACCTTCTTCTTGAGAATGCCCGCTTAACTATTGAGCAGGAGAAAAAACAGGCACTCGAAGAACTTCGTAAAGAAGTTGCTGAACTGGCTATTCAATCTGCATCCATGATTCTGGATTCAGAAATCGACAAGACAAAGAACACTAAGATTGTCAATGATTTCATTGATGACATGTCAAAAAACTAAGTTGAGTTAATGTTGGTATCAAAGGCAGCACATCGCTACGCCAAAGCACTTTTAGAGATTACGCAGGAGGATGGTATTACAGAGAAAGTTCTTTCTGACATGACCCTGATAAGGGACACAGTCATGGACAATAAAGAATTGTATCTGGTACTTCGAAGCCCAATCATTAAGTATGATGATAAACTGGCTATCCTAAAACAGATCTTCGATGATAAAGTGCAAACCATCACATCTCAGCTTATTGTTCTGCTCTCAGGTAAGAAAAGAGAAAATATTCTGCATCAAGTAGCAGAAGCTTTTATTCTTGCTTACAACCTTTCTAAAGGCATTATGGATGTTGAAGTGATGTCTGCGAAAGAGCTGGACCAGAAACAAATTGATAGTTTGAGAAAAGCACTCGAATCTAAACTAGACAAAACAGTTGATTTGAGTGTAAGCACTGATGAAGCATTGATGGGCGGTATTGCCGTTAAAATTGGTGACACTATTATTGACGGTACGGTTAAACATCAACTGGAAAGACTCCATGAAAAACTGATGGAAACCGCCTAACACATAAAAAAATAAACCTCTTTAGATAAACAAAAATGAGTCAAGTAAGACCAGACGAAGTATCAGCCATACTACGCAAACAATTATCAGGCTTTGATAACGAAGCTGATGTTTATGACGTTGGAACCGTTCTCGAAGTTGGTGACGGCATTGCACGTGTTTATGGCCTCTCTAAAGTTCAGGCAGGTGAATTGGTAGAACTGCCGGATTCAAAAGACGAAAATGGTAAAGCCGTTACAGGAATGGTACTTAACCTTGAGGAAGACAATGTAGGTATTGTACTGTTCGGTACCTCTAGCGCTGTTGAGGAAGGCCATACTGTTAAAAGAACAAAGGCTATTGCCTCAATGAAAGTAGGAGATGGCGTTCTTGGTCGTGTTATCGATCCCCTTGGAAACCCAATTGATGGTAAAGGTCCAATCACAGGAGATACCATTGAATTGCCACTTGAAAGAAAAGCACCTGGTGTAATTTACAGACAACCTGTTAATGAACCACTTCAAACTGGTATTAAGGCAATTGACTCTCTTATTCCTATCGGAAGAGGACAACGTGAGCTTATTATTGGTGACAGACAAACTGGTAAGACATCTGTTGCTATTGACACCATCATTAACCAAAGAGCAACACAAGACTCTGATAAGCCAGTATACTGTATTTATGTTGCTGTTGGTCAGAAAGGTTCAACAATTGCTAACATAATGAAGGTATTGGAAGAAACTGGTGCGCTTGAATACACAACTATTGTGGCTGCCCCTGCTTCTTCAACTGCACCGCTTAGATACATCGCTCCATTCTCTGGCGCGACTATTGGGGAGTATTTCCGTGATACAGGTCGTCATGCTCTTGTAATTTATGATGATCTTTCAAAGCAGGCTGTTGCATACCGTGAATTATCCTTGTTATTGAAAAGACCTCCGGGACGTGAAGCTTATCCTGGTGACGTTTTCTATTTGCACAGTCGTCTTCTGGAAAGAGCTGCTAAAATTATTGATGATGATTCTGTAGCTCAATCAATGAACAATATACCAGAAGCTTTGAAGCCAATGGTTAAAGGTGGTGGTTCATTGACAGCACTTCCGGTTATTGAAACACAAGCTGGTGACGTATCTGCTTACATCCCAACAAATGTGATTTCGATTACTGATGGACAGATATTCTTAGATACAGACTTATTCAACTCTGGTATTCGTCCAGCGATTGATGTGGGTATTTCTGTATCCAGGGTGGGTGGTTCTGCTCAGGTAAAATCAATGAAAAAACTTTCAGGTACTTTAAAGCTTGATCTAGCTCAGTATAGAGAACTTGAAGCCTTTGCAAAATTTGGTTCTGATCTTGATCCAGCTACACAGGCACAGTTAAGAAGAGGTGAGCGTACTGCAGAACTTCTAAAACAAAATGTGTATCAACCACTACCAGTAGAGCAGGAAATTGTTCTTCTGAAAGTGAATGATGAAGGATTACTTGATAAACTTCCTGTAAGCTCAATCAGAGCATTCGAAGATCAGTTAATCGAAACAATGACTATCAAATTTTCATCAGAAATGGCCGACCTGGCTAAATCAGGTGTGCTAAGTGATGAATTTGGTGCAAAAGTTATTGATTCAGCTGAAAGCATTATTGAACAACTTCTAGCAGTAGAGGAAGCTTAATCCATGCCAAATTTACGCGACATACGTAACCGTATCTCCTCAATTCAAAATACGCAGCAAATTACAAAAGCCATGAAGATGGTTGCAGCTGCAAAATTGAGAAAGGCTCAGGATAGAATCATTGAGACGCGTCCATTTGCCGGGAAGCTACAGGATGTAGTAGGTCGTTTAAGTTCTTCAAGCTTATCTAATTCACTGATCGAAAAAAGATCACAGGTTGATAATGTTTTGATGATCATTGTTGGCTCCGATCGAGGATTATGTGGAGGCTTCAATAACAACTTGTTTAAAGAAATTGAAGCCAATATCAGCCAAAATCTTTCCGAAAAGAATGAAAATGGTCAATTATCATTAATGACTATCGGAAAGAAATCAACTGCATACTTTTCTAAAAGAGGGTATAAGGTTGCTGAGTCGTTTCCGGGATTCTTTGATAGCATTGAGTATGATAAGACTTCTGAAATTATGACTCAGGTAACTGAACAATTTGTTAGTGGTGATTACGATGAGGTTTATATCGCTTATAATGAGTTCAAATCAGTTATTGCTCAAAATAGAAAGGTTGATTTGGTGCTACCGATTAATCCTGAGTCTCTTATGAGTGATGATGCATCTGACAGTGTTATTGATTACCTTTACGAGCCAAGTTCAGAAGAGATTGTAGCCCAATTACTTCCGCTACATTTGAACATGCAACTTTGGAAAGCAATCCTTGAATCAAATGCAGCTGAACAAGGTGCACGTATGACAGCAATGGATAGTGCTACTGAAAATGCAAAAGAACTTGAGCGTGAGTTGAAACTGAAATATAATCAGGCTCGACAGAGCGCAATTACAACGGAAATTTCCGAAATTGTATCAGGTGCTCAGGCACTTGAGCAAACATAATGGAGAGTTGGCAGAGTGGTCGAATGCGGCGGTCTTGAAAACCGTTGTACCGCAAGGTACCGGGGGTTCGAATCCCTCACTCTCCGCATTAATGAAAAAACCCCTGTGTTTGGGGTTTTTTCGTTTACATACTCAAAACGAAAAAGAGTCGTTTAATTGAGATAAAGACTTCCAAATGAAAATACTTACGTCTCTTTTAGCCGCAGTTATTCTAAGTGGCATTACCCTTACATCACATGCCCAAGATACTTTAGAAGTTAATCTTGAAACTTTTATTCAATTGGCAATTGAAAATTCGGGGCAAGCTAAATTTAATAACTCTGATATAGATTTAGCTGAGAACAGGGTTCAACAGGCAAAGGCACAAAGATTTCTTCCTCAACTTCAGTTCAGATCAGAGCATGCAGCAGTACCTGGGGTTAAAAGCTTTGGTAATTTCCCCGAAAATGAACTATATCTTGATCCTACTGCACGAAATGATTGGGATAATTGGGGATTATTTACTCGTGTAAGAATTAGTGCTGCGCAACCTATTATTAACTGGGGAGCTGTTAAAAAAGCAGTAAGGGCAGCTGAAAATGGTGTTCGTGCTGCTGAAGAAATGAACGTAGCCAGACAAAATGAGATCGAAGTTCAAATGTTCGAACTATATTATAGTTACATTCTTGCACTGGAAATTGAACGATTACTGGCTGAAGCAACAGATAATCTGAATCAAATTGAAGAGTCATTGCAAGAAGCCTATGACAATGGTGATGACGGGATCGATGATACTGAGCTTTTCAGATTAGAAGTGTTTAAAGCTGAGTTTGATATACAGAAGGCTGAAGTAATAGAAGGGCTCTTATTTGTAAAACGTGCCTGGGCGTATGTCTTGCGTAATGATCAAAATATAGTTTATGTACCCAATACAGTTTTTCTGGATCCATTAGCTAAAAATTTAGAAGATGTATCATATTATCAAACAAGTGCATTACAATACCGGCCGGAAATAAGAAGTATTGGATTTACTCAAGCAGGAATTAGCAATTTTATCGCTTCGCTGGAAGCTCAGGCTCGACCTCAGTTAATCTTAGGCATGTCAACTACATTTGCGAGTACTCCAATAAGACCAAGACAGAGAAACCCATTCATTGTAAATCAGGGTAATACTTTTAATACAGGCCTTGGCTTCACTATCAGACAGAATTTAAACTTCATGCAAATCAGGCCAAATATCGAAAGGAGCAAGATTGAACTTAGAAGAATTGATTTTCTAAAAATGTCAGCTCAAGATGGTATAATGCTTGAAGTTACAGACGCATATCGTCAAGCTAAGTTATCCGAGGTCAGAGTCGAAAAGACCGATGACGCTTTAGTAAAAACAAAAGAATGGTTGCGTCAGGAACAACTAGACATCGATTTTGGAATTGGAGACACCAGAGACTTTGTTGATGCGTTACAGAAAGAGCTTGAACTTAAACTTGCACTTAAAGAAGTTGTATTCGAATACAACATGAACTTAGCAGAATTGAACAGAACGGCTGGTTTTTCCGTTACTTCACTAATTGATTAATAATTATGACCATGAAGTATTTAAAAATCATACTCACATTTTTCTTTGTAATCGGGTTTATGTCTGTGATCAATGCACAGGATAAGTCCACTGAGATAAAATCATTTTTAGAAAATAGAGATAAAGAAATCAAAGTCTTAGTTGGACCTGAGGGAACAGAATACTCTGACGAAAGGCGAGAAGAGCTAAAAGAGTTGATCAATGGAGTGATCGATTTTGAAGCTATGGGCGCTTATGCTCTTCAGGACACTTATTCTACTTTAGAAGAATCTCAAAAGAATGAATTTGTAGATCTGTTTTCAACGATCGTTAGAGATCAGTCACTTAATAAGTTAGACATCTACAGAGCAAAAGTAACTTATGACGATATTACGGTTGAGGGGGATGAAGCTAATGTAGTTACAATGGCTGAACTAGATAACATCCGAACACCTGTAAGTTATAAGATGGTATACAGAAGTAACGAATGGTTCATTACTGATCTTAATATTGATGATGTCTCAACAGCAGAATCTTACAAACGTCAGTTCCAAAAAATCCTCAGAAGAAAAGGCTTCGATTCTTTGATGACAACGTTAAGGAAAAGAGCAGCCAAAGCTGATTAGATTTGATCTGTCTGAGAATAGCGGTATTTTAAGAAAAAACATCTTGCTACGGACACTTACTACAGAAAAACAAGGCAAAGAAGGCTACGTTTACGTCAGCTATGGGCATCCTAAATACCTGAAGCACGTATTGGCTTCATTGGTTTCCCTTCGCAGATACGACAGAACAAGACCCGTTGCTCTTATTTGCAGCCAAAAGCAGAAGGATATCCTCAAAGAACATAATCTTGAATCTGCATTTAAGTACATACAGATCATACCAGAGGAACATGCATCTATAGTTGGCTTTAAGCATAATGTACACCAGTACATGATATTCGAAAGAAATATCTATTTAGATAGTGACATTGTTTGGTGTAAAAACCCTGATACGCTATGGAAAGCTTTTAGTCCATTCGATTTTACAATAACTGGTAATCTCACATCCGACAGTTTTTTTGGTGCTTCAAAAGGATTCGGTGTTTTAAAGGATGTTTTACTAAGCCGCAGAAAGAGAACACTTAAGAGATTCGGTTTAACTTATTTGAGTCGTGTACAATCCGGTTTAATGTATGCGGCAGATCACGAGTTAACAAAGAGAGTTTGTGAGCTGGCTGGTGAAATGCTTGACAGAAAGAATGAGACCCATTTTAAAAGCCGGAAGATGGAAAAAGGCCGGACTATGGAATCATGTGAATGGAGTCTTGCTATGGCAATGTCAAAGCTTAATGTCCCGATATACCCATGGTTTAAGGGGCATAATAGTCCACAATTAGATTACATCGATGATTTAACTGAGCATGATGATGATTTCCAATATGTTCAATGTAAGTACTATTGTGATGATTTTGTTTTCTCTTTTAGAGGGTTAAAAAAATCATGGATGAGGAAATTTCTAGTAGGCATTTTTTCACTTTGGCCTGGCAGAGGCGATTATCTATATACTACTCCTTATTGTCTTCACTTTGGTTGGTTTCATCAAAAACAACCATTTAACTCATTTTCTGAATCAACCTGGAAAAGTCTTACCTCTGGTGAGACGAAGATCCTTTTTCAGGAAGAATTGGATCAGAGTAGTATTAATGAGACTGCATCTACATCCCATTGATGATTTTTTGTACAAAATCACAACTCTTCTCCGTTATTCATCTATAAACACCAGTTTAGCATATACCTAATGAAGATTATAGTCACCATAGTATTGCTTTTATTATTTAGTCCTGGAGCATTTACGCAAACGACAGGTGGTGATTCAATGAAGATAGTACTTGAGGACTTTGAGGATGATAGTTTAACCGGATTACCAAGTAAGTGGTATAATCAGAAAGGCGATAACAAACCTTATACTTATACAGGTGAATTAAGAAAAAAGTATGATTATAAAATCTGGAATGAAGCAGGAAATCAATATCTCAGATATGAAGGCAGTAATGCCAAACATTTAAATTTCCCACTTGTTAACAAAAAGGAAATCAATATATATGATACACCTATTTTATCATGGAAGTGGCGAGTTTATGACCTTCCTGCAGGGGCAAGAGAAGATAATGAAGAGTTGAATGATGTGGCTGCAAGTGTATACGTTGCATTTGATATGGGCCGCGTAGCACTTTTCAAAAAGGTACCCAAGAGTATTCGATATACATGGAGTAGCTCACTAGAGAAGGGGACGGAGTTTTCGAAATTTTTTGGTAATCAAAAAGTTGTGGTTGTAGCATCTGGTGAGGATGAAAAGGGGAAATGGGTTCAATTCGAAAGAAATTTGGTTGAAGATTATAGAAGATTATTCGGAGATAAGCCGCCAAAACGTCCATTGGCTATCTTGATACTAAGTGATGCAAATAATACCAACAGCTTCGCCAAAGCTGATTATGATGATTTTATACTCAAAGCTGCCCCATCACAATAGACATCAGACAAATAATGGTATATTTGTTGATCAGATGTATTTAGAAGGGTATGAATAAAACAGTAATCATATTTGCAGCTTACTTTCCTCCAAGAAGGAGAGTTGGTTCTATCCGACCATTTCGTTTTGCAACGAAACTTAAAGAACTAGGATGGCATCCACATGTAATCACCATCAAGGATGTGAAAAACACTCTAACGGAAAGCGAAAAAGAAGCTCTCAAAGATATCCCTGTATTTGAAATTCAGAGTCCGATTGATAATACCCAACCGAAAAAGGGAAATAAGACAGCAAATTCTAATTCTAAAGGCATTACATCATTTATAGATAACATATTCCCAATTGATACCTGGTTGCCTTTATACTGGAAAAAATGGAATGAAATTGAGAGTTATATAAAAAGCGTGAATCCTGATCTCATATGGAGTACTTCAGATCCGTGGAGTACAAATTATGTTGCTGGAAAAATGGCTAAGAAACTCCATATACCTTGGGTAGCCGATTTTAGAGATCCGTGGACTTTGTGTGCTGTTCGTTATGATAAGCGTA
>CBFHVG010000015.1:0-10551 GCA_965659005.1 uncultured Balneolaceae bacterium
GTTCATCTCCTCCGGTTATTATCATTGGCGGAAGTTAATTGACAAAGGCACATTTTTAATCTGATATAAAAATGAAAACAAAAATTGTCTTATTTACTTGCATGGTTATGTTAGGTTTTGTGGCTTGTACTCCAAAAGAGAATAATAAGGCAGAACCTTATGCACCTCAGACTCTGTTATTTAAAGTGCAGTATTTGCAAAATCAGAAAGGGTGGTATGTAACTGACAATAATAATAAACCGGCTCCAATCAATGCGAAAAGAACAGATACCATTCAATGGATGGCCATCGGTTCAGATGTTACTTTTCAGTTTCCGGATAGTTTAGGTGCTTACTTCACTGACCTGGATCCTGCATATTCTGGAGATGACTATTATTTGAATGTTTCGACAGGAAAACCACTTAAACTAAAAGTGAGTGACACTGCTGCAATCGGCAAATTGGTTTATGCCGTTTTAGTTAAGGACAGTGTGGCATTTGCAGAGGGTAGTTCACCACCTGTGATTATCATCAGTAAGAATTAAGATGAAACTTAAAGGCTCATTTCGATAAGAATTGAGCCTTTTTTATTTATCAACTCTGAGCTCTCTATTAACATCATAAATCTCATTAAAGAGAAGAGTGTCTATACTGATTTCAGCATTCATCCGGAGGCTATCGACCACATTATTAACTGACTTAAATGCCTTAAATCTTTTTTGAACATCCACTTTCTTCAAAGCTTGGTCTTCCGTTTCTACTACATCCCGCCTTAACACATTCAAGACAATCCATCCATCAGTGTCAGAGAAAGCAACGAGCGGCCGTGAAATAAGAGCGTCTCTAATGAGGTTATAATTAGCTTCTACTTCATTAACTCGTTCACCCATAAATGACTCAAAGCCTTGAAAGGATCTTGGATCTTTTCCTGCTGAAAGTTCTTCTTTCACTGCTAAAGCTTTGTCCCTATCAGCAACTCTGATCATCCAGAAATCTGTGTCTAATATGTAGTCGATATTTTTTAATAATCTTCGGCTAAATTCATTCGGAACATCCCAGTCTGTAGTATCTCTTAATGCTGAAGCAGCGATATCATACATATATAACTGCGAGAGTATATTCAATCCGTACTTTTTAATCTCTTTGTTCACAAACTCATTTTCCTGATAGCCACCTTTTTCGGCAAGCTGATATAGGACCTGATTCCTCATAGCTCTACCAACTGAGGCACCTGTATTTGTTTTGGATTCATTAAAGGGTAGATATTTTAACCACCGAAGGTAATCTGCAAAAGTAAAAGTAAATGCTTCACCATCCAGCATATAGGTAGCCAAAACTTCATTTTCATCAAATTCGATTCCAAGCCTGTCTACCTTAGATCTGTCCCATGTCTCAATATCTGTTGATTCCTTAATAGATTTGAATTCTTCACCCTCTTCCGATATAGCAGCAATGGCATCTTTTAGTTCCAGTATTTTTGGGGCGTCAACCTCCACATCCATTGAGGTCATCAAATTATAGATGTAATCATTTGATTCTAAAGCTTGCCTTCTCAGGTTGAGTTGACTTGTTGTTCCATCGATGTGAAGCTGATAATCATCTTCCGTAAGAATTGCCGGAAACTCAATGAAATCAATATAGATGATATGGTAACCGTATCGACTCCTGATTGGCTCAGAGAATTCGCCCTGATTCAGTGAAAATGCCGTTTCCGCAAATGAATCATCAGCACTAAAATAACCTACAGGGCCAAGATAGCCTGCAAGTGAGTCATATTCCTCTGTTTCGTAAAAGGTATTTGCAACATCAACAAAAGATTCACCCTTGGTCAGTAAATCGTAAGGAATTAGCAAATCCTGAGGATTTCTTGAAAATAGATGCCGTACAAAAACTTTTCTTTTCTTCTTACCGAATGCAATTCTAAGCTCGTCATCTGTTGGCGGTTCAAGAATTTTATTGATCTCGTCAACAAAATAAACATCAGCCATCTTTTTTCGCTTTTCAAGAGCCACAGACTGCTGATATGCCTCATTACTCAGGTAATCTCTTTTAGAGGCCTCCTGAGCTAAAATAATCTCATCTATCCACTGATTCAGAAAGATATAGCGTTCAGTTCTGGTATCATTCTGACCGGTATTGATGAGGTATTCCACATAGCCCTGTTCAAAGTCGAATACGTTCAACTCAAAATCGTTGACAGTAAATATGATCCTTTCCTCATCAGGAACATCTGGATCTGAGCAGGATAGTGTCAATAAAGCAAAAGCTGACAGTAAAACTAGGGACAATAAAAAAGGCTGCTTCAAATTAAAGCAGCCTGTTAAAATCACTTTCAAATTCATTTAGAAGTATAGCTTAACATCCAATAGGGTTGTTGTTCCTAAATATTCGAAAGGTACCTGTGCAAAGTCAAATGAAATTGCTGGTCCATTATTGGTTTTTAAAGATAAGCCCGCTCCATAAGTGAAGTGAGAATCAACTTCATCACCAAGTAAGAAATCTCTGTAGCCTGATCTCAAGTGGAATTCCACTGTTTTAGTCTTGTATGAGAATTGAGCACCATTATCGATGTTCAGGTCATTATCATTCGTCTGTTGAATTTCTGACATCAGATTCAGTTCTAAATTATCCTGCTTATAAGCAGGAACAACAAGACCAAATTTGAATGATAATGGTAAATCCCATTCATCTGTAAACAGATTTGCAGGTATGTTGGTATTGTTACCATCAGATGTTGGATCAATATCGATCACGTATCTTGAGTTAATACCATTCATCTGCATTGTTCCACCAAAGTTACTAATAGTTGCTCCAAGAGAAGCACCATTCAGATAATCTGTTAGAAGCACAAAACCAAAGTCAAAGGCAAAGGTTTCGGCTGTCATGTCATAGATTCTCTGTTGTACAAACTTTGTTGTAAGACCGAAGAAGAAATTCTCGGACAGGTTTTGAGCATAGGTCATACCAATACTAAGGTCATAAGCTCCAAATGTCGCTCCCGTACCTTGTTGCTCTGCTACTGTACGTACAACTTGACGCCCATAATCTACAAGATTAACACCAAGACCTAAGTTCTTACCCTCGGCTAAAGGAACTACAATACCAGTAGCGTAAGAATTCACATCAACAAAAAGTTCATGCACATTAAACATTGCAGAAATTCCGTTGCCATAACCTCTGTCAACCGCTATCGTTGCCGGATTCCAGAATAAACCTTCTGCCCCGGAAACTAAGATTGAATTCGCATTTCCAAGTGATTGGCCTTTTGCACCAACACCCATTGTTAGAAATGGTGCTGCAGTTGTACCAACCCTGCTTTGCGCATAGATGTTCGAAGATGCAGCGAACATAACTATCACAACAAGTAAACTAAATCTTTTAATCATTTTACTTAATCCTTTCACTGTCATCCTCTATTTGATAATGGCAAATTTGTCTGTGTATTCACCTACTCCAGGAGCTTCTACATGGTAGAAGTAAACTCCATAGGCAATATCCTCATTATTGTCAGATTTGATATCCCAGGATACCGCACCTTCCGTGAGGGAACCGCTATGATTAATCGTTTTGATTAATTCCCCTCGAATATTGAAGATTCGAATTGTGCAGATTTGAGGCACATTAAAGAAATAAATTTTTCTTTCACCTCTACCTACTTGATCTCTATTCTGAGCTCTTTCCCATTCAGCCGCAGCTATATAAGGGTTAGGAGCTACATAGATATTTTCAAGCTCTTGTGAAGCAATATCATTATCAATTTCAGCGTCAATAACACCAAACTCGAAGAAATCATTAGCACCAAAAGACCTGGTACTCGATATTGCAATCTTGTCTTGTGGATCTGGGGGATTCAATCCTTGTCCCGCAAACCTGATAATATATCGCTGAGTAAATCTACGACCATTTGGATCTGCCAGATAAAGAGCATCAGGTCTACTGAATTCACCGTTTTCATCAACATCATCAATGAAAAGGATCGCAGGCTCGCCTAATGTTTTATTTGTAGCAAATATTGGAATATCAATTCGATCAAACACACCACCTAATATTCTTGGTGGCGTATACATTGAATCGGCCGGATCTACAAATAAGATCTCATAATCATAATTTGAACTTACACCGGTACTGAAATTCCTTTCGATATCCAGAACAAAATCAGTATCAATACCATCCAGGTCTACCGGGTTGTTACTGAACATCTCATTTTCACTTCCCTCATTTGCAACATAACCGGTTCTGGCATTATTGATAGAAGCCGGAGGATCATTGAAGAAATCAACTGAGAAACCATCAATAATTGGTGTTGAACTAACAAATGGAGAGCGTTCGATTAGGGTATCACCCGTTGTAAGTTCTACCATTTCATATTCTGTGGTCAGGTAGTAATCCTGAGTTGTAGAAGCTGAATCGAAGAAATTGAATCTATATAATCTTTCTGCTTTTAGATCCTGCCTTACAGATACATTTACAGCTGCTCCACCAGTTGCAATACCACCAGTCACTGTTGATAGATCAACTGTAGCACCACCTTCTCTGAAACCTGCAGGTGAAGTAATTGGAGTTACCACTGCAGCATTAATTGAAGTATTTGTTACACGACCAGATAAATCAACACTAACATTGAATACATTTTCCTGAGGATCGATTCCATCAGAATCGGTTCCAGGATCAGCAGCAAGACCTCTATCATAAGCTACTAAAGCATAGTAATAGGTCTTACCATTAATCACATCGGTATCAACATAATTGAACTGAAGGCCGGTATCATCACCCATGTAATAAATTGCTCTGCCAAGTAGAACTGTTTTTGGACCATTGATACCATTATCTAAATCCCACTGAGCAACAGGCTCATAGAATGTTGGCACACCATTAACATCTGTAATCGTTCTGGCATCAGATAAAATGTTATTAGTACCCTTGTAGAGTTTGTAACCTTCGAAATCAAAATCCTGAATAAATCTATCGAAAGAACCTACAGAAACATCATCCCATGATAGCGTAACTCTTCCATCACCTGCTGCTGCAGTAAGTGTTGGAGTTAGAGGTGGTTGAGCAAAATTATAATCAGCGTTATAAATATTCTGAACCGTTCTTCTGTTTCTGAAGAAGTCGCCCTCGTCACTACCGAAGATCCATGCTGTAGAGAAGAAATCTGTTTCACCCGGTAATAAGGTTACCGGACCTGACATGAACAATGCGAATGGTTCATCATTTACAATGTCATTAAAATCAGGAACCGTTGATCCGAGAGGGAATTCTGAAAGAGCGATTCTTTCGAATAACCAGGTGTCATCTCTAAGGTTGTTTCCAGATTCGTAAAAGGGTCTTGTATTTAAATCGAAACCACGAAGACCAATCTGATCAGATTCATCCACATCAAGTTCGTTGTAGTTAGGTTCGCCCTGAGTAGGAATACCATCTGCTTCACCTTCATCAGGACCCAGGTAACCTAAATCAAAAATTCCAAGGCCATCTCGTCCAACATCGTCATTTAGAAGCTCGCCGTCATCGTAAACGCCATTGTTATTGGCATCATCATAACCAACCCAGTCAAGGTTTTCATCGGTTGTATACCATACACCAGCTTTATAAGCATCACGATTAGTTATAGGACCATTGAATGCTTCAAAATCAGAGACATTGTAATTGGTATTTGCATAGTCGAGAATTTCATTCTGTCCTGTAATCAAGAAATAATTCTCATCAAATCTAGATTCATCAGTTATACCATCCTGATCATTGTCCAGTAAATCATCATCATTAGCTGGAGACTCTAGGAATGCAAAGCCTGTATAACCGGTAGCGTAATTACCACCACCAGTTGTTGGAGTACCAATACCGTTTGCATCCCAGCCATACACAACATCAAGAAGTGGATCATAAGATGCATTATCATCAGTTTCCTCGTTTCCAATACCATAATCCACAATCTGAACAAAGTAAAGGTCTCTGTGGTTGAACTCACCTTTGTTACTAATTCGGTATAAAAGGAACATTGTATCCTCAGCCAGTACATTGGCCCACTGCAGAATACGTACTGAAGTTTGAGTACCTAAACCACCCATTGTAGAATCGGATGGAGATGGATAGTAAACACCGAATGGACTTATTGGTGAGCCTGTATCAGGATTAATACCATATTCCAGATCCGAGAAATCATCCATAACATAGTATGATTCCAAATCGGCATTTAAAATTCCTCTACCGAACAAGCCATTCCAGCTGCCTGCCCAACCAAAGATTTCCTCGTTAATACGATCTGGCCAGAAATCAGGCCATGATGTTGGGTCATCTGAGAGTGCAGGATTTGGATCTGCCTGCTCTGTAACAGGATCAATTCTATCTGGATTATTGAAGCCCGGAAGTGGTAACCATCCCCATAATTCACCTGTCAGCGGACTTTGTCTTTTACCTGCATCACGATAATTTATGATAACCGGGTTTAGAACAGTATCTGCCACTGCGCCATAAAAGTCTGACCATTTTGCTCTTTCACCTGGCACATAAGCAGCTACGATCATACCAACACCATCGATATGTCTACCACCAACGCCACGTGGCCAAACACCCCAGGGTAAATCACCCCAGCGAGAAAGCTCACCGTGATTTCTAAAATTAGTTTCTATCAGGTTTCCGTCAAGGATACCCCGCGCTGTCACACCTTGTAAACCCCGGTAGACAGTACCATTATATTCATCAGGGATATCCTGTGCATGTGCATTTTGTACAAGTACTGCCAGTAGCGCAAACAGTACCAGTTTTTTGATTTTATTATACATTACCTTCAACAATTATTTTTAAAATCTATAACTAAGACCAACCTGAACAACTCTTGGAGCGCCTACTCGGCTTCGATCAAGAACATACTCCTCAATTGAATTTAAGCCTCTGGCAAAAGCTCCGGCTCTGATATCTCTTGATGCCTGAACGCTCTCAGTAGCAAGACCTGTATCATCATAAACTGCGAAGTCAGGAGATATATCGAATACATTATCAACTTGTAAGAAAAGTTGAAGGTCGTATTTCAGTTTTGGTGGTTTATAGTAAGCCCTTAAATCAGTATTAAATACAAGAGGTCGATCTTCATTGTTGTTAATGAAAGATCTAGAATCGTTTCTAACAGTGGTATAAGGTGTACCTGTTCTAAGCGTATTCAGAGTTGAGAAACTTAGACCGATATTGGTAGTGTAGGAAAGAGTCGCATTCAAGACATTACGTCTATCCCAGTTCAATCTTCTTAATCGAATTACAGGATCTAAACCAGAAATTCTTCTCTGGAATGTTTCAGCAGGATCAGATGCAGAACCTGTTGCAAACTGTAATGTATAATCTAAGGTCCAGCTAACTGGCCCGTTTGATCTTTGATAAAGTGAAAGAGTGAAACCTTTAATAGTACCGTAGTCAATGTTTACGTTTCTACCTCTAGGAACAGGGTTATTTGTTATAAACTCAACTGTAGTAAGGTTTCTGATGTCTTTTGCAAAAACGGTTACATCAAGTCCCATTTCGTCTGTAAGTGCCTGCTGTAATCCAATTTCAAAAGATAGAGTTCTTTCCGGATCCAGATTCGCATTACCAAAGTTAACCTGACTTGCAGCATTATCAATCTGGAAGTTAGGATTAGCATATACAAAGGTTAGCTGAGGATTCTGATAGAACAAACCGGCAGAAAATCTAAGTACACCAGTTTCAGACATCGGGAAAGCAACACCCAGTCTTGGACTTACATACATCTTTGTATCTGAAGGCTTTCTGTTTGAAATTGTTTGTCCATTCTGTGTATATGTTTCATCCAGGAATCCATCACCATCGGCATCAGGCAGATCGTATCTTCTGGCAACCTCATAATCAGCATCAAAGTAATCAAGTCTCAAACCAGCATTAATGATAAGATTTGCTAGCTCAATTTTTGTCTGAGCATAAGCAGCAGCTTCAATCGGATTCGCAGCTAATGCATTATTCTGGAAAGGGTTTGTAGTTGGAATTACTTCATTCGTTAACTCATCAACTAAAATACCAGCTGAGTTATTATCAATAGCGTGTCTTCTAAATGAAAATCCAGTTTTAACCTGAATTTCATTAGATAGCTGTGAAGTAATGTCACCAACAACTGTATGAGTTTCAGTCAGATCTCTGGAAGAGGAAAGGTAATTACCACCTAATAGGAAACCATATTCACCACTTGTTGCTCCCTTACTAACAGGCTCATATCGATCATCTGTTGGATCATCATACAACTTAAATTCGCCTTCATCTCTTAAATAGCTATATGATAAATTGGCAAAAGTGTTCGAACCAAGAGTGTATCGAGCTCCCAGAATGTGGGTTTGAGTTAAACCATAGTAATTATTAATTCCATCAGGATTGTATTTGAATCCATGATCATAATTTCTTCCCTGTAGGTCCTGAAGAAATATGTTATAGTCTATTTTTAATCTACTTGAAGCTTCAAAAACAAGTGAAGCATTGAGTGAATAGCGGTCATTGAAGTTTACTGCCTCAAAATCACCATCACCCGTTGAAGAAATAATCCAAGTATTTGGAGCGCCATTATTCACGTTAAAAGATAAGTCGCTAGGCTGGAATAAATTTCTACCGAATAAATGACCCTCTTGTGAGAAGTATCTAATCGTTGTTTGTATACCTAGTTTATCCTTAATAATTGGACCACCAATTGAGAACTGAACATCTTGAGTACCAACCGGTGAGGCTGCATCAAAGAAATTCACTTTCTCTGTTTCAAAATCATTTATGGTAAGAAAAGAACCTTCATCTCCAATTCTTCTTACAAGATCAAACTCTCGAGTAGAAGCATAACCACCAACATACCCAAGGAAATTTCCTGACCATTCATTACTTACACCTTTAGTAACAATATTTACAACACCGGATAAGGCTTGACCATATTCTGCATTAAATACCCCTGAAATTACTTCAAGGCTAGAGACCATATTCTGCTCGACTTCAAATGAAGCAGAGTTATTGTAAGCATTGTTAATAGGAACACCATTTACAAGATAAGCTACCTCACCAAGTCGCCCACCTCTAAAGTGACCATCTACTACACCCGCCTGCTGGTTAATCGCTTCACCAACACTGGCAATAGGTAAAGATTCAAGTTGTTCTGAACTTACATAGGCTGTCGTTGTAGTTCTATCTTTTTCCACAATTGGGCGTTCTGCAACTACTACAACCTCTTCCCCTTCAATGACTGCCTCTCGCAATGTGGCATCTACAGTGGTAGTTTTATCAACTATTACCTCAACATTCTCTACTCTATAACTGGTAAAACCCAAAAATCTAAAAACAACTACATACTTACCAGGTTTAAGATTGACAATTGAATACTTCCCATCCACATCGGTCAATGTACCTTTTGTTGTACCCTCAATAAATACTTGAACACCTGCTAAAGGCACTCCGGCATCATCAAGTGCGGTACCCGAAATTTTTCCTGTTGTCCCTGCAAAAGCAAACTCCGAAAAGACTAATAATAGTAGTAATAGGATAGAATTTGCTCTAATGAATTGAATACTCTTCATATTTGGATAAAATAATAGCGAGTACAGGATTTAACCTGTACTCGCTTAGATTAAGCAATAAAAACTGCTATTTGATTAGCATCATTTTTCTTGTTTGTACAAACGAAGAAGCAGTGCTAATTCTATAGAAATAAACACCTGATGACAGGTTTGCTGCATTGAATGTCATGGTATGGCTACCAGCATTCAAGTTTTCTCTATTTGCAAGTGTTGCAACTTTCTGACCCAATAGGTTAAACACTTCAAGTGTTACTTCAGTAGCACCTTCAAGAGTGAATGAAATGTTTGTTGTTGGGTTGAATGGATTCGGATAGTTTTGATCCAGACTGAAAGTGTATGGATTTTCAAAAGTTTCCTCATCAGTTGAAGTCGCCATGTTGGAACCAACAAAAGCGATTACTTGCCACTTAGCAGGTGTATTCCACCAGCCATCGCCACCAGCGTTATCTGACCATGTGATCTGAGTTTCACGAGAACCAGTCTCATCAGCATCATTTAAACCGATGTTGAATGGGTAGGTTTTAATCTCATTAGAAGCCGGGAAATCAAAAGCAACGTCAGCAGAATCACCACCAGCAAGTTCAACAGTATTTATAAGAGTAAGCAATCTGTAACCAGTAGCTGTTTCTTCGTAAATAGTCTGTGAGTTTGGTATTTCGGCGTTAAATCTCTGAGAAACGAATGTAAATGGTGCATCGTCCGAGAAATTACCAATTCTAAACTGATAGTTTGGAGTATCACCACCAACCATGTCCTGTAAAGTAGAACCAATAACAAATGATGCTGGTGAGTAATTACCAAGCGCCATTTCAATACTGTCATCATCCCAAGCAGTACTACCACCAGCTGTACGATCGCCAGCAGCCGCATTGAATGAAAGTACATCATCAGTAATTTCATGGTAGATGATCAATTCATCGAATTCAGCACCGTAACCAATCCACCACTTACCAGAGATATCATCGTCACCTGAGCCGCCATCACCATTTTCAATTTGCTTGCGAGCTTCGTTTACTTCAAATGGAGC
>CBFHVG010000016.1:0-6950 GCA_965659005.1 uncultured Balneolaceae bacterium
CTAGTGTTGAGCCATGAGAATAATCTGAAACGAGATTAGAGGAATAAAACCCTCCATTGATATTATCATTCTGGAAATCACAGTAATCAGGTCCATAATCTGTGAATTCCCATCCAAAAACTGAATTGAAGAAAGCTTTTGTAGCCTCAATATCTTTAGTTGGCCACTCCACATAATCAATTCTCTCTACGCTCATTGAATTGTACCTAATTCAACAATCTCTTCATTCATTTTAGCAGCAGCTGATCTAACTTTATCTACAGCATCTGGGCTAACAACTACAATTAATCCTATCCCCAGATTAAAAGCAGATCTCATATCATCTTCCGGAACATTACCTATTTCTTGTATTAGCTTGAATAGTTCAGGGCGTTCCCAAGCATCCCATTGAATATCAAGACTTTGACCCTCCTGAAGAATACGTTTTGTATTCCCAATAATACCACCACCGGTAATGTGCGAGAATCCATTTACACCATTAATTTCCTTAACAGCAGCAATGTGAGCTAAGTAAGATCTGTGAACTTTCAGAAGTGCATCACCAACAGTTGTACCTAAGCGGTCCACATGGTCATTAACATCATACTTTGAGAAAAGAACTTTTCTGGCAAGTGAGTAACCATTGGTGTGTAAACCGCTGCTTTTAAATCCAATGAGCACATCACCTTTCTTGATGTCAGCACCGGAAACAATGTTGTCTTCATCGACGATACCCACAATGGTACCGGCTAAATCAAATTCACCATCGGAATAGATGTCCGGCATTTCAGCGGTTTCACCACCAATCAATGCTACACCATTTTCTTTACATGCTTTGGCAAATCCCCTGATCACATCTTCAGCAATTGCATTATCAAGTTTACCAGTCGAAAAATAATCCAGGAAGAAAAGAGGCTGAGCACCACAAACAGCTATATCGTTAATACAATGATTTACCAGATCCTGACCAACGGTATCATATTTACCAGATTTGAATGCAACAATGAGCTTAGTTCCAACCCCATCAACTGAACTTACAAACACAGGATTTTTGTATCCTGAAAAATCTGGTTTAAATAAACCACCAAAACCGCCAATATTTGATAAAACGGCTGATGTATGAGTTTGCTTTACCGTATCCTTGATGGATTCAACTAATTGTTCGCCAGCTTCAATATCTACACCGGCATCTTTGTATGTGAATTTTTCCTTGCTCATCCTATTCCTGATTAACTTGAACCAAATATACCATCTTTGATTTCCTCTCTGAAAAAATATTTAAGGTTCTTTTCCACAGGGAAGTTTATATCTCTTATAAATTTATAAATATTGTAGTAAGTAGTAGAATGCTGTGGATATGTGGATAAGATGATTGTGCTTTATATATGTGATTAACATCAACCTATATGTTAATAGATATGTTGATAAAAGAGCTAGTAAAAACAATTGTTTAGGAAGTAATTTAAATACTATTCACATTCAGACATACATCACACATTTATGTATATAATTTGTAGTTAACACACTGATCTCTCTAGTTAGTCATGTGTATATCCATAGAAAAATGTTAGAGGTGGTGTACAATTTTTAAGGTGAACAAGTTTTACCCTACATTTCCACACATATTCACATAGTAATCAACAGTCTATATTTTTATGAGAGCCGTTGTTCAGCGCGTAAAACATGCCAGTGTTGTTGTCGATCAGAAAACAACAGGGGAAATTAAGGAAGGATTATTAGTTCTTCTAGGTGTGCATGAAGATGATACTAATGAGCAGATGAGATGGATAGCAGATAAACTGTTAAAGCTGCGCATTTTCCAGGATGATGAAGGGAAAATGAATAAATCAGTTGATGATATACAGGGAGGAATACTCCTTGTTTCACAGTTCACCTTGTATGGTAATCTAAAAAAAGGAACACGCCCCTCATTTATAGAGGCTGCCGGACCTGAAAAAGCAAATCAGCTCTATATGGATATGATTTCATATCTGAAGGATAGCACAAATCTTCGAATAGAAACCGGGATATTTGCAGCCGATATGAAAGTCTCTTTACTAAATGACGGTCCAGTAACTATTATACTCGAACGCTAATGTCCTTGATTTTTCTTTTTATTGATGGTGTTGGTATAGGTGAAAGGAATGATAAAAACCCATTCTATACCCACAAATATGAGTTTGTGGAGAAGCTCACAAATGGGCAGGGTTTATTTAAGGATTACAAAGAAATAGTAGGGGAAAAACTTCTATTTAAAGGGATTGATGCCAATCTTGGGGTAGAGGGTTTACCTCAGTCAGGAACAGGACAAACGACATTATTTACAGGCGTAAATGCTTCCAAGCTAATAGGTAAACACTTTGGTCCATACCCTCATTCTGGCATTAAAAACCTGCTTAAAAAAGAAAGCATATTTCATTCAGTTAAAGAACTAGGTTTGTCAGCTCAATTTGTAAATGCGTATCCACCACCGTTCTTCCAATCGGCTGAAAAAAGGAATAGGTGGTCTTGTACTACCTTAATGACCAGGAGCGCAGGAATTCCTTTATATACTGAGAAGGATATTGAAAATGATAGGGGTATCACCGCTGATATTGTACAGAAAGGATGGAATACTTATCTGGACATGGGAGTAAAAGAGATTAGTGCTGAAGAAGGAGCTATCAGATTAGTAAATGAAGCCGAATCTCATGATTTAGTCTTATTCGAATATTATCTGACAGACAAAGCAGGTCATTCCAGAGACTTAAATAAAGCAGAGCAGGTCTTGCAAGTTCTAAATGCATTCGTTACCACAGTTATGAATAATATGAGAGAAGAAGACACTTTTTTGATAACAAGTGATCATGGAAATATTGAGGATCTGTCTGTAAAAACTCATACCAGAAATGAGGTACCTCTTTGGGTTTATGGAAAGAGCTCAAATAAGTTCAGCGAAGTAAAAAGCATTCTTGATGTGAAGGAAGCGATCATTAGCCTTTTCTCAGAATAAAAAAAGCTCCCAATCGACAAGAAAGGGAGCTTATAAAAAGAACCTGAACAGGTATTCTACTTTAGTGAAGAAACGATTCGATGGAAGATTTCCTCAATACTACCGATACCATCTATTTCTTTTACCAAATCTTTGGTTTCATAATAAGCCTGAACGGGTTTGGTTTCAGAATGATAGACTTCTAGCCGGGTTTTTACTTTCTCTTCGGTATCATCGGCTCGGCCTTCACCGCGAGTTGTAATTCTACGGATTAGTTCTTCTTCAGGAACGGTGAGTACAACAAAGGCATCTATTTTCTGGTTTTTCTTTTCCAGAATAGCATCTAGCGCTTCAGCTTGTTGAACCGTTCTAGGAAAGCCATCAAGTAAAAACCCTTTCTTAAACTCTTCACCGATCATGGTTTCCTCAACGAGAGCAACAACAATCTCATCAGAAACCAGCTGGCCTGAATCCAAGATAGACTTTACTTTTTTTCCAAGCTCGGTTTGGTTTTTAATGGCGTTTCTGAAGGCATCACCGGTTGAAAGATGAGGAACTTTTAGCTCTTCTTGAAGAAGTTTAGCCTGAGTTCCTTTTCCCGCGCCCGGAGGTCCAAATAGAATAATGTTCATTCAGATATACAATTAAACAAATAGAAGTAAATGACAGAACTAAAGTCTCTGTCAGATAAAGAGTTAGATTAATTACCTTTTAGAATCTTTTTCCTGGATTCTGGCTGCCTTACCTCTAAGCTCTCTTAGGTAGAACAATTTAGAACGTCTTACCTTACCTCTTCTTATTACTTCAATTTTTGCAATGAATGGTGAATAAAGAGGGAAGATACGCTCAACACCCACGTTGCTAGACATTTTTCTAACAGTAAATGTTTTGTTAGCACTACTACCTCTTTCAGCAATTACAACACCTTGATACTGCTGAATTCTTTCTTTTTCACCCTCACGAACACGATAGTGTACATTAACTGTATCACCTGCTGTGAATTCCGGCAGGTTATCATTAACCTGAGTTTGTTCTATTAATTTTAGCTTATCCATATTTGTATAAAATTGAATATCTGTTCAGATATTATTCTTGTTCTGTTTCTTTTTTAAACTGTTCAAATAAGTCCTTACGACGTTCTTTTGTTTTGATAATCGCCTGATCTTTTCTCCATGCATCAATCTTTTTCTGGTCTCCTGATAGTAATACTTCAGGAACCTCAAGATCTTTGAATGTCGATGGCCTACTATAAACCGGGGCATCAAGCAAGCCGTCCTGAAACGAGTCATTAAGTGCGCTTTCTGCATCTCCGATTACACCGGGAATAAGCCTGACAATAGCATCAACCATGGTCATCGCGGGTAATTCTCCGCCTGATAATACATAATCACCTACAGAGATCTCTTTGGTAACCAACTCATCACGAACCCGTTGGTCTACCCCTTTATAGTGTCCGCAAAGAATGATCAAATTGTCTTTTAGGCTAAAAGCATTCGCCATATCCTGATTTAAATGTTCACCATCAGGTGCCGTGAATACAACCTCATCATAATCTCTTTCAGATTTCAATGATTCGATGCATGAAAATATTGGCTGCGCAGTTAAAACCATACCAGCCCCACCTCCATATGGATAATCATCCACTTTTCGGTGTTTATTTTCGCTGAAGTCATGCAGGTCATGAATATGAATCTCAACAAGACCTTTTTCCTTTGCCCTTCCTACTATACTGTGTTCGAGGGGGCCGGATAAAACCTGTGGTACTGCTGAAATGATGTCAATTCTCATATCATTACTCCATTAACTGATTCAAATTCATGCAATGAATAACAGACTTGTCGTCATCAACAGATAAGATGTATTCATCCACAAAAGGAATCATAATCTCACCAGCCTCAGATGAGCAGATCAGAATTAAGTGTGCAGCTGTTTCCATGATATCGGTTACATTACCAACCGGTCCCATGTTTTGGTCTACAACTTCATAATGTAAGAAAGGATCATCCAGGTTGTTGTTTTTCCATTCTTCAGCATTACTGTCTTCGATCATTAATCCGCAATCCCTGATGGAATCAGCTTTATTGCGATCATCAATTTTGTCAAAAAGAACAAAGAACGACTGATTAGAAGGTGGTCCGGCTAATCTCACATCATTAATTCTATGTGGAACCATATCACCTCCTGGACTTTTCAGGTAAACCAGCGATAACTCACTGATTAACTCAAAATCTTCAAGGATGAAATCAACCTTAACCTCACCCTTTAAGCCATGTGATTTACCAACACGGCCAATTTCAAAAAACGGCTGATGGGTAGCGGTCATAATTAATGTGCTACCTCATTTAATTAGCTGTTTTTTTCTTCCCAGGCAGCCAGAACTGTTTTACGAGTTTCAGCTTCTGTTACAAAACCTTTCAATTGCTCCACATCAGTATTCTTGATATGAGCAATAGCATCCTTAGCAGTCATGTCTGAAGACAGTTGTGCCGTTGTTTCAGCCGCAGGCTCTTCAGCAACTTCTTCTGCTGGAGCTTCTTCAACAACCTCTTCAACTTCTGCCGCAGGCTCTTCAACTACTTCCTCAGTAGCTTCTTCTGCCGGAGCTTCCTCAACAACCTCTTCGGCCTCAGCCGCAGGTTCTTCAGCTACTTCCTCAGCAGCTTCTTCAACAACCTCTTCGACTTCAGTTGCAGGTTCTTCAGTTGCTTTTTCTTTTGCAACAGCTGTTTCTTCAGCCACTTCCTCTTCAGCTACAACTTCATCAACCGCGTCTGCAACTTCTTCCTGAGTTTCTGCTTCCTCAGCCATTTCTTCAGCAGCCTTTGTTGCTTTGGTTTTCACAGCGTTTTTGTAGCTTTTCTCTTCAGCAGCAAGAACATCCTTCATGATGTCTTTGTGGCTTGATTCAGTTTCTTTCTTAGACTCACGGTAGCTTGCCCATTCTTGCATAGCTGCTGCAATCTCTTCCTCAGATTTGCCCCACTTAAGCAGGTGGCGCTTATATAGAACACCTTCATTTCTTAGGATGCTGCGAACAGTATCAGATGGCTGGGCGCCGGTATCGAGCCAGTACATGATGCGGTCTTCATTAAGAACCACTTCTTTCTTCTCACTCACGTTGTCGTATCGACCAACCTGCTCGATGATTCTACCATCGCGTTTTGCACGGCTGTCAGCAACTACAATGTGATAAATAGGACGACGGATACGTCCTTTTCTTTGTAATCTTAGTTTAATCAATGATTATCTCCTGTGTGTTTGAACTAGTTTAATTTCAGTTTCGCCTTCCCGGCATTGCATTCATAGACTGAAGCATCTTGCCCATATTTCCCATTTTGGACATAGACTTCATCATCTTTTTCATTTGCTTAAATTGTTTGATCAGATCGTTTACCTCTTTAACAGTGCGACCCGAACCTTCAGCAATTCTTTTTCTTCTGGAACCATTTAATAACTCTGGGTTCTGACGCTCTTCAACAGTCATGGAAAAAATAATGGCCTCAATTGGCTTAAAAGCGTCGTCGCCAATTTCCTGATCGCCAACCATTTTGCTTGCGCCCGGTATCATGTTTACCAGATCGCCAAAGCTACCCATTTGCTTAATTTTTTGAATCTGGTCGAGGAAGTCTTCAAGGTCAAACTTGTTGGATTTGATCTTTTTCTGAAGCTTCATAGCCTGCTCAGCATCAAACTGAGACTGGGCTTTTTCTACCAGAGAAACCACATCACCCATGCCCAGAATTCTCTGGGCCATTCTGTCTGGATAAAATGGTGAAAGAGCATCCAGCTTCTCGCCGGTACTCACAAATTTAATTGGTTTTTCTACAACCGTCTTGATGGAAAGTGCGGCGCCACCACGAGTATCGCCATCAAGTTTGGTTAAAACGACGCCATCAAAATCTATTCTCTCATTAAATGCCTTTGCTGTGTTCACAGCATCCTGACCCGTCATCGAATCCACAACAAACAAAGTCTCTGTAGGATTGATGGCTTTTTTGAT
>CBFHVG010000017.1:0-4123 GCA_965659005.1 uncultured Balneolaceae bacterium
TGCTCAGGAACAATTTGAAAGAGCTGAGACCACTACTGGAATCTTGGGTTTGTCTCTTACAAATTATGGCACCATTGGGAAGCCTGATGTACGTAATGTGCCTGAGAATGGGTTTTCTATGCGCTATCCCTCAAATACAGGAACTGAGCATCTTTTTGAGGCAGGAATTTGGCTGGGTGCTTTTATAGACGGAAGCGAGATAAGAGTAAGCACGTCATCTGTAACAAATTCAGCTGGTTTCAGAACTGGTATTGCAGGTTTTGAATTCTCTGCCGACAGAGAAATAAGGATAGAAGGAGAAGAAACAGGGCTTGGTGTAAGTCAGCAGGATATCATACTGGATTTTTCAGATCGAAGAACAGTCCTTGATTTCAACAATGCCCCAACACCAATAAATGGTCATATCTCGCCTCTTTTCGCTGATGTTCACTTAGAAAGTTATAACTGGGGATTTCCATTTACGGAAAACTTCTCAATCCTTAAGTATGAAATTACAAACAACAGTCAGATTCATTCAGGTAATGACGACGGTTTCGTTTGGGACAGTGTTTATGTAGGAATGTATGCTGACCTTGTAGTTAGAAATGTCTTTACTACAATCGAGGGTGGTGGGGCATTTTTCAATAAAAACGGTTTAGGCTATTTGGATTCACTTTACACTGCATATGTGTTTGATGCAGGCTCACCTGATGATCCAAGTATTAATACTTATGCAGGCTTAACTTTAATGGGAGCTGAATACCGTGATAATTTCTTCCACCCATCGAATGAAGAGTATTTAACATCGCAGGGTGTTCGGGCTCCGAGCGTAGACCCATCATATTGGTTATTTGCAAGTGGTATTGGAGATTTTGCAAGACCTATTGATGATATTGATCGCTATCAAAGAATGTCTGAGCCTCTGGATTTGGAAGGAACCACTAATGATGGTACGCCCATTCGAGATGCTCTTAGAGAAGATGGTCAGACTGCCACAGGTAACTACATCACATTTTTGTCAATAGGCCCTTTTCAGGAAGTTGAGCCAGGTGAAACCATTGTAATTTATTTTGCTTACTCTGCCGCTTTAAAACCCGAAGAATTTCAGGGTTTAGATGGTAAGGCTGTTGATAATGATGAATCCAGAGTGAATCTTGTTCAAACAGTGAATTCATTGAATCGAGTTTTTCAGGGGGAAGATGCAAATAATAATGGTGTACTCGATGCCGAAGAGGATATTAATAATAATGGTACTCTGGATAGGTACCTGTTTCCAACACCACCCGATGATCCGAATATTAGAGTAGAGCTTGAGCCTGGTAAGGCTATTATATATTGGGATGATAATGCGGAAACATCAGATTTGTCAATTGACCCTGTTTCAGGTGAACTAGATTTTGAAGGGTACAGAATTTATCGATCTGACTTGGGAGACGATCTTAATCCTACACCAAGGTTAATTGAAGAATACGATTTACCCAATAATAACTTTGGTTTTAACAGAGGTCTGGAGCAGGTTCAATTACAGGACCCTGTTACTTTCCCCGGTGATCCAATTCAATATAAATATGCCTACGAAATCACGGGGCTTTTAAGTGGCTGGCAGTACCAATTCTCAGTCACCGCTTTTGACCGAGGAAGTGAGACATTTCAGATTTCCAGTCTTGAAAGTTCGGTCAATGTGAATTCTGTCAGGGTTTTCCCAGGCACTCAAGCAAATGAAAATTTTGGTAGCAATGCAGATGAATATAAAGTGGGTGTATATCCAAACCCATACCGCGTAAATGCTGCCTGGGATGGTATCAGTGAGGATACCAGAAAATTGTATTTCTATAATCTACCGGCAAAATCCGAGATCAGAATCTATACACTAGCGGGAGAAATTGTGGCTGAACTGAGTCATGATGCTTCCAATAATACCGGAAATATTAACTGGTATAATGAATTTAGTGATGATCCACGCATACTTGCTGGTGGTGAAGAAGCCTGGGATCTACAATCACAGGCAAATCAAAATATTACTACAGGATTGTATCTATATACTGTCAAAGATCTAGTTTCAGGGAGAGTACAGACAGGAAAATTTGCAATCATTAAGTAACTAACAAACAACCATAACTCAAGGAGAAATAATGGCAAAAACGCTACGTTTTCTTTTACTACTTATTATAGGCTTAGCACCAATGTTTGCTACAGCCCAGCAATCGGTCACAATACGTGACTTAAACACCTACCCGGCACCTCTTGTAGATGCAAGTGATGCTGAAATCCAAGCACATCCTTTAGCAGGTAGCCTTGTTACTTTCACAGCTATCGTAGTTTCCAATCCTCGTTCTTCAGGTTTGGCGACATTTAATACTGGCGACGGTACAATCGGTCGTATGCACTTATTCGTAACTGACACCACTGCTCTTAATGATGCAGAAGGCCGTGCTGGTATGTCTATTCAGATCGTGGAATCACAAATCGAATTTGTTGAGAACCTATTAAGAGGTGGTATTTACGACTTTACAGGAACACTAGGTTTCTTTGGAAGTACAGCTCAGTTTAACATGACTGAAGAAGCTGTTGAAGTTGGAAACGTTAATGTTGACGCTCCGGAATATGCTCCTCTCCTAGATCCTTGGGTAATTACTCTTGATGAATTAAATACCAATAATGGTGACGGAACTTACCAGGTAAACGCTGCAAATTATACAAAGTACAATGGTGCTTATGTAAAAGTTGAAGATGCAAGTGTAATTGTTCAGGAGCTTGGTGACAGACCTAACTGGGCTGTTGATGGCACTTCAAGAGTGTGGATTTATGATACATCTCTTCGCGTTAGAAATGATAACCTAGACAGCTATAGAGCAGGATTTAACTTTAGAAGATCTGCTGAAAATGGCGGTAAAGGTGCATTCGAACCACCTGCATCAGGTTCTGTTGCTGACGTAGCTGGTTTTGTTGTTCTTAATGGTGATAACCCAGCTGGTGATAATGCTGATGGTTTTGATACTTTCAACATTAACCCATTTGAAGATGGTACCTTCTGGTCACAGGATTCAACTCGTTTTGATAACGGCGCTGACCTTGGTAGCGGTGTTACCTTTGAATGGCCAAATGATATCGTTGTAACTGGTGCTCCTCCATTAACTGACAACGTGCAGATTTCTCCGGATCAGGCATTCTTCTCAACTTCTGATGCCATCACTGTATCAGCTGATGTTGTATCACAAGTTGCTGGTGGTACTGTTGACACTGTTCAAATTACCTATATCGTTTCCGGTGGAGACGCTGTTACTGCAGATATGACCAATTCTGCTGGTGATACTTATGAATTTACTTTCCCAACACTTGCTGATGGTGATGTTGTAGGTTACAGCATCAGATCTGTATCTGGTGACCTTAGTGGAACATTCCCTGCAGTTGGTACTCTGAACTTTGTGGTTTCTGATAATGGTATTTCAGGTACTGAAATCATTCAGAAAACTCCAACTCTAGGCGCTGGTGCATCTCCACTTGCTGGTGATACACTAACAATGGATATCACTGGAACTATTGTTTCAGATGAAGATGATGGAATCATTGTTCTACATGACAATAACAACACTTCAGGTCAATGGGCAGGAATTTTCCTTGAAAAAACTGCAGCTACTTCAGATCTGGCAAAAGGTGATGTGATCAACATTACAAATGCAACTGTAACTGAGGCTGCTGTTCGCTCAACAGGTGCAACACTTACACAGTTAACAAACCTAACTTTCACTGTTCAAAGCTCAGGAAATGATGTAGCGGCTGCAATTCCTTCAGTTCTTTCTGATGATGTTGCTGCAACTCAGGATAATGGTGAAGCTGAAGCTTACGAAGGTATGCTAGTTTGCTTTGATGATGCAGTATTTGTTGAGCAAGGTGGTTTTGGTGAGTTCACTATTGCAAACGGTGCTAACACACTCGGTGGTGTAATCTTTAATGAAGATACTCGTTCAGATGAAGTTGGTGAAACTAGTTTCCCAGGTGATGTAAATCAGCAAATTAAAGATGCTGCTACATTTACTTCAATTTGTGGAATCATGACTTCAACCTTCGGTTCACACAAATTAGTACCAAGGTCAGTTGCAGATATTTCAGGTACTGACTGGTCATTCCCGAGATTAGACTTTGA
>CBFHVG010000018.1:0-22694 GCA_965659005.1 uncultured Balneolaceae bacterium
TTTCACATCGAATGCTTTTGCAAAATTCTGCCCAAGAAAATGTGATGTACCAGCTTGAAGGGCTTTGCCATCTTGCATTAAGGCTTCAATACAATAGGTGTCAACGGCACCGGCAAATCGCTCAGATTCAGTCTTAACACCCGTAATTACAGGCATAGCCATATACTCTTCTGCAAAAGTTCGATACACTTCCAGCATTTGAAGAGTTTCTTCAACAGCCTCTTCTTCGGTTGCATGTGCAGTGTGACCTTCCTGCCAGAGGAATTCCATTGTTCTTAGGAAGAGTCGGGTTCTCATTTCCCAACGAACCACATTCGCCCATTGGTTTATTAGAATTGGTAGATCACGGTATGATTGAATCCAATCTTTGTAGGTATCCCAAATTATTGTCTCAGAAGTTGGCCGTACAATTAATTCTTCTTCCAGCTTAGAATCAGGGTCCACTTCCACGCCGCCATCAACTGCTTTTAGTTTGGAGTGAGTAATTACAGCACATTCTTTTGCAAAACCTTCGACATGTTGAGCTTCTTTTGATAAGAAAGATTTTGGTATAAAAATGGGGAAATAGGCATTCTCATGACCAGTCTCTTTGAACATGCCATCGAGACCGGCTTTCATATTTTCCCAGAGTGCCATACCATTTGGGCGTATAACCATGCAGCCTCTCACAGGAGAATGACTTGCCAGTTTAGCTTCTTTGATTACGTCGAGGTACCATTGGGAATAATCTTGTTCCCTGGATGTGATTTTTTGTGCCATTAATAGATTGATTCAGCTTTTTTTAGAGAGAATGAAGTTAATAAACTTAGCTGAAACTAATTGACAAAAAACGTTTACCAAATGGTGTGAAAAGTGGTATATTTGTTGCCCTTTCGCGGCGAGGTAGCTCAGCTGGTAAGAGCGTCGGATTCATAACCCGGAGGTCGAGGGTTCAAGTCCCTCCCTCGCTACATAGACTTGAAAGAACTAAAGGCTTGATGATAAACATCAGGCCTTTTTTTATTTACTGGTTCGGTATTCTGGTCATGGAGTCAGAAAGGCCGCTTAACCTTTCATTATATACCCAGATTTCATAAGCAGTACTGTTAGTTGCAGCAAACCATTTTTCAATAAAAGGTTCGAATGTTCCTTCACCATAGATCTCTTCGAACTTAGTAGAGAATTCATTGTCGGTCGACATCCAGGAATAACTACTAAAGAAATTCACAACGGCAATATCTCTACCTTCAGATGCAATAGGCATCTCATTAACATAAAAGCCAATTCTTCCAAAAGGGATTTTCTCATCATAGACTCGTTTTACTTTATCCATAGTTTCATTTACTACAGACATTTGCCTCTCTTCTACATCAAGTACCCAAACCATGAGTTTGTTTACTTTGAAGTTTTCCGGCATAACTGAGCGTTCAAAATCCCATCTCCAGAATGTTGAGTTCGGGTTACTAATAGTGAATCTCGCAACTTTTTCATCCCAGTGAGTGTCATGCTCCTCGGATGAGGGTCGGCTGTCATGAGCCGGCCAGGGCATGGCCATTGACCAGATATAATTCCCAGTATTAGGCCCATTATCAATTGTATAGACCCTCGCCCCAAATTCAGTTTTATTGTGAAAAATTCTGTTGTGCTCAGCTAAGCCTGCCTCAAATTCAGCTTTATGTTGTTGCTCTACTTCAAACATCACATTTTGAACTACAAGATATTCGTTCTCTTGTGCTGTAATTAACCCTGGAGTTAGTACTAATAGAAAAACTAGCTTTTTCATGATCCCACTATCTTTTATTAAGTCTTGATTTACCCTAAAGAATATATACCAATGACTAAATCTAATATCTTGGTGATCATTCGCAAATACACAAAGGAAAGAATAAGAGAACGGATAATTGATATATCGTTGACTGGCGGGCAAAAAATAAGCAGCCTTCCAATCAAGGGAGGCTGCTAAATATCATCTACAGACGGCTATTACCCCATTTGCACTCAAAACGTACTCTTTAAGATGCGTATGCTCAATAAGTTTAAATACGTATTTTGTCTACGTATAATTACGTAGTTTACTACTTAAGCCGAGACAGACTGCTCGTTTTCAACAGCATAACGCACGAGTGCAGCTGTATTTTTCAAGTTCAGCTTATGTAATAAATTGGTTCGGTGAGTATCTACCGTACGAGGCGAAATGAATAATCGCTTGGCAATTTCAGAGCTTGTTAAGCCTTCAGTTAATAAGCTAAGTATCTCTTTTTCTCTCTTGGTGATCTTAGTTTTCTTCTCTTGAGGGAATCTCTGTTTTGATAAGCGAATGTATTCCTTAGTAATCAACTTAGAGAAATGCTTCCCAAGATATCGTTCACCTGAGGCTACTTTTTGTAAAGCATGCAGAAACTCATTGGGAGGAGTTGAGTTCAGCATTAATCCCATTGCCCCACACTCAAGAAACTTATCCAGATTTACATCATTAGTTTGATTACTCATAATGATTATGTGTTTGTCCGGATATTTTTTATGAAGAGCAGAAGCTATTTCAAGTCCATCAATATCCTGTAAATAGGATGAAACGATTATGACGTTTATTTTAGGAGAAAGAGCTTCAACAAGTATCTGGCCGCCATGTGTATACGTGTTGGCAATATCAATATGCTTATACTTCGAAAGGATGGCACGCATTCCTTCTAAGTATATTTCATTCCCGTCCGCTATTACCAATGATATTTTTTTCATGTCCGCCGTAGAATTATGGGGACAATAAATATACGACATTCCATGAGAAAAGCTAATTATTGCTTTGTTATGTCACTGATATAAAACCAATTACAGTCTTCACTGACCAAAGTGCTGTACGTATCCAATTGGTATTCACAAGCCGGTCAACCAGTTCCATTGAGTTACTTTCACCCATTTTGTAGTGAGTTGGAACTGAAAATAATCCAGTGCTAATCCACACTCCGATCACGAGATAAAAACCTATGGCTTCAAAATTGATGTAGCCCTCAGAGAACCAGAATAAAGCTCCTGATGTGGCTAACTCTATTGACATTACAGGTATAACAATTTTATCGATGGAATGAGTATGATGATGGTGATATGCTTTCCATTTTTCAGTTGAAATAAGAGCAAATGATGGATAGTGAACTAACTGCACCATCCATATGAGCCCAGTCATGAAAAGTGTGGCAAATAGGTTGATCCAAAAAATATTTTCAATCAGCATATCATTAGGTGATTAGTTGGCATTATGCGTATTTTCAGCCCTTCTGTAACCGAAAGTTATACAATTATCATTCAGTATTATGTCATTGTCACGCACGCATACCTGCGGAGAGTTAAACGCCACTCATAAAGGCGAAAGTGTAGTATTAAAAGGATGGGTCTCTTCTCGTAGAAACTTAGGTGGTCTCATTTTTATCGATCTGCGAGATCGCTACGGAATTACTCAAATCGTATTTACTGAAGGTGATAAAGTTCTGCATGAACAAGCAGAGCAACTGAGGAATGAATTTGTGATCGGAATAAGAGGTCAGGTAATTTCAAGAGATGATCAAAACATTAACCCTGAGATGGTTACTGGTGAGATTGAAATAGAGGTGGAAGAACTAAAGATTTATTCAAAGTCTGAAACTCCGCCTTTTGAAATAAAGGATGGAATACCAACCGGGGAAGAGCTCAGGCTCAAGTACAGATATCTAGATTTACGAAGACCTGAGATTCAGAAAAACTTCCATCTGCGCTCTAAAATTTATAAAGCTGTCAGAAATTTCTATTACGATCAGGATTTTATGGAAGTTGAAACCCCGGTTTTAATGAGAAGTACTCCGGAGGGGGCTAGAGATTATCTTGTGCCAAGTCGAGTTAACCCGGGTAAATTTTTTGCGCTTCCCCAGAGCCCTCAAACATATAAGCAATTGCTTATGGTGTCCGGTTTTGATCGATACTTCCAGATTGTGAAGTGTTTTCGGGATGAAGATTTGAGAGCTGATCGCCAGCCTGAATTTACACAGATAGATGTTGAGATGAGTTTTGTGGATGAGGAAGATATCTATTCTGTTCATGAAGGACTTATGAAAGCCATCTTTAAGGAATGCAAGGATATGGATATTCAAACTCCTTTTCCTCGCATGACCTATGAACAAGCTATGAATACTTATGGATCAGATAAACCAGATACACGATTTGGTCTTGAGTTTGTTGACTTTTCAGAAATTGTCAAAGAGGCCGAATTCAAAGTTTTTTCAGGTACTGTTGCTAATGGTGGTGGAGTTGTTGGCATCACCGTTCCAGGTGAAGGTGAAATGGGTAGGGGTGCAATAGACAGACTTACTGAAAGGGTTAAGAAAGAAACGGGGGCTGCTGGTCTTATTTACATTAAGATGCTTGAAGATGGGCCTGTTTGTAGTGTTGCAAAATTCCTTTCTGAAGATATTTTGAACCAAATGATTAAGGCTTCTGCTGCAAAAACAGGGGATCTTGTTCTCATTCTTGCTGGAAAGAAACCCGATGTCCTAAACCAGCTTGGTCAGCTTCGGCTGATGATGGCAAAGGACCTGAATCTGATCGACGAATCAAAATTCAATTTCTTATGGGTTACTGAATTCCCTCTTGTTGAGTGGGATGAAGAGGCAAGGAGATTTGTGGCCCTACACCATCCTTTTACATCACCAAAAGAAGAAGATATTCCTCTAATGGATAGCGATCCGGCCTCTGTAAACTCACGAGCCTACGACCTGGTGCTCAATGGGAGTGAAATTGGTGGTGGTTCGATAAGAATATTTGATCAGGATTTACAGAAGAAGATGTTTGATGTTCTGGGTATCAAAGAAGATGAAGCTCAGGAGAAGTTTGGGTTTTTACTAGACGCATTCCGTTTTGGACCTCCACCACATGGTGGCATTGCCCTTGGTTTGGATAGAATTGCCATGATTTTAACAGGTGCAAGTAGCTTAAGGGATGTAATCGCATTTCCTAAAAATCAGAAAGCACAAAGCTTAATGGATAACAGCCCAGGTGATGTTGATAATCATCAACTCGATGAACTTCACATTGCTATTAAAAAACCAAGAGATTGATATGAAAACAGCTGGTATTGATGGTTGTAGAGCTGGATGGCTTTTGATTTCCTTTGATAAGGGAAATGAAAAGTATAAAGTACTGAGATCTGATGATGAATTACTTGAAGCCTTCAACACCTATGATCGCATTTTTATAGATATGCCTATTGGGCTTGAAGACGAGGAGTATCACAGAGAGTGTGATCAGCTTCTTAGAAAAGAATTGGGATCTGAATACTTCTCAAGTGTGTTTAGTCCACCTATTCGTCCTGCCTTAGACGCACCAACCTATGTTGAAGCAAATGTGATTAGCTTTGAATACACAGAGAAGAAACTTTCTCTTCAATCGTGGAACATCACGCCTAAAATTAAATTGATTGATACATTCCTTAGAGAACAGGTTGAATTAAAAGAGAAAGTATTTGAGAGCCATCCGGAGCTCCTATTCCAAAAATTGAATGGCGGGATGATCTATCAGAAAAAGAACCTTAAAAAAGGAGTCAAACATCGCCTGGAATTGATTTCATCTGAAGAAAAGGGGGCAGATGAATTTTTCCGAATCATAAAAGAAGAGTATCGGAGAAATGAAGTGGGTGAAGACGATATTGTTGATTCTATGATTCTTGCCTACTCTGTAAAAAGGAGTGAGGAATCAGGAATAAAGACAATCCCGGAAAGTCCCTCCAAAGATTCAGAAGGACTCATCAAGGCGATCCACTATATCTAGTCTTTTTTATCAGATTCCTTCTTCTGTTTATTCTTTAGAATTTTTTTGTACTTCACGCCTGCTTTATACACTCTGTTAATGCCATTAAAAGCAGCAATTCTGTAGGCTTCAGTATAAGTTGGGTAATTCATTACATGATTGATGAAGTACCTAATATCTCCATCAAGAGACATTACAGCTTGGCCAAGATGAATTAAGTCACTGGCTCTTTCACCAATAATATGAATACCATAGATCTTGAGCGTTTTGGTATCAAATACAATCTTAAGCAGACCTTCTTGCTGGTTGCTGATATCAGCCTGTGTGATATTATTGTAATGTGCTCTACCAACAGTAATATCTAAACCCTGTTCAATGGCTTCCTTTTCGGTTAAGCCAATGTTTGACATCTCAGGAATTGAGTAAATTCCATAGGGTACCTGTTTAGGTACTTCAAATGCTTTTATACCGAACATTTTACATACGGCCAGTCTACCTTCTGAAAAAGAGATAGAAGCAAGAGCTGGAAATCCAATGATGTCACCTACAGCATAAACTGATTCAGCATTTGTTTTATAATTTTCATCAACTTTAATAAATCCTTCCTCACCAACCTGAATATTTAAATTCTCCAGTCCAATATTGGATGTATTAGGAGTTTTACCACCCAGATAAAGAACATATTCGGTTTCAACAACATGAAGCTCATCACTGTTTTTTTGAGTGTATGCAACTTCTTTTCGGTTTCGAATTGGATTTTCTCTTACCTCAATTTTATTGACACTATTGTATACATCTACGCCAGTATTATCGAGAATTTTCACCATTTCATCCCTGATCTCATCATCCAGAAAATCGAGGAATACATCGTTTTCATTCAGAATAGAAACCCTTGTTCCTGTAGCTGAAAACATGGTTGCAAACTCAATGGCATTTGTGCCACCACCAACTATGACAAGTCGTGATGGGATATGGGTCAAGTTTAAAATTGACTTGTAATCAAGTACAACTTTATGATCCAGTTCAAACTGGGTTGGTTTAATTGGACTACTTCCTGTGCACAATAGTATATACTTTCCTGATATTTCTTTTACAGAACCATCAGATAAAGCTACCTCTACTACATGCTCCTCTTTGATCTTACCATAGCCCCTTATTACTTCAACTTCGTTTTTTTCCAGATTTCGAAGTGCTTTGCTGTTTTTTGAATCCAGGATTTTGTCTTTGTAGTGAAGTAAATCCTGCATTTTATAACGTTCATGAGGCTTCATGCCATTAACGGCACCGAATTGTCTTCGAAATTTCTTAATAACTCGAACAGCCTCTCTAAGTGATTTGCTAGGAACTGTACCTGTGTTAATCCAGGTGCCACCTAAATATTCTGCATTTGCCTCAACGACAACCACATTTTTATCAAATTTTGAACTTTGCATTGCGGCTGAAAAACCGGCAGGGCCACACCCCAGGATGATAATATCGTAATCGTAACTCATAAATATCTTTAGTTTGAAGGGACGAAGATAAGTGAAATCGGAAACTAATGTTGAAAAGCTAGCTAATGTGTATTAATAAATTACTAAGCCATTTACTGCGAAAGCTTTAGAAGGAACTTTTTATCTTTATGAACTATTCTATAAGTCCGTGTATGTATATAATGATTATACCGGATGAACTAGTTTTACAAAAAAATTTAAAAATAGAGAAAATGGCTTATACACTACCTGATCTTCCTTATGCTTATGATGCTTTGGAACCACATTTCGATGCAAGAACTATGGAGATACACCACACTAAGCATCATAATGGTTACACGACCAAAGTAAATGCCGCTTTAGAAGGGCATGATTTTGCAAACCTTGAAATAGAAGAAGTTCTGACAAGAATTAATGAAGTACCCGATAGCGTTCGTCAGAATGTAATTAATAACGGTGGAGGTTATGCCAATCACAAACTTTTCTGGACTGTACTTTCTCCAAATGGAGGTGGCGCGCCAAGTGGAGACCTTGCTTCAGCAATAGAAAGTACCTTTGGTAGCCTCGACTCATTAAAAGAACAGTTCAATGCAGCCGCAGCAACAAGATTTGGTTCAGGATGGGCTTGGTTATCTGTAGATGCCGATGGAAAGCTTCATGTTCATTCAACGGCAAATCAGGATAGTCCTTACATGGATGGATTAACTCCTATTATGGGACTCGATGTCTGGGAACATGCCTACTACCTGCATTATCAAAACAGAAGACCGGATTACATATCTGCATTCTGGAATGTTGTGAACTGGGATCAGGTAGCAGCTAATTTTGATGCAGCTAAATAGTACACTGGAATAATAAAATTCTAAGGCCGGTTAATCCGGCCTTTTTTTGTTTTCAAAAGTTATATAGAAAGGTCTTATGAAGATCATAAGATGGAATAATTCTTATATAAATAGATTATCTTTAGCCAAAATATTTAGAGAAACATAAAGGAAATTATTATGCAATTTGGTTTTGGTGTCGGACCCGACACATCTTGGATGAGAGAAGAGCTAACCAGTCTTGGGGTTGAAGAACTAACTACCCCTGAAGAAGTTGATGTAGCTATTTCTGAAAATAAAGAAGGCACAATGCTGATTGCCATTAATTCAGTGTGTGGTTGTGCTGCAGGAAACTCAAGGCCAGGTTTAGGAATCGCTCTTGAGCGATCAGAAGTGCATCCTGATAAAATGTTTACTGTATTTGCAGGTCAGGATAAGGAAGCTACAGCCCGAGCAAGACAATACTTTGGTGACTACCCGCCATCATCTCCATCATTCGCTTATTTTGTAGATGGTGAAATTAGAGCCATGATTCCAAGGCACCGTATCGAAGGAAGAACTCGAGAAGAGGTTGCTGCTGATCTTGTAATGGTCTTTGAGGCTTTTGCTGAAAAGCAGGAAGATTAATCTTTATTTGAAAAAGCCCCACTTAGGGGCTTTTTTATTTATTGGCCCCAAAATCAATTGGTTTACCATCTTTATAAAGTTGAATTCCTTCCTTATTGAATCTATTGCCTTTTGGCCCGAATGAGTAAACGGCTGAACCAAGTTCCTCGGCGTCCATATCCTTTCCAACTTTTCTAGGCTCATCTCCATAAAAACTATCAATCTGTAAAGTTTGAGTTGGGAAAGCGAATTCAACACCGATCTCATCTGCCAGTTGAAGAATTGACAAAAGAAAGTTATGCCGTTCTTGTAATTCCGTACTCCAGTCTGGGACATCGAAAAAGACATATACAAGTACATCTAAAGAATGCGCTCCAAAACTATTAAAATGAACTTCATAATAATCTTGCCGCATATTCGAATTGGATTTAACCAGCCCTTTGATTCCCTCTACAAAAGCTTCCATTTGTTCCGGTTTTGTAGAGTAGGTTAAACCAAGATTCATTTTTAACCTTCTGTATTTTCTTAAACCAAGATTATCAATTGCGGTGTCGGCAACTTTTGAGTTTGGAACTGATACTAATGAATTATAGAAAGTTCTTATTCGCGTTGAGCGAAAACCAACTTCTTCAATAATCCCTTCTTCTCCACCAATTTGGACCCAATCTCCAACTCTAAATGGTTTATCAAGTAGGATTGTAATTGAGCCAAAGAAATTTGCTAGTGTATCTCTCGCAGCTAGGGCAACAGCAAGCCCTCCAATTCCGAGGCCAGCAATTAAAGAAGCTACATTGTAACCATGATTCTGGAGAACAATAATTACACCCATCACAACAATAAAAAACCGTATAGTTTTCCTTATTAAAGGTATTAACTCGTCATCCAGCTTATTGTTTGTATGACTTGTAAATATGGATATGTATCGAGCAAATACATCAGACAGATTATATAAAAGCCATATAAAAGCAATGCTAAGAACAATGGTTATAATAGAACTGAGATAGTAATTGACACCAACAGGAAGAAGAAGGTTTGTATAGGTTAGGTAAAAGAAGAGTGAAAGAAATATCAAACCGGAGGGCTTTTTAATATCTTTCAATAGCTCGTCATCCCATGTAAAAGATGTCTTTTTTGTTAACCCAATTACATAATTACTAAGAATGAATTCAAATAACTTTCGAATTATTAATCCTGTCAAAAGCCAAATGAATATGGCTGCATATTGCCAATACTTAATATTAAAAAGTGTCCCATCAAACCATTCAGGAAGCTTATCAATTAAAGATTGAATAACAGAGTTAAAGGTGCTTTCATACAAATCCGGAATTGATTCGATAGTTGCTTTTGAAAACAGCCATCTGTTACCATTTTTAATTAAATAAACTTCAGGCAGTTGATTAAAGAGTATATAAGTTGAAGTTCCAGACAAACTATCTATATAATCTTTATTGCCTGGGGCTTGTTCGTACACAACAATTAAGCCTTTAGCATCCAGTACTTTTTTGAGTTTTTCGGAGAGCTCAATTTTTTCCTCTTTACTTCCAGCATAGAGTTCCATTGGCAGTCCAAACAAATCTTCATTTATATGACCCTTCTGTTGCCAATGTAAAAAGGTGTGCAAGCTCCTCCTTGGGTTTTGAAGTAGTTCATCAGTCCTTTGATCAGATGGTTTTTGGGCTATGATCTGAAGTGGAATTAAAAAAGTAACAAAAAGCAGTAATGAACGTAATCTGACTCGCATCGCACTCGAATTATAATTAATGTAATTTCCTATAAAAATCGTTATTGAGAGTAGAAATCTAAGCAAATTTAATGCATATATCTTTGAAGAGAACAGAAACCTTTTTTGATAAATAAAACGTACATATTATCGGTATTAGCCATACTAGGGATTGTTTCCTTTTTCGTTTTTCGTCCCTACATAGATTTCACTACGGGAGCACCTATAGAACAGAGCAAAAATGCAGTTGAGGCAAAATCTGCAATTCTTGCACAAGAACTTGGGTTTTCAGTAGATAGTTTGGGTTTGTTTACAATCCGTGAACAACACTTTAGTTACTATAATTTTCTTAAAGACACCCTCTCAGATAGAGACTTCGTTTACCCTCAGCAGTTTAATGAAAGGGGAGCGCACCTGAATACTTGGGTCACTAGTATCGCTGCCAAAGACAATACTAATCTGAACCAATTAAGCGGATCTACTGTATTCGCAAACACTGGTCGACTACAGTTCAGGTATAATAATGAGGGAAATGTTATTCGTGTTTATGAAAGCCAAAATAACATTAATCCTACTTTTGTATCCGGGGATTCATTATCAATGATTGCCAATAAAGTTGTTGGTGATATTCTTAGTTATAACTTGAACAATTATGAACTAACTGATATCGCTGATGAAGATACGCTCTCAAATGTTGAAGTAACTGATGAGGATCAGGAGTTTCTTTTTCAGGAAAAAAGTGAACTCGGGAATTCAATAGAATATAGCTGGGTAAAACGTAATAGAAATCTTCCAGGTCCAGAATATCTGTCTCTTAAACTTAAGCCTGTTATCAAGGAATTTAAGGAAGAGTATGGGGCCCGTGTTGAATTCGGTGCTTCGGTTGAGAAGTTTATTGCAAAAAATTCTCTTGAGCCGGAAAATCTGAACGAGAATTATTCTGAAGAAGATGATTTTCTAAACTTTGCTATTGTTCAGATAGTATTTGTTTTCATAGTCGCCATTCTAGGTTTGATTGTTGGTGTAAGATCAATAGCCAAAGGCGAAGTTGTATGGGGCAGAGCTCTGTTCATGTTTACAAGTATAACTATAGTTGTGTGGGGATGGAGAGCCATCTATTACATTAACACCTTCAATGATATAGTGGGTGATAATGGTAGCCTGATCTTTAACTTAAATCAACTTCTGTTTGGTTTGTTAATGGGGATTTTTGCTGCTGCAGTCTATCTGGGTTGGGAATCAACATCCCGTAAAACATTTCACAAGCAATTACCGGTTATAGATGCACTATGGAACAGAAAGTTCTTTATGAAAGAAATTGGGGAAGGGCTCATAAAAGGGTACTTATTGGCTGGTATTCTGATTGGAGTATTTACCTTATGTATGTTCTTTTTTGAAGAAAGAATAATCCAGGCCGACAGTCAGTTTGGTTTTGGTGAGGCAACCAATAGTCCAAAACTACTTACAATTAATATGAGCGCATGGTCAACAGTATTTATTGTAAGCCTCTCTCAAATTGGTTTGGTCTATAATCTATTCACATCATGGATAAAGAAGGAATGGGTGCGCGACGTTCTTGCAGCACTGACAGCAGGTTTATTTCTCACTTTCGTTGGTAGGTTAATTGGAACCACTGCCAGTATGTACATTGATATGGTAGCATTCATGATTATGGGATGCTTTGCCATTTATTTCTACAAAAATTATGGACTACTCTCTGTTTCAGTTGGTTGGTGGGTATTTACGGTGTTGTTTCTGATTACTCCATATATGAATTCTAAATCCATAGATATTGCATATATCGTGTGGGTTGAAGCTTTCATTATAATGGGGCCACTTTTATTCGGTTTCATTTCATATAAGTATGGAAACTCAGTTTTAGATTTTGAAGCATACATCCCGGAATATCAAAGTAGGCAAGCTGAGGTGATGCGGGTTGAAAAAGAAATTGAAATCGCAAGAGAAAGCCAGTATAACTTGATGCCACTTCAACCACCAAAAGGTGAAGGATTTGATGTGCACGGTTTCTTTCTACCATCATTCGAAGTTGGTGGTGACTTCTACGATTATGTATACACAAAAAATAAAGGGGCTGGATCGGATACCCTTACTATGACCGTAGTTGATGTATCGGGTAAGGCTATGCGCGCTGCAATGCCGGCTGTGTTCACATCAGGCTTGCTGCTTTCAAGGATGCATGCGGATAACCCATCCGAAATTTTAAGGGAAGTTACGGGACCGCTTTATCATCGTACCGATGCTAAAACTTTTGTGACCTGTATTATTTCCAAACTCGAAATTGATACAAAGAGAATGATTACATCTAATGCAGGTCATTGTTTTCCTGTACTCAAAAGAGATGGCAAGGCAGAATTTATTAAAACACCTGATCCTCGCTATCCGCTTGGTATCAAAGAAGAAGTAGATTATGAATGTCAGGAAACACAACTTCAGGAAGGTGATTTAGTTGTGTTCTATTCAGATGGCCTACCAGAAGCATCTGATGTTAATGGAAATTGGTTTGGCTTTGAAAATGTGACAAAGATGATTCAAGAAATGGAAACCGACTCTCTCACAGCCTATGAAATTTCACAAGAGATAAAACGAAGAATTCAAAAATTCAGTAATTATAATTTAGAAGACGATACAACAATCATTTGTCTAAAAGTTTAGACTATTCTTAGTACTTTGAACTCAATTAAAAATCTCCTAATAATTAAGGTTAGATTATGGCGCAAAAACAAAACACATCTTTTGAAATGCCGCCGGAGTTTGATGGGATACGAAAGAACCTTAGGTACATTATCATTGCAGTAGTACTGATTGCAACTGGGTCCTCATCATTCTTCACGGTAGAACCCGAGGAAGTGGGTGTAATATTACGGTTTGGCGAATATATCAACGAAGCTGAACCGGGTTTAAATTTTAAAATGCCTTTCATAGATCAGGTGCGCATAGTACCGGTTGAAAGACAATTAAAGCAGGAGTTTGGATATAGAACAACTTCAGCTGGAGTTTCATCTTCATATACAAAATCAGGGCTGGATGGTGAATCCATCATGCTTACTGGTGATCTGAATCTTGCGGATGTTGAATGGGTAGTCCAATACCGAATAAGTGATGCTAAGAATTATCTCTTTAAGGTTCGGAATCCTGATGAAACACTTAGAGATATTTCAGAAACATCTATGCGGGAAATAGTGGGTGACCGAACTGTGAATGAAGTTCTTACAGTAGGGCGTGCTGAAATAGCGAGTCAAGCTGAAGTCATCATCCAGGATTTATGCGATGAGTACGAAATTGGAATCAAAATTGAACAGGTTGTACTTCAGGATATCAATCCACCAGATCCTGTGAAGCCTTCTTTTAATGGTGTTAATGAAGCACAACAACAGAAAGAAACGTTGATAAATCAAGCTCGTGCCGATTATAACAGAGTTATACCTCGTGCAACCGGTGAAGCTCAGGAAACCATTTCAAGAGCTGAAGGTTATGCAATCGATAGGGTGAATACATCTCGAGGTGAAGTAGCTCGTTTTAATGCTTTATACAGTGAGTACATTAAGGCACCTGAGGTGACAAAGAAAAGAATATTTCTTGAAACTATGGAAGACGTGATTCCGAAAATGGGTAAGAAAATTGTTGTGGATCAAAACGGAAATAGTGTGTTGCCATTACTGCAGATGCAGTTAGATGGTGTTCAATCTAATAACAATAACCAACAAGAAAACTAGGGAGGCGAACATGAAAAATCTAAGCGTTATTGTCTTATCTGTGGTCGGCTTCTTTGTATTCCTGACCTTGTATGATGGTTTATTTATTGTTGATGAAACAGAGCAAGTTGTAATTACTCAATTTGGTGAACCTACAGGAGAAGCTATTACTACTCCTGGTATCAAGTTTAAAATACCTTTTGTACAGAATGCCAACTATTTCGAAAAAAGATATCTGGAATGGGATGGCGATCGTAATCAGGTACCAACTAAAGACAAGAAATTTATCTTTGTGGATACCTATGCCAGATGGCAAATCACAGATCCTCTACAATTCTTCAGACGTCTTGGAAATGAAAGAGGCGCTCAATCAAGAATTGATGATATCCTCGATGGTGAAACCAGAAATGCTGTAGCCAACAATGATTTGGTTGAAGTGATCAGATCTACAAACAGAACACCGATTACAGATGGTGTAATTTCTGATGTAGTTGAAGATTCATTAGAGCAAATTGTTTCAGGACGTGGTGCCATTCAAGAAGAAATACTAAAACTCGCTAATGAAAGAGCCACTGATCTTGGTATCGTAATTCTTGACTTCAGATTCAAACGAATCAATTATGTGGAAGAAGTAAGAAGAACTGTATATGACCGAATGATTTCTGAGCGGAACCGAATCGCTGATAAGTTCAGATCTGAAGGTCAGGGTGAAGCTTCTAAAATTAATGGTGAGAAAGAGCTGGAATTATTAAGAATTCAATCAGGAGCTTTCCGCCAGGCTGAAGAAATTCGTGGTGATGCGGATGCTGAAGCAGCTGCTATCTACAATGCAGCATATAATAAGTCTGCGGCAGCACGTGATCTCTATGACTTCGTTAAGTCAATGGAAGCTTATACAAGAACAATCGATTCAGAAACGTCACTTATCATATCTACTGATAGTGAATTCTACAAGTACCTCAATAGCATTAATAACTAGAGATTGATGTCAAGGAGATCTGTTAGGATCTCCTTGCTTTCTCTTGTCTTGATTTGTGCACCCATCTTCATAAGTAGATTATATAACCCAACATGAACTCGGGTTGTATATAAGAAGTGCTTATTCCCACGAGGCTCATTTGATAAAGGGGCATCCTGAGTGAAATGGCGAATCGTTTTCTCAAATTCAGGGTTTCCAAAATCAAAAGTATCCGTCTCATACGGTTGAGCAAAAGTGAAGCCATAATTCTTGGCGAATTCGAAGTAGGCCTGTTCCATTTCCTGATCTTCGGAATCTGGTTTCAGAACCTCAAGTTTATAATAGAGCTCTCGTATTTCATTATCATCTTTGGCAAGATGAGTAGGGAGAAGGCGAAGATAGTTATGAAAGAACTCTTGTGGGAATAACTTCACACATCCGAAATCGATGACACCAAGTCTGCCATCATAAGTGAATAGGAAATTACCTGGATGAGTATCAGCATGAACATAATCATGCACTCGAATTTGTTCGTGGAAAAAGTCCCAAAGTAACTGCCCAAAATGATTACGCTCATCCTGAGAGGGGTCTTCTTCTAAAAAGGCATCAAGATGGCGACCTTCCAGATATGTCATAGTTAAGACTTTATCTGTTGAGTATTCTTCTATCCACTCCGGAATATGAATTTTATCACCATCAAATCGGTCATAAAATGCTTTGATTTGTTTTCCTTCATGGATGTAATCAGTTTCCATCATTAAGGTATTTTTTACCTCATTGAAATAAGGATCAATATCACTCCCTTTTTTGACGAGTTGTTTAGCAAGCATTTTACCGATACTCAGATCGGAGTTAATGGTCTCACGCACATTTGGATATTGAATTTTGACCGCCGCTTTTCGCCCATCTTTTAAAGTAGCCTTATGAACCTGACCGATAGATGCGGCAGCTACCGCATCGGGAGTAAAGCTTTTAAAAAGTTGCTCTGGATATTCCTTTAATTCCTGCTTTAGGATCGACCGAATCAGGGCTTTGTTTATAGGTGGTACCTGATATTGAGCCTGGCTCATGATCTCTGTGAATTGCTCGGGTAAGAAACCCTGATCCATACTCATGCCTTGCGCAATTTTAAGAGCTGTACCTCTTAGTTTGGTAAAATCTTTTAATACTTCTTTGGCATTCTTTTCATGAAATGATTTAGAGTCTTCTTCTTTCCCAGTAATCTTCTTTTTCAGATATCTTTGGGCATAGTTGGTTCCAACTTTTATGCCAGTTTTTGCAATTATTCGGCTGCGGTCGAAACGGGATGATGGGAAATCAGTCACTATCTTGATCTTTGTCTTTGTTACAGTCCTTAAATAAGTCACCAATTACAGGAATCTGTTCCAGTATACCTCCGGTAGTAAAGGCATATTTTGTCAGGTCAAATCCTTTGTCGATTACTTTGTTATAAAGAAGCTCTTGAATGAATGAGTTAAACTTGTCAACCAAAGCAAACGTTCGTTCTTTATGCTCACTTTCATCGTTCAACCAGTAATAAACAAGAGCCAGATATTTTTGTTTCAATAGAGTGTAAAAGTACCCTCTAGTAACTATGGCTGCCGAGAATGAAATATTAGGATCTTGCCCAATAAATAATTGAAGTAGCTCTTCAATTTCGTTTTCAAAAGTTTGCTTATCAAAAGGGTCTAAATGATAACTTTTAAAAGTCTTTTTCACGAAATCATGATGTTCAGAAAATAAGTCGAAGCTGGTGAACATGAAATTAGATAGCTTCTCGCTCAAAGTGTAGCTTTCAAAATCTTCAATCTCATCGATCATAAATCGATATCGAAGAATCACAGTATTATAAAAGTACTTTAATATTGATCTCTTGTTGGAGAAGAGATCATAAATTGTGTTTTGCTCTATTCCAGTTCTAAGTGCAAGTTCGGCAACTGTAAATTCGCCTTCATTCTCCTCATAAAGAGTGGCTGCTTCAATAGACAGTAAAATTTTTTGTTCCAGCTTTTCTTCGCTCATCATTTTGATATTTTAGACTATCGAACTAGTTAAGTATACTCATCGTTCTAAAACGCTGTAAGATTCTTAGAAAATTAATAAAAGTTTAAGTCCCTATATATATGTCATCCCATTCAGAGGTTAGTTACAAAAGAGATGCATTGTTTCTGGTATTGACAGGAATATTCCTTACGTCTCTGGTATTGGGTAACGTAATTGGTACAACAAAGTTTGTGACTTTATTTAGTTTTGATTTGCCAGGATGGTTGAGGGCTATAACTCCTGAGTTAGTCAGAGACGGTAGTAAATACACAATGAGTGTACCGGCTGGAGTGATAGCATATCCATTTACTTTTCTAGCAACTGATTTAATTTCTGAATTATTCGGCAGGAAGAAAGCTCAACTGGTTGTTTGGGTAGGGTTTTTTATGAATGCTTTTATGCTATTGCTGATGTCGATTAATCACTGGCTACCAAATACATTTGGTGTAAGTGGTGGCTTGGATCTTTTTGAAGGGGTTTACGAATTCATGATTGGTAATACAATTGCAAGTATGATTGCCTACCTAACCGCTCAAACTGTTGATGTTAGATTATTTCACTTTTGGAAAAGACTGACAAATGGAAAACACTTATGGTTGAGGAACAATGCTTCAACTACTGTCTCTCAGCTTGTCGACTCAACAGCCATTTTAACCATACTATATATAGCAGGAAACCTCGGTGATTCTGTGAATTCTATTGGTGCTTTAGTCATTCTTATTCTCAATTCTTATCTATTTAAATTTTTCTTTGCTCTATTTGATACTCCACTCTTCTATTTAGGGGTATATTTTTTCAGAGATATGCATGAAGATCCGGAAGGAAACAGCCTCTATTCAGCTGATTTGAAGGGTTAGTAAACACGGTTAAAATTTTTCTTTTAATAGTGCACAAATAAGTTGACATGGATAGGTTTTGTGCCGTAAATTTGTTGCCCTTTCGCTTTTCAATTATGACTGGCGATTTGGGGTGAAAGCTGGTAAAAAATATTTTTATTTTTTTTGTTTTCACTGTTGACATTTGAAGTTAATGACTCTTATATTTGGAGTCTTTGCCGGATTCGAAAATCCGGAAGTTCTTTGGACATTTTGATACAATAAGCAAATAGCTTGTGAGAGCTCTTTTCAATGAAAAGACAAACACAATGAATGAGAAGGATTAAAAGCTCTGAAGTTTATATTTATATTTACAACGGAGAGTTTGATCCTGGCTCAGGACAAACGCTGGCGGCGGGCCTAACACATGCAAGTCGAAGGAGAAGGTTAAAGCTTGCTTTAACTGGAGACTGGCGCACGGGTGAGTAACGCGTAGGCAACCTGCCTTTTGCTGGGGAATAACATCGGGAAACCGGTGCTAATACCGCATAATGCAGCGGATCCGCATGGATATGTTGTTAAAGACTTCGGTCGGCAAAAGATGGGCCTGCGTGCCATTAGCTAGTTGGTAAGGTAACGGCTTACCAAGGCGATGATGGCTAGGGGGTCTGAGAGGATGGTCCCCCACACTGGAACTGAGACACGGTCCAGACTCCTACGGGAGGCAGCAGTGAGGAATCTTGCGCAATGGGCGAAAGCCTGACGCAGCCACGCCGCGTGCTGGAAGAAGGTCCTATGGATTGTAAACAGCTTTTGTAAGGGAAGAATCCCCGGGTTTCGATCTGGGTTGACGGTACCTTACGAATAAGCACCGGCTAACTCCGTGCCAGCAGCCGCGGTAATACGGAGGGTGCAAGCGTTGTCCGGAATCATTGGGTGTAAAGGGTGCGTAGGCGGAATGCTAAGTCTGAGGTGAAATCCTGCCGCTTAACGGTAGAACTGCCTTGGATACTGGTATTCTTGAGTACAGAAGAGGTCGGTGGAATTCGTAGTGTAGCGGTGAAATGCTTAGATATTACGAAGAACACCAGTGGCGAAGGCGGCCGACTGGGCTGTAACTGACGCTGAGGCACGAAAGCGTGGGGAGCGAACAGGATTAGATACCCTGGTAGTCCACGCTGTAAACGATGTATGCTAGGTGTTGGCCTTTGGGCCAGTGCTGCAGTTAACGCATTAAGCATACCACCTGGGGAGTACGTCGGCAACGATGAAACTCAAAGGAATTGACGGGGGCCCGCACAAGCGGTGGAGCATGTGGCTTAATTCGATGCAACGCGAAGAACCTTACCTAGGCTAAATCCACACTGCAATCTCTGGAAACAGGGAGTTTCTTCGGAACGGTGTGGAAGGTGCTGCATGGCTGTCGTCAGCTCGTGCCGTGAGGTGTTGGGTTAAGTCCCGCAACGAGCGCAACCCCTATGGTTAGTTACCAGCACATAATGGTGGGGACTCTAGCCAGACTGCCTACGCAAGTAGTGAGGAAGGTGGGGACGACGTCAAGTCATCATGGCCCTTACGTCTAGGGCTGCACACGTGCTACAATGGACGGTACAATGGGTAGCCACCACGCGAGTGGGAGCAAATCTCAAAAGCCGTTCTCAGTTCGGATTGTAGTCTGCAACTCGACTACATGAAGGTGGAATCGCTAGTAATCGCGTATCAGCAACGACGCGGTGAATACGTTCCCGGGCCTTGTACACACCGCCCGTCAAGCGATGGAAGTCAGGAGTACCTAATGTCGGTGAGCTAACCTTCGGGAAGCAGCTGCCTAGGGTAAATCTGGTAACTGGCGCTAAGTCGTAACAAGGTAGCCGTACCGGAAGGTGCGGCTGGATCACCTCCTTTCTAAGGAGAGCTTCCTTCTCAGTTTGTAAAAGTAACTGTGAAGGGCTCGATCAAGCTATTCGCTTATTGTATTACAAAGACGCAAGCAACGCTGGGGCTTGTAGCTCAGGTGGTTAGAGCGCACGCCTGATAAGCGTGAGGTCGGAGGTTCAAGTCCTCCCAAGCCCACACCACTGTGTATACGTTTAGGCGTTATGGGGCTATAGCTCAGCTGGCTAGAGCACCTGCTTTGCAAGCAGGGGGTCCGGGGTTCGAATCCCCGTAGCTCCACAGTCTTTTTTTGGTAAATGAGGATTATAACCTTTACCAACAATTTTTAGTATCAAACGCTCTGCGTGAGATACAGTTCTTTGACGTGATGAAAAGATATATAACTGGTAATGACCAACTGTTATTCGTAACAAACGGTCATTATTAATCAATATATGCCAATAGTAGTATTATCAGATAGATTTATCTGATTATCCAATATTAATAGCATCATATTAGGTATGTGAATTGTACTTCCAATGGTAGTGCAAGTCATATAAATAAAGTACATAAGGGTGTACGGTGGATGCCTTGGCATGCAGAGGCGATGAAGGACGTGTAAAGCTGCGATAAGCTGCGGGGAGTTGCAAAAAAGCTGTGATCCGTAGATTTCCGAATGGGGCAACCCAATAGAGCCACACCGTAAGGTGTGGAGGCTGACCATCTGAACTGAAACATCTAAGTAGGATGAGGAAAAGAAAACAATAGTGATTCCCTAAGTAGTGGCGAGCGAACGGGGATTAGCCCAAACCATACTACATGTAGTATGGGGTTGTAGGACTTACATAATCGAAACAAGCTTAAGTCGAAACTGTCTGGAAAGCAGTTCCATAGAAGGTGAAAGACCTGTAGGCGTACGGCGAGTTAGTGGTGAGTATCCTGAGTAGCACGGGACCGGTGAAATCCTGTGTGAATCTACCAGCACCATCTGGTAAGGCTAAATACATCTGCATGACCGATAGTGAACCAGTACCGTGAGGGAAAGGTGAAAAGAACGCCGAGAAGGCGAGTGAAATAGTACCTGAAACCGTACACTTACAAGCGGTCGGAGTCCTTCGGGATGACGGCGTGCCTTTTGTATAATGATCCTACGAGTTGCTCCTGTTGTGCGAGGTTAAGCCCCTAAGGGGTGGAGCCGCAGCGAAAGCGAGTCTGAATAGGGCGTGCAGTACAGCGGGGCAGACGCGAAACCAAGTGATCTACCCATGGGCAGGTTGAAGCGACGGTAAGACGTCGTGGAGGACCGAACCGGTACACGTTGAAAAGTGTTCGGATGACCTGTGGGTAGGGGTGAAAGGCCAATCAAACTTGGAGATAGCTCGTTCTCCCCGAAATATATTTAGGTATAGCGTCTTGTTTTGTCTTTATGGAGGTAGAGCACTGATTAGGCTAGGGCCCTTCACCGGGTACCAAACCTAGACAAACTCCGAATGCCATAAAGAGTCGCAAGGCAGTCAGTCATTGGGTGATAACGTCCAATGGCGAAAGGGAAACAACCCAGACCACCAGTTAAGGCCCCAAAATCCTAACTAAGTTAATCAAAGAAAGTTGGGATGCTTAGACAACTAGGAGGTTGGCTTAGAAGCAGCCATTCCTTTAAAGAGTGCGTAATAGCTCACTAGTCGAGCGTCCCGGCGTCGATAATTTGCGGGTATAAGTTAGGTGCCGAAACTGTGGGATCGAAAGATCGGTAGGGGAGCATTCCAGCGACACCGAAGGTAAGCCGTAAGGCGAACTGGAGTTTCTGGAAGCGAAAATGTAGGCATGAGTAACGATAAATAGGGTGAAAATCCCTATCACCAAAAACCCAAGGGTTCCTGATCAACGTTCATCGGATCAGGGTTAGTCGGGTCCTAAGGTGTAGCCGAAAGGCGAAGCCGATGGCAAAACGGTTAAATATTCCGTTACCACTTAGCACGTTAGGCTAAGGCGTGACGCAGAAGTGACACTCTCGCGACGGGACGAATCGTCGTTAAAGGGCGTAGGCTGTGAAGTAGGCAAATCCGCTTCATAAGGCTGAAACCCGACAGTACTCTGAGTCTTCGGACGACGAGATAGTAGAGGTAATCATGCTGCCAAGAAAAGCGTCGTAGTTTGTACTAAGTGCCCGTACCCTAAACCGACACAGGTGGGTGAGGAGAGAATCCTAAGGTGCTCGAGTAATTCATAGTTAAGGAACTAGGCAAATTCGATCCGTAACTTCGGGAGAAGGATCCCCATGCTTGCATGGGCGCAGTGAAAAGGTTCAAGCGACTGTTTACCAAAAACACATGTCTCTGCTAAGCCGTAAGGCGACGTATAGGGACTGACACCTGCCCGGTGCCGGAAGGTTAAAGAAGGATGTTAGCATTTGCGAAGCATTTGACTGAAGCCCCGGTAAACGGCGGCCGTAACTATAACGGTCCTAAGGTAGCGAAATTCCTTGTCGGGTAAGTTCCGACCTGCACGAATGGTGTAACGACTTGAACACTGTCTCGGCCACGAGCTCGGTGAAATTGTGGTATCGGTGATGACGCCGATTACCCGCAGCGGGACGGAAAGACCCCGTGAACCTTTACTACAACTTTACATTGGCTTTAGCTGCCCGATGTGCAGGATAGGTGGGAGACTTGGAAGCGCCAGCGCCAGCTGGCGTGGAGTCGTCCTTGAAATACCACCCTTTATTTATCTAATGTCTAATCCAAAACTGGAGACATTGCGTGGTGGGTAGTTTGACTGGGGTGGTCGCCTCCAAAAAAGTAACGGAGGCTTTCAAAGGTTCCCTCAGTACGTTTGGTAATCGTACGAAGAGTGCAATAGCATAAGGGAGCTTGACTGTGAGGCCTACAAGCCGATCAGGTAGGAAACTAGGATATAGTGATCCGGC
>CBFHVG010000019.1:0-12296 GCA_965659005.1 uncultured Balneolaceae bacterium
ATCACATCATCAAGTGCAACTGTTTGAGGTGTGGAAACAATAATAGCACCTGTTAATGGAACCGTCTGAACAATGGTCAATTGAATATCACCGGTCCCGGGAGGTAAATCCAGAACCATATAATCCAATTCGCCCCACTCCACTTCAGTCATAAATTGTTTTACAGCGGAAGTGGCCATCGGACCTCTCCAAACCATGGCCTGATCTACATCAACCAAAAAACCCATGGATACCAGCTTAATGCCATACTTTTCATGCGGCACCAGCTTTTTGCGAGTAGTGATATTGGGTCGCTCAAAAATATCAAACATGGTTGGGATGCTCGGACCGTAAATATCCGTATCCATCAAACCCACTTTATATCCCATTGATGCTAATGATGCGGCAAGGTTAACAGCAACGGTTGATTTACCCACGCCACCTTTACCGGAAGCCACCGCAATTATATTCTTTACACCACTTAAAGGTTGCTCCGGCTCACTTGGAGGAGTTGCCGTCTCTTGCTTACGCTTGCTCACATTTACAGCAGTTGTGATGTCGAGCACGGCATCTTTATCAATAAAATTCTTAATTGCCTCTTCAGCTTTGTGCTTAAGTTCAGCCTCTAGCGCCGGATCTTTAGCCGGGAATTCAATGCTGAAACTGATGTATTTATCCTGAATGATGATATCATGAATCATATCCAGTGATACAACATCTTGTTTTACTTGAGGATGGAGAACATGAGATAGGGCTGTTAGAACCTGATCTTTATTAATAGCCATTTAATGGTATCTAAATATTGGTTGTTTAAACTAAGCTCAAAGATAAGAAGCTTTTTGCTTAAGCCTGAAAATGAAAAATCGACTTTTTTGGTTCCGTTTTCGAATATTTTATTCGATAATGTGTAACTTCATTTCTTTCTGAAACACAGATGGTCTACATGCAAGGGTATAAAATAGTTCGCACACCTAAACGAATACCTGTCCCCGGAAACAAACTGATCGAAGAATACATCGGCAGAGTTCATACCGGAGATGATAAGGTATCTATTGCTCACATGATTGCTCCACCGGAATGGGGAGAACCTGCCCAAACACCGGCTTTTGACGAAATGACCATTATGATCAGAGGAAAAATGAATATTAAAATCGGTGATGAAGAAGTAATTCTGAACTCCGGCGAGGTTATATTAACAGAGGCTGGTACCACTGTTCAATATTCAAACCCATACAAAGAAGAAAATGAATACTGGGCGATCTGCATGCCAGCCTTCAGCCCTGAATCAGCAAACCGAAAATCCTGATAAATCCATGTTAAAAAAGACACCATTTTATGCGGTTCACCAAAAGGAAGGCGCAAAACTTGTAGATTTTGCCGGCTATGAAATGCCGGTTCAGTACAAAGGCATTAAAATTGAGCATAATGCTGTTCGAAATGACGTTGGTATCTTTGACGTATCTCACATGGGCGAGTTTTTTGTTAGTGGTGAGCATGCTCTGGACCTGATTCAGAAAGTAACCATCAACGATGCATCAAAATTAGAGCCTGGTAAAGCTCAGTATTCAGCTATGTGTTTTGAAGATGGTGGAATTGTAGATGACCTCATTGTTTATATGCTGGATGAAAACGAGTACATGCTGGTTGTAAATGCTTCTAACATTGAGAAGGATTTTAACTGGATTGCCAGTCAGAATAGCATGGGTGCTGAATTGATAAATCGCTCTGATTCTTATGCTCTTCTTGCTGTACAGGGACCGAAATCTGTGGAAACGCTTCAGTCTCTCACCGATACCGATCTGAATGGAATTGGATTTTATGCTTTTGAGCAAGGCACCGTAGCCGGAGTGCCTATGATCATTTCGGCAACCGGTTATACCGGTGAAAAAGGTTTTGAGCTCTATTTTGAGGCAACCAACAGCGATGCTGAGGCAGTATGGAATGCTATCATGGAAGCAGGAGCTTCATCAAATATTGAACCAGCCGGGCTGGGTGCGCGTGATACCCTTAGACTGGAAATGGGATATGCCCTTTACGGAAATGATATTACAGACAAAACCAATCCGCTTGAAGGCCGACTTGGTTGGTTAACTAAGCTTGACAAAGGGGACTTTGTAGCATCGGACGTTTTGAAGAAAGTTAAAGAAGAAGGAACCACCCGTCAGTTGGTTGGCTTCGAAGTTCAGGATGAACGATCTATTCCAAGAAATGGATATGAAATCCTGGATAAGGAAGATAATGTGATTGGTTTTGTGACCAGTGGAACAATGTCGATCAGTTTAGGTAAAGCAATAGGAATGGGATACGTGAATAAACCGCATAATGCAATAGACACTGAAATCCACATTGCAATACGTAAGAAAAAAGCGTTGGCAAAGGTGGTAAGGCCACCTTTCCTGAAAAAATAAATCAAGAGGTTACATGCCAGAAATAAATAATATTGATGTCTATTTCACACAACAGTCAGTTCAGGAAGAGGCATTAAGGGGGAAAACGGCAGTTGTTATAGATGTGCTTCGAGCCACTACTACTATAACTACGGCACTTAGTAATGGCGCACGGCAAATAATTCCCGTTGAAGATATGAGCGAAGCCAGCAGAATGATTCATAGTTTTGATTCAGACCAGTACTTATTGTGCGGTGAAAAGGATGGAAAGAAAATTGATGGTTATGCACTGGGAAACTCACCTCTGGAATACACAGAAGATACTATTGGTGGTAAAACCATCATCTTTACCACTACAAATGGCACAAAAGCCATTAAAAAGACAAGCATCGCACTGAATACATACATTGCATCCTTCGTGAATATGGAGGCTGTGACTCAGAAGTTATTCGCTCATGACAATGAAATTGTTCTGGTTTGTTCGGGCTGGAAGGGTCGGATCTCCTTTGAAGACAGTCTTTTAGCCGGAGCCCTGATTCATTCCCTTGGAAATGGTATTTTACCCAAGAATGCAAAAGACGGCGCAAAAGTAGCATTCGGCTTATATCAAAAATATGGAAAAGACATTGCCTCTGAAGTAAAGCAGTCTGATCATGCAAAAAGACTGAAGGGATTTGTAAGCGAGGAGGAAATCGAGTATTGTTGTGATGTCGATAAGTTTTCAGTAGTGCCTTCATTTGCGGACGGGATAATCACTACATAAAGTATGGCTAAGAAAAAGAACCTCAATACACCAAAAACAGCAGAAGCGACAGCTACCCGCAAAAGGGAAGTAGCCGGGATAATGCTAATTGCGGTCGCAATTCTATTGGGGCTAAGTATCATCAGTTACAATACAGGAGATTATTTCAAGGTCTCCAGAGTCTCTTTCTTTAAACTATTCTCTCCTGATTCTACTGCACAACAGGTAAGCAATATGCTTGGTCCTGTAGGCGCTTATCTTGGACACTTTTTTGTTCATACTCTCTTCGGCTATACCTCAGTAATTATACCGGGCATCCTTACGATTCTTGGATGGCACATATTCAGGCACAGACAACCTCGTGAACTTTACTGGCCATCAATATTGGCATTATGGGGTATGCTTATTCTATCCTCAATTTTTGGATGGATATATAATGCTGAAGGTCCAGTTTCTCCAGTTTGGGCAGGTGGTTCCGGTGTTGCCATCTCAAATATTCTTCAAAATATACTAGGTGTTGGATCCATCATCCTTTTATCTGTTTTTGCCTTAATAACAGGTATTCTGCTCATTGATCGTGATCTGCAGAAAACAGTTGATAATGTAAAATCCTGGTTGCGTAGACTTAATGAGAAGCTGGATGAAAGAAAAGCAGAAAGAGCTCAGCAAAAAGAAATTCGACTTAGGGAAAAAGAAGCCCAGAAAGAGCTAAAAGCAGCACAGAAGGAAGAGAAAAAAGCCGAGGCTAAGAAGACTGTTGCTGAACCAATTCCGGTGGTTGAAAAGGAAGAAAGCCAGAAAGAACAAGAGAAAATTGTTGCCCCGCCGATCGAAGAAATCATCAAGGAATCGGAAGAAAAAGAAAAAGCCAGACTCGAGGCAGAAGAAAAGGAAAAAGAATCCATCGACACTCGGCCAAGAGCCATTCTCGAAAAGCCTAATAAGGAAGAATCAAAATCTTCTGATGAAGAAGAAGATGATGATGTTGAAGTAAATGTGATTGTTGGTGAAGGTGACGAAGAGGCCGGCGATAAAGATCTGGATAAGCTGAATAAAGAAGTTGCCAAGGAAGTGCCTGTAATCAGGTACAAATTCCCAAGTATTGATATTCTGGATACACCCCCAGCCGACAGGAAGCAGGTGAATTTTGAAGAGATTCAGGAAAATAAACGCATTATACTCGACAAGCTAAAAAGGCATAAGATCGAGATTCTAAGCATTAATGCAATTGTTGGCCCGACAGTTACGCTTTATGAGCTGGAACCTGCTCCAGATGTGAAAATTTCCAAGATTGAGAGCTATGCAAACGATATTAAGATGGCCACGGCTGCTTATGGTCTTCGAATCATCGCCCCTATTCCAGGCAAATCAGCAGTTGGTATTGAAGTACCAAACAGTACTACTGAAACAGTATATATCAAGCAGATGATCAACACGAAGAAGTTCGTGGAAACAGATTATGACCTGCCTGTAGCTTTTGGTAAAACCATTGAAAACGAAGTGTTCATGATTGACCTTCGCAGAATGCCTCACTTGTTGATGGCAGGTGCTACTGGTTCCGGTAAGTCGGTTGGTGTGAATACCATTATTACTTGTCTGCTTTATAAGTGTCATCCGGATAATCTGAAGTTTGTGATGATTGATCCAAAGAAGATTGAGCTATCACTCTATCAGCACATTAAGGATCACTTCCTGGCTCAACTTCCTCATGCAGAAGAACCTATTGTAACCGATACATCCAAGGCTTTGGAAACACTGAATAGTGTGTGTAAGGAAATGGATGAGCGCTATGACTTGCTGAAAATGGCCATGGTGCGCGATATCAAGGATTATAATGATAAGTTCAAATCGGGTGTGCTGGATGAAGAACTTGGTCACCGCCACCTCCCATATATTGTTGTGATTATCGACGAGCTTGCCGACTTGATGATGACAGCGGGTAAACAAATTGAAGAACCAATTGCCCGACTCGCCCAGCTTGCACGTGCTATTGGTATTCACCTGGTAGTTGCTACTCAAAGACCATCAGTAAATGTAATTACAGGTACCATTAAAGCGAATTTCCCTGCTCGAATTGCTTATCAGGTTGCTTCAAAAGTGGATTCCAGAACCATTATTGATATGGGTGGAGCTGATCAGCTGATTGGTCGTGGTGATATGCTATTTCACAATGGCGCTGGTACGGTTCGTATTCAAAATGCCTTTGTATCTACTCCTGAAGTCGAAAGAATTACGTCTTTTATTGGAGCACAGGCCGGTTTCGATAAGCCGTTCTTTTTACCAGTTGTTGAAGAAGAAGTGGCAGGCATGGATAATCCCCTTGACGATATTGACGAGCTATTTGAATCTGCGGCTAAAGTGGTGATTTTACACCAACAGGGATCCGTATCATTACTACAAAGAAAACTAAAAATCGGTTATAACAGGGCTGGTAGAATTATTGACCAATTATTTGGCGCTGGAATCGTTGGACCTTATCAAGGATCAACAGCACGAGATGTGTTGGTCTCTACAGAAGAAGAACTAGAAGACATATTGGATGACATCCGTAATCAATAAATCCCTGCTGCTCATCATCACTTTCATGATAGGAAGTGACTGGGTATCAGCCCAATCAACTGCTCTTAATGAACTGAAGTCAAAATTTGACGATGATCAGGTTATGATTGCACAGTTTCGTCACAGCTTTACAGATTCCTATACCGGGGAAGTGCTTAATTCAGAAGGTGAAATTGTAATTAGTTCAAATGGATATAAGCTAACAGGTGAGGATCAGATCCTGGTTGTAGATGGCGAGGTTTCCACTGTGTACGATGCATTAAAGAATCGCGTAATTATCAGTTTTTATGATCCTGAAGAAGATGATTTTGCTCCATCCCGAACATTAAACGGAGTTGATTCAACCTATACCGTTTCTGAAGAAAAAGACAAAGGAGATATAAAACGTATTGTTATGAAAACGGATGATGATTTTGCTGTATTTCCCGTCATCGAGATTTTTGCAGATCGGAATAACACTCCACTTCAGATTCTTGCAGTAGATGCTGCTGATAATCAGATTCTCACTTTATTTGAAAATGCCCGTTTCATTCCTAAAGCTCAGGTCGATTTTACCATCAATTATCCTGAGGATGCTGAAATCATTGATATGCGCATCGAATGAAAAATGCCCTTAAACTTCTGTTGAGTATTGCTTTTGCAGGCCTTTTTATGTGGCTTGCATTCAGGGAAGTTGATTTCAGTGAATTCCTGGAAGCTTCAAAAGGGATGACTTTTGGTTGGATTCTGCCCTATATAATCGTCCTGCTAACAGCGCATTACCTTCGAGCGGAGCGCTGGCGGCTTCTGCTTGATAAAGATCAGGAAAGAAACAGACTTACTCTTTTTACAAGCGTAATGTTCGCTTATCTGATTAACATTCCTTTTCCTCGTCTGGGTGAAATTTCTCGTCCTGTGTATGTTGCTCAAAAAGAAAATGTGAGTAAGAGCAAGCTCATTGGCACCATTGTACTTGAGCGTATAATCGATATTGTGGGTATGCTCCTTCTCGTTTTATTTGTTGTGTTCTTCTTGATTTCAGATCTGGATGTTCTGAGCACAATAGCCGGAACGGATATAACACAAACAGATTCTTTGTCAGACATTTTCTTCAACCTTGTTGTTTATGGGTCGGGTTTTGTGTTGTTGTGCATTTTCCTTTATCAAATCATCCGGTTGATGTACAAAAAGAATGATAAGGTAACTTCCTTCATAGATAAGTTTAAAGAAGTATTGAAGACCTTTATTGATGGGCTGACTGCTATTCGTAATTTGAAAGAATGGCCATTATTCATTCTACATAGTGCACTGATCTGGGTCTGTTATATAACCACTACCTGGATTGCTTTCTGGATGTTTGATTTACAGAATACCTATGATTTGAGTTGGATTGATGCATTGGTGGTAACCATTGTGGCGGCAATAGGAATTATAATTCCTGCTCCAGGTGGTATTGGAACCTATCATTGGTTTGCAAAACAGGCACTATATGTTTTATATGCTGTGCCGCAGGTAGTTGGTTTAGCATATGCTACACTTGTACATGCAGCAAACCTATTGATTATTATAATAGTGACCCCTGTGTTGTTATCAATGGATAAATTTTATTCATTGAAAAGGAATAAAACGGACGTCCTTTCGTCGTAGGAAAGGAACAAAATATCATCAGCGAACTACAGATCAACTAAATCGAAATCTTTTTTTCGTTTTTAGTACATTTACCAAACCCCATTTAGAAGAGATGAAAAATAGCTGTGCAGCTTTATTAGCACTGGTATTCGCATTTGCGATTCCCTCATACCTCTTTGCGCAAAGCGCAAACGAACAGAATTCCCTTCTACCTGAAATTGACCCACAGGACATTGAAATCCGCTCAGAGTTTAAAGCACGCTTTCCCGGGTTAAGGCGTCAGCCTATTTTAGGCTTTAATCCTAAACCACGTGTTTTCCAGATAGACCCCAATCGACTTCCTTTTATGGAAACAGCTGCAGAGGTAGTTGCAAACTTGCCGGTATCTCAACTTTCAAGACCTGTTCCGCCCGTACAGCCAACCATTTATAAGGCCAATCGCTCTTATGGATTTATCAGAACCGGCCTTGGTTCATATACTTCTCCTGAAGCAACAGCATTTGCAGCTACAAAGCTGAATGAGGATAATATTCTAAGTGCGGCAATTGATTTCAGGTCTTCAGACGGCCACCTTGATGCTCAGGGTTCAGCCTTCCGAATGCTTGATGCTGATCTGGAGTGGATAGGTAAAGTAAAACCTGATTTATTGCTTACGGGTAAAGTAGGCTTGAACAGTGATTTCAACTACTTAGCAGAACAAATTGCAACGGTAAACAGCTCTCCTCAAAAAGATTTTACGGTATTTAATGGTGGTTTTGAGGCAAAGAAGTTTAAAAACAGACTTGAATACTGGGAAGCGTCTTTTGACTACAGACTTACAGCCATAAGCGTTGACCCGAACAATGCCAGAAATTTTGCAGGATCTCTACTTATCCCCGGCGAGGTAAATGAACAGTTTGTTCAGGCCTCATTTAAGAACAATTGGGCCGGTAATAAGTTATTTGAAACCTACAGCATCTTTGGTGATGTGAACATTGGTCAATATGATTTTACAGGTTTCCAAAGTACAAGCATTATAAATGCAAAGGCTGGAGCTGATTATCAGCGCATACTGGATACAGGCACAAAAGTGAATGCAACTGCCGCAATTCAATTTATTGATGATGGGATAGATGGAAACATTTATATCGCACCTGAACTCAGGATCAGGCAGAATTTTCAGGAAAAAGTGTTAATTGAAGCCTCTGCATTTGGGCAACCCGAACTACTGACCATAACAGATCATCATCAAATTAATCGATTTTTAGATTATACAACCGCTCTGAAACAGACCTATTCGGTTGGAGCAACAGGCAGGGCTACAATTAATATATCTAACTATTTTTCACTATTCGGAGGGTTGAACTACTCTTTTATAAATAACTATAACTTTTACACAGGAGCTGCATTAACGCCGGCACTGGGTTCTGATCCAATTGGTTATTTATACACTATTGGAAGTGCTGATGCCTCAATTTTAAAGTTTTATTCAGGAATATCTCATGAAATCGTACCCGAAACTTTGTGGTTCAGCGCTGAAGCATACGCTCGGGCACCCAAGTTTTCAGGTGGTGGAGACATTCCATTTGAAGAACGTTTGGGTTTGACTGGTACTCTTTCATTAAGACCTATTAATGCAGTTTTATTGGAAACATGGGTAGATTATATTGGGGAACGTGAAAATCCATTTTCAGCAGATGATTTAACAGGTTTCTTACTAGTAAACGTGAAAGCAGAAGCCGAAATAGCAAAGAATTTTGGAGCTTACATAAAATCACTAAATTTGCTGAATAGTGAATATCAAATATGGCAAGGATATACGGAACGACCGTTTCAGCTTTTCGTGGGTATAACATATAAGTTTTAAGCTATGACTAAAGATTTCATAAAAGCATTCGGGATGATTATCAGAGATCAAATCATCATGAAGAATTCTGTAGAGATTGTGGGGCTCGGTTCGTTTTCGGTTAAGCATAGAACCCAGAGACAGGAAAAAAGAGCAGACGGTAAAACTGTAATGCTGCCACCATTTGATGGTATAGAGTTCAAACCAGAAAACAACGTGGACTGATCAAATGAAGATCGATAACAAGAAATTTATTGAGCTTCTGGTTGAGGCTACAGGACAGGATGAAGAAAAAGTTGCCAAACAGTTAGGCGAATTAATTACAGAAATTAATGACTCGCTTGCGCAAGGCGATGCTTATGAAATAGAAGGATTTGGGATTTTCACCAAATTTGGAGCAAACCTATCTTTTCTACCTTCATCAGAGCTTGAGACAGAGATTAACTACAAATATGCTGGCATGAAACCTCTGGAGCTTGAGGATGAGGTAAGCTTACCTGAAGAGGAAGCTCCTAAAGAGCCGGTATCATCTGGTGGAAGTAATCCATTTGCAGGTCTAATCGATGACGAAGACATCGAGGAAATGGATAAAATGGATGCGTCCCAATCTGAAGAGTCCGATGAATCAGACGAGCTTGAAGAGGTTGAAGATGAGGTTGATGATTTTATCACCGAGATAACTTCAGAAGATTCTGAGGAAGAAGAAGCTCCGGGACCTGATAAATGGGGTATCGATACTTATAAAGACGATAATGCAGAAAATGTATTTGGTGCTTTACTCGGTGATGATGATGCCGAAACCATTGAGACCAACGAAATTGAAGAAACCGAAGAAGACAATACTTCTGATGAATTAGAATCTGAGGATCACGATACAGAAGAAGAAAGTGTATCCGATGAAATTGAAGATTTAGATGAAAATCCATTTGAAGAAATCAGTTTTGATGATCTTGAAGCAGGTAATGTAGAAGATTCAGAAGAAACAGCTTCAGAAGAAGATACAAGCAGTGAAGAGAAGAGTAATGATGACGCTCCAATTATTCCTGTAATTACAAATGTAAGCAGTGATCTTCCTGATCCCGATGAAGACCCATTTGAAATGGTTGATGATTTAGAGGAAGATCTTGGAGATGAGAAAGACAAGAAAAAGAAAAAAGGTGATGCTCAAAAAGCCAGCCCTCTATTACTTGCTATCGTTATTATTGTATCCTTTGGTGGAATCGGCTATGTAGCTATTTCATTTGGCTTCCTCAATATTGACTCAATTCCATTTTTTGGTAATAAGCAGGAAGAACAACAAGTAGTTATGCTTCCGGCAAGACCACAAAATAATGCTAACGAAGCCGTGGCCGTTGACAATGGCGATTCTGGTGCTCCAGGGCAATCAGTTGCGGTTGATAATAGCGACGATGGCAGACCTGGTGTGACCAACCCAGCTGAGCAGCAGGAAACCACTCCGCCAACGCCACCACCAGCTCAGGAACAAGTTGTACAGGAAGAACAATTAAGCGAGCAGCCTGAGGAACAAACAACACAAACAGTAGTTCAAGAACAGACTCAAGTAAGTGATGAGCCAACCTATTCAGAGCCAATAAACGAGAATGACCTTGGCATATATGGACAAGCTCAGACAGAGATGTCTGGTGTTTACACGGTTGTGCTCTATTCCTTAACTAAAGAATCAAACGCTCTTGCGAAAATTGCTGAACTTGAACAAGCTGGGCTTAAAGCAAGATTAACAACATATCCATCATCTACCTATGGAACCATCTGGAGAGTAAATATTGGGCATTTTAGAACTCTGGCTGACGCTTCTATCGCAATTTACGATCTTGGTGCTCCATATAGTGACGACTTCTTTATAACAAAACTATAATTCTAAAACAGACGGCTAAAATAAATGACAAATTGGCTTTGGTTTCAGATTGATTCAACCCAAATCGATTCTTTAACCGATCTCTCCCTTGCTGGAGATACGATCACTTTCTTTGAGCTGATGCTTGAAGGCGGGATCCTTATGATTCCCATTTTCATCCTCTTTTCTATCGCAATTTATGTGATTGCTGAAAGATGGAGTGCCCTGAATCGTACTAATCAAAAAATTGAGCCCTTTTTGGAGCGAATTGAACGTTATCTAAAAAATGGACGCCCAAAAGATGCGCTGGCCTTTTGTGATGATTTCGATAAACCCCTGGCTCGAATCTTAAAAGCCGGGATTAAACGACTTGGCCGCCCTATTCGTGATATTGAAGATGCCATTGATAATGCAGGTAAAAAAGAAATCTTTAATCTTGAGAAGAGAATGAATTGGCTTGCAACTATTGCGGGTGTCGCTCCACTTCTTGGTTTTACCGGTACTGTAACAGGTATGATTGAAGCCTTTATCGATATTCAGAATCTTGAAGGGAATGTGAATCCAAGTGTTCTTGCCGGCGGTATTTGGGAAGCACTGATCACAACGGCTGCCGGTTTAATTGTTGGTTTGATTGCCTTTGGTGCTTACAACTTCCTGCTCGGAAAAATTAACCGAACCATTTTTGAGCTGGAAAATGCATCTGCTGATTTCATTGATTTGTTGCAATCACCGGCTCCAAAGAAGAAGGACTAAGCCATGTCACGGGACTTCAGAAGAACAGACAAGAGCTTGACCCCATTGACGCTCTTTTCACAGTCGTCACTGACTGACATTGTACTCCTTCTGCTCATTTTCTTTCTGCTTACATCTTCCTTTGTAACAAATTTTGGTATACAGGTTACCGTACCAAAAGCGGAATCCGGTGCACAGACAGCTCCCAGATTTATTTCAGTAGCTATTACAGCAGATGGTGAATTTTATGTTGAAGGAACATTAACTGCAGCTGCTTCTCTGGCAACAGCTATTCGTGATGCACACAATAAAAAGCCTGATGGCACGATAGTATTACGAGCAGATAAAGATGCTACCGTAGACGATGCCGTTAGGGTCATGAACATCGGTAAAGCATTGAACCTTAAACTGGTAATGGCAACTGAAAGAGCATCCAGCTAAATATTTTTAAATGAAATTTTCCAAAGACGATAGAATTGCGACCATTACAACCTTCGGGTTGAATGCGGCTATTTTGCTATTCTCGCTTTGGTACACCATCGATTTATCACAGAATTTCAGACCTTCATTTATAGAAGTTGAATTGGGTGAATATCAAACGGGTCAGGA
>CBFHVG010000020.1:0-17268 GCA_965659005.1 uncultured Balneolaceae bacterium
ATTTTTAATGAACTCATCACTTGTGGTTATCCACCCATGGATCTACTGGAGAGGAAGGATTTTCTTGAGGCTATTTATGAAGCCAATAATGAAATCTTAACCAGAACCCATGGTATTACTATCATTTATGGCACTGTAAAATCAAATCCCTCAAGTGTCGGCAGAAAAATATTTAATTCGGCAATTGTAGCTAGAGATGGTATTGAAATAGCTCAGATCAACAAAACATTGCTCCCAACCTATGATATTTTTGATGACCTGCGATATTTTGAACCAAATAATGAATTTCAGTTAGTAGACTTAAATGGAATCAAATTTGGGATATCCATTTGTGAAGACATCTGGTATAACGACAATGAAATTCAATACCATAATTATGATGTAAACCCAATCGAAAAGCTGTGTGAGCTGGGTGCAGAGCTGATTGTTAATGTATCTGCTTCTCCATATTCAAAAACCAAAACTGAGAGTAGAAGTCATATGCTTTGCTCTCATTCAAAGGAATTCGGTAAATCAGTGCTCTATGTAAATCAAGTTGGAGCTAATACCGAAATCATTTTTGATGGTGACTCACTTGCAACCGACTCAAATGGCGAGATTATAGCAAGAGCTCCAATATTTGAAGAAGCAAACCTTGATCTGTTCTTCGATGGACATCTAAAAGCTATGCATGAAAATGCTGTTACTCATCAACTGAAAAAAGAAGAGCAATTATTTAAGTCACTCGTTTTCGGATTAAGAGAGTATTTGGCTAAGACAAAATTAACTTCCGATGTTCTATTAGGCTTAAGTGGCGGAATTGATTCGGCACTTGTTTCTGTGATAGCTGCCGAAGCTATGGGACCCAAACATGTACATGCTTTCACCATGCCATCAGAGTTTTCTTCAGAGGGAAGTGTGAATGACTCTGTGCAACTTGCGAAAAACCTTGGTATCAATATAGATGAAATCAGTATTCGTGAGATTTATGATCAGTTTATTGAGAAATTGAACCCGGTTTTCGAAGGAACAGATTTTGGTGTAGCGGAGGAGAATATTCAAAGCAGAATTCGTGGCTCTATTCTAATGGCTATCTCAAATAAATTCGGATATATGTTGCTCAATACAGGTAATAAATCTGAATACGCAGTTGGCTATTGCACCCTTTATGGAGACATGAATGGTGGTTTAGCTTTACTTTCTGATGTTTACAAAACAGAAGTTTATGATATCTGTAGATGGCTCAACGATGAATATTACAAGCAGGAAATAATACCGCAATCAATTATTGATAAAGCACCTTCTGCCGAACTTCGCCCAGATCAGAAAGATTCTGACAGTCTTCCTGAATATGATATACTTGATAAAATCCTATTCCATTACATTGAGGAACAATATTCTAGGGAACAAATCGTCAATCTTGGGATAGATGAAGATATCACAGACAAGGTAATCCGAATGGTGGATTACAATGAGCACAAACGCTTTCAAGCTGCTCCAGGCTTGAGAGTTAGTTCAAAAGCATTTGGTAGTGGAAGAAGATGGCCAATTGTCCAGGGTTGGACTCGGCAGGATATAAAGTCCCTGACTTAAACTTTTTGACAATTTTTCGTCAGATAATCCATTTATTGCTAATCATGCTTTTTTACAATTTAAATGTTTAATTTTCTTCGATCACAATATAAAATCAGGCTACATGCTCCTTAGGCTATTATCATCTTCATTATTCGTTGTACTATTTCTATCTCAGTTAACTTTTGCTCAGGACTCCACTGATGCTTCAAAATTAGACCGTCAAGATATACCGGTTCGTTTGCTTGAGGTAGAGGATCCTTTTCAGAGTCAAAGTAACAAAGCCAGTTCCCAGAGTTTTGCGCCTAATGTAAACCTGGCAGAACTTGATGAATTCGAAAAAGAAATTTTAGCTAGTCTGGCAGATGTTTATGAATTGCAGGTGAAAGCCCTTGATTCTCAGGCAAAAGGCGATGCGGTAGCTACTGAAGGTTTTATTCTTCAGTCTTTTGATTCGATTAGAGAATTATTGGACCTATACCCTGAGATTCAGAATAATAGAAGGTTTACAGAGCTCTACAGAACTGTTTTGGCAGAGTACGAAGAGTTTTATGGAATAAATGAACCGGTGAATAAAGCAATTGGTGAGGTGTTTGCAATTCGTGAAGAACTCATCATTGATGATAATGACGAGATCAAAGATGTCAAACTCCCGGCATCTATTCAGAATTCGAAAACATCTGTTCCACTAATTCAGAATAATCAAGTGAACAGACACCTGATGTATTACACAATCAAGAGACCTGAAGTAATGGAAACCTGGCTTCAGCGTTATGAGAAATACCAGCCAATGATGGAGCGTATTTTCAAAGAAGAAGGGGCTCCTCAGGAATTGGTTTATTTGTCATTCATTGAATCCGGACTTCAGCCAACAGCCAGAAGTTGGGCTGCTGCAGTAGGTTTATGGCAGTTTATTCGTGCAACTGGGTCTGTTTATGGATTGGAAATCAACTGGTGGGTTGATGAGCGCCGTGATCCTGAGAAAGCTACCAGAGCTGCAGCACGACACCTAAGAGATTTATATGGTATTTGGGGTGATTGGCACCTTGCTTTGGCAAATTACAATATTAGTCCTCGAGGTTTAAACAGAGCCATAAGATCAGCAGGCGGTAAAAAAGACTATTGGGTAGCTTATCCATACCTGCCAAGAGAAACCAGAGGATATGTACCTGGTTATATTGCAACAACTATGATTGCAATGAACCCGGAAGAATTTGGATTCCAACGTAATTATGGTGGTGAGGCATGGCAATATGATGTCTACGAAGTTGATGGCTTAGTGCCTTTGGAAACTCTTGCCAAAGCTTTGAATATTACTACGAAGGAGCTGAAGGACTTAAACCCCGAGTTACTCAGATGGGCAACTCCTCCGGGAAATAAGTACCCACTTAAAATCCCTGCTGGTTCTAAAGAGCAATTTGCAACTGCTTACGAAAAAATTGAGAAAGAAGAACTTGTACAAGACATAACATTTCACACTGTAAAAAGGGGTGAGAGTCTAGGTAAAATTGCCCATTCCTATGGAACTACAGTGCAAGGAATTTATGCCAGTAATGAAAATCTAGGAAAGTTTATCTACCCGGGTCAGCGACTAGCAATTCCTTTACCACCGGCAAGTAAAGAAAAACTGTCTGCGAACCGACCAAGTAATCAGAATAATTCAGTTCCAACAAGAAGAGCTTCCACATATTCAGCTCCTAGTAACTCTGCAAAGCTTACGTATAAGGTTAAAACGGGTGATACAATTGGGCATATTGCTGAATGGTATGATGTTAGAGCCTGGCAATTGAGAACCTGGAATGGCAGCGGTAATACGATTCGAGTTGGTCAGAATATGACTGTATATGTTCCGAAGAACCTTCAGAATTACTATGAAAGCATTAACGATCTGTCTTTCAGAGAGAAACAGAATCTTGAGAAAAGACAAAAAGCTGGAGAAAACATAACCGCAGTTTCAAAAACTGAGAACACTGGTGATTATGTTACCTATACAGTTAAAAAGAATGACACTTTAGGTGAGATTGCTGAGAGTTTTGGCGTTCCTGTTAGTCAAATAAGAAGTTTGAATAATATTAAGGGCTCAAAAATATATGCAGGACAAAAACTGAAAATCACTTCAAGCAAATAACATTGTCCAGGTTTAAAATTAAGTATGTATTTATTCTCATTGGCATAACTGCTCTATTTGGGATAGGTGCATTTTTTCAGCAATCAGATATCTATTTCCTTATAAAAAAGAACTTCAGCATTTTTTCTAAGGCTTATGAGAATGTTGCTATAGAATATGTAGATGAAGTAAATCCTGAGATTCTGATGAGAAATGGGTTGAATTCTATGCTGGAGACATTAGACCCATATACGGTTCTTTTTGATGAGGCTGATAATGAACAAGCTGAAATCATGAATCGCGGAAATTACGCAGGAGTAGGAATTGAGGCGGGTTTCAGAGATGGTAAAATTGTAGTTATTGCCCCTATAGAAGGCGGGCCAGCAGAACGAGTTGGAATTCGGCCGGGTGATGAAATAATTGAAGTTGATGGTGTTTCAACATCAGAATTAACACCTGAAGAGGCTCAATTCTTAACCCTTGGAGAAGAAGGGTCGTCGATTATATTAAAAATCATGCGGTTTGGTTCAGACCAGGTTTTTGAATTTGAATTACTTCGCGAAAGAATTGAGGTTTCAAACCTTGGTTATACCAGTCTTATTGGTGAAAACAATCTGGTTGGCTACATCAAGTTAAATCAGTTTGGTTTGAGGTCTGGAGATGAAATCAGAACCGAACTGGATAAATTTATTGATGCAGGAGCAGAAGGTTTAATCCTGGATTTAAGAGATAATCCTGGTGGAATTCTACAGGAAGCAGTAAGAATAGTCGATAAATTTATTGAACCGGGTGTTACGGTTGTAGAGACGAGGGGTCGCCTTGCTGAGTACAATGAGGTTTATTCAACTCAAGAACCCATACTCTTCGATAAACCGATAGTTGTCTTGATGAGTACCGGTTCAGCTTCTGCTTCCGAAGTTGTTGCAGGTGCTTTACAAGATCTGGATAGAGCAGTTGTTTTGGGAGAACAGAGTTTTGGGAAAGGACTGGTCCAAGGGGTTAAGGCCTTACCCTACAATACATCTTTAAAAATCACCATTTCCAGATACTATACCCCTAGTGGAAGATCTATACAGTCACTTCAGTATATGCACTCTTCTAAGTCTACCCCAGTTACAAAAGCAGATTCCTTATTGAGAACATATAGAACTAAAAATGGAAGAGCAGTAATAGAGGGGAGAGGAATTATTCCGGATGTTGAAATCCTAGAAGATGAATTAAGCCTGCTCCAATTGAGTTTGCTTCAAAAGGGAGCATATTTTGACTTTGCTACCCGATTTATGTCAGAGAATGATGAATTCAATGAGACTGAGCTTCCTAACCAGGTTTATGTAGACTTCCTGAATTATTTGAATGAAATTGAATTCGATTACGAAACACCTTCAGATATAGCACTAGAGAAAATTGAAGGAGATCTTGCAGCTTCGAAGTTAAAAGAAGATGGTCTTAAGGCGCTTAAAACATCCATATTACAGCAAAAATCTAGACAAATAGATTTAGAAAAAGAGTTGATTATCAAAACCTTATATGAGGAATTGGTTTACAGATATAAAGGCCAGAATGCCAGACTAGAACAATCGCTAAGTACAGACAATCAGGTCCTAGAAGCTTTAAAACTCATAAATACCCCAGATCAAATTGAAAGTATTTTATCAGGAAATTGATGAGTAGAGCTAAATGTGATTTACATTTACATACCACTTGTTCTGATGGCAAAGTAGAGCCATCAAGATTGGTTGAGATGGCAAAAGATCTGGGGCTCTCTACAATCGCAATCACAGATCATGATACGTTTAAAGCCTTTAAAGAGGCAAAGCCAAAAGCCGATGAACTCGATATCGATCTAATCCCGGGAATTGAAGTGACTACTTCATTCAAAGAAAGAGAATGTCATTTGCTGGGTTATAATTTCGATGTTGAAAATGATGAAATGAATGATCTCATGATCAATCAGCGAAGAATTCGTAAAAAGCGGATTAAAAGAATTACGGATAAAGTCGCAAAAATGGGCATTGATGTTTCATATGATGAGGTTAGTGCAGAGGCTAACTCAGCAAATTTAGGCAGGCCACATATTGCTCAGGTTATGGTAAATAAAGGATATGTGACTTCAATTTCAGAAGCCTTCATTCGCTATCTGTCAAATGATAAGCTTAAAGAAATGAAGTCAGATTATCTCGATTTAAAAGATGCCATTGCTCTACTGAAAAATGCTGGAGGAGCTGCAATTCTAGCACACCCTGGTATACTGTATACTACTGAGGAGATTGAGGAAATTATCAAATTAGGTATTGATGGGCTTGAGTGCATTCACCCATCACATAATTATCAGCTGCAGAAAAAATATGATGAAATCTGTGATAAAAACTTACTTTTGAAATCAGGTGGTAGTGATTTTCATGGAACTGATAGAGACATGAGAAAACATTTTGGAACAGTCACCATTTCAGAAAAGTATGTAAATAAGCTGAAAAGACTGACTGAACAACGTAAAGCATTAATAGGAATAGCATGATAGAAGGAAAAGCCGAAGAATTTAAAGGTAAGGTTGGTATTGTTGTAGCTCGATGGAACTCAATGATTACAAATGCTCTATTAGAAGGAGCAATGAAGGCTTTAAGGGGGCAGGGCTTAAAAGATGATCAGATAACAGTTGTAAAATGTCCTGGCGCCTTTGAAATTCCGCTTACATCAAAACTCCTCATTTCCAGAGATGATATTGAAGGTGTTTTAACATTGGGAGCAGTGATAAGAGGAGATACACCTCATTTTGATTATGTATGTAATGCCGTTACCGATGGTGTGCTAGAACTCAATTTAGATTTTTCAAAACCGATAATTTTTGGAGTTTTAACTACAGATGATGTAAAACAGGCACAGGAAAGAGCCGGTGAAAAAGGCAATAAAGGGGCAGAAGGAGCTTTGGCTTTACTGGAGATGATTTCAATAAAGAAACAAATATCCTGAGGACTATTATTTAATTGAAATAACAGCACAGAATACCTTATTTTGTCAAATTAGCGCTGTTATTCAATACTGATTTGGAAGAACTCTCAATAACAAATAAAACTCAAACCCACGCTGACAAAGACAAGCAACAAAACCTTGTCGAGGTCGGTCAAATTCCGCAACATATTGCTATCATTATGGATGGCAATGGCAGGTGGGCTAAGAGTAAGGGAAACATTAGGTTATTCGGCCACAAGGCTGGCGTAGACTCCGTCAGAGATATTACAGAAGCATGTGCACAATTAGGTGTTAAGTATTTAACACTCTATGCTTTTTCCACTGAAAACTGGGATAGACCTACGCATGAAGTTAAAGGTTTAATGCGCATACTTGTTTCAGCATTGAGAAAGGAAGCAGAGAACCTGCACAAGAATGATGTACGACTTGCGACAATTGGACAATTAGAGCGTTTTCCAAAAGATTGTCAGCAGGAATTGAAAGAAGCCATTGAGCTAACTAAGGATAACAATCGACTTCAACTTTGTTTGGCACTCAGTTACTCAGGTAGATGGGATATCACCGAAGCTGTAAAGAAAATTAGTACTCAAGTTCAACAGGGTGAAGTTGAACCTGAACAGATTGATGATGCCTTGATTTCGAAACATCTTTCAACTGGAGACATTCCTGATCCTGACTTAATTATCAGAACAAGTGGTGAATATCGTATTAGTAACTTCTTGTTATGGCAACTGGCTTATTCAGAATTGTACATTACAGAAACATATTGGCCTGAATTTAGACGTGACGAATTATATCAGGCTATTGCTTCCTATCAGAAAAGAGACCGGCGCTTTGGAAAAATTAATTCATCAACAGACCAAAACCATGTTCAGCCACGTTTGAGTTGAAGCTAAATCAAATAAGGGTACCTCAAACATTTTGAAGATTTCAGTTTTAGCGAATTTACGCTACACATTAACCATCTTGATATGCATGATTGCTGCAACGGCAAGTGTGCATGCTCAAAATGATTTCAAACTTACAGATCCAACTCTAAATCCACCTCAGGAATATGAAATTCTAGAGGTGCTCATTGAAGGAAATGAAACGGCAAGGGAAAGTTATATCCGGTCGGCTTCATCATTAAGAGTTAGTGATAAAATCACAATCCCAGGGGATGAGATACCAAGAGCAATAAGGACCCTATTCAGGTCTGGACTCTTTTCTGATGTTCAAATACTCATTATTGAGAAATCTGATCGCGGTGTTCGTTTACTTATTAAGGTTACTGAACAACCGAGATTATTTAAATATGAGATTAAGGGAGTTAAACGATCTCAAAGAAGAGACTTGGAAGATTTAATAAATCTTGTTCCGGGTACAGCCTTGACGGAATCAAATATTAATAGAGCTCTTCGTACAATTGACAGATTTTATAGGGAAAAAGGTTTATGGGGAACAGAGGTTGAAACCAGCAAACGACCAGCTCCTGATGCTCCGGATAGAGTTATTCTCCGATTCGATATTTTTGCCGGTCATAAATATGAGGTAAAGGATATTGATTTTAACGGCAATGAATTTATTTCAGATCGAAAACTTAGAAAGAAAATAAAACCTCTTAAACTTGATAAACGTTGGAGGTTTCTGAGTAAAAAGCTTTTTAAGCAGGAAGACCTTGAAGAGGGGAAAGAAAAGATCATCAGCTTCTACAGAAAAAATGGTTTCAGAGACGCAAGAGTCGTTTCAGATAGTGTTTATCTGTATAACTATACAAAAGACCTTACCGGAGTAAAGGTTGATGTTAACATTTACGAAGGACCTCAATACAAAGTCAGAAATATTGAGTGGGATGGAAATACTGTATACACAGATGAGCAACTAACTCAGGCACTGGATTTTGAACGAGGAGATGTGTTTGATGAAGAAAAGTTCGAGACCAATCTGAACTTTAACGGAAAAGACAGCGACATAAACAGTCTCTATCAGAATATTGGTTATCTATTCTTCCAGGTAAGAGAAACAATTCAGGTTGTCGGTGAGGATTCTCTGGATCTGTCTTTTGAAATATTTGAGGATGAAAAAGCAACTATTCGCCAAGTTAATTTTAGTGGTAATACTAAAACTCATGACGAAGTTGTAAGAAGAACACTTCGAACAGTTCCTGGCAATACATATAGTCGATCAGCAATTGTTAGAACGATTAGAGAACTGAGTACTCTCGGGTACTTCAATCCTGAAGCAATTACCCCGGATTTAGTACCGAATGCCAACGATAGAACAGTGGATGTTGAATATCGACTGGAAGAATCTCAGAGTACTGATAACTTTGAATTTTCAGGTGGTTTTGGCGGGCGAAGCATTGGTATTATTCTTTCAGCACGTGTGAACTTCAATAACTTCTCGCTGCAAAGAATGTTTGAGAAAGGCGGCTGGAAACCAATTCCATCTGGCGATGGTCAGCGTATGTCGGTTGGTGTTCAGGTTACTGGTACAGGTTTTCAGAGCTATACGCTTGGATTTACAGAACCTTGGTTTAGAGGAAAACCAACTTCACTGGGTATCAATTTATCCTATAATCTTATTAATCTGAGAAACTCAAATGAAAGAAATGAGTTATTCAATTCATCACTTTCAATTGGTAAAAGATTAAAATGGCCTGACGATTTCTTTAGCACACAGAGTGTAATTTCTTACCAGTTGTATGATGTGTTTGGAGCTACCTTCCTGGCTGAGGGTACAACAAGCATTATCAGTTTCATGCAGGTATTAGAAAGAAATTCATTAGATAATTTCATTTCCCCAAATACGGGCTCTAAGTTTACCTTATCAGGTGAATTAGCACCACCAATCCCTGGTTTCTCTGAATTCTACAAATTCAAGACTAAGTATCAGTATCATGTTCCACTAACAAGAAAACTGATCTTATCTACAGGTGCTGAATATGGATATATTGGTTATCTGACAGAGAATAAAAGATCTGATTTCCAGCGATTCTTTGTTGGTGGTACCCAATTACAGCAAAGGCAGAATTTCGTAAACGACAACGTCGATCTTAGAGGTTTCCCGGGTGGAGTTAATGGTACAATTGCACCATTTATCAATGGTGAACAGGTTGGTGGACGTTTGTATACCAAATATACTTTTGAACTTAGATATCCAGCCATATCCAATGAACAACTTCAGTTGATACCATATGCGTTCTTCGATGCTGGTAACGCCTACTTAGATTTTGATTCTTTTGATCCCTTTGATGTAAGAAGAGCAACAGGTTTTGGTACCAGAATCTTCCTTCCAATTCTTGGTTTAGTTGATCTAAGTTATGGATATCGACTTGATGGAATTTCAGGATTCAGTGGTGTTGCGCCTGGGCAGTGGGAATTCTTATTTAATATTGGAGCGCCTTTCTAATGTTTAATAGAATCTTAAAATCGAGTGTATTCTTATTACTTGTTTTTACTAGTGCAATCACTGCACAGGATCAAAAAATAGGTTTCTTTGATTCTGGCTACATTTTGAACAGAATTCCTGAATATACAGGCCTGGAACAGCAATTAGCGCTAACAGCAAATCAGTGGAGAAGCGAGATTCAGGAGCTTGAAGATGAGATTATTGAGCTGGAGAAAGACTACGAGGCCAAAGAGATTCTTTACACGGAAGAAATCAGAGATCAAAAATTATTAGAGATCGAACAAAAGAAAGACGAAAAAGACGCGTTATTAGATAGAAGGTTCGGACCAAATGGTGATTACTTTAAACAACAAGAACTATTACTCGAGCCAATACAAAGACAAGTTATTCAGGCAGTACAAACAGTAGCACAAAGAAACGGGTATGATTTCGTATTTGATACTGCTAATGATTTCAAACTGGTGTATGCCAGGAATGAATGGAACCTAAATAATGAGATTCTCATCGAACTTGGAATAGAAGTAGATGATGAAAGCAATTAATCGAAAATTATAGTATCATTGAACCCTTCAAAAACAGGGACAAGCATGAAAAGAATTCTTCTTTCAAACCTCTTAATATTACTTCTATCAGCAGGAGCTTTTGCACAGCTTAAAGTGGGTTACATGAATCCGCAAAAAGCATTAGCATCATTGCCTGAATATGAAGCAGCTTTAAATCAAGTCAATACTCTGATCACTCAAAGAGATGGCGAATTGTCTAGCGATGCTAACTCATTACAAACACAATTTACTGAATATCAACAGATATCTGTTTCTCTAAACGATCAACAACGTTTTGCAGAAGAAACCAGATTGGATAGTTTGAATCAGGAATATCTGAAAAAGCGTCAAAGCTATCAGGATGAAATTCAGGCTAGAAGAGCACAATTACTTCAGCCTATCATTGCCAAAGTGAATGCAGCTCTCGAAGCTGTAGCTAAGGAATTGGAACTGGATTTTGTAATGAATCAACAGACTTCCACTGGCGACTCAATTATATACTATACATCAGAAGGTCAAAAAGATATAACTGACCTGGTAATCGCAAAAGTTTTAGAACAATAAATTCACGGATATGAAAACACTATTTAAAGGCTTAGCACTTGCTTCTATCTTACTGTTGACAGCAGTAGATGCACAAACGCAAGATTTAAAAATCGGGTATGTAGATCCTCAGGTTATTCTTTCAAGGATGCCAGAGACAGCTGCGGTTCAGGTACGCTTACAGAATTTCACACAGCGTAAGCAACAAGAAATTCAAAACAAAGAACTGGAACTTCAAAATGAAGTAGCTCTTTATGAACAAAAAGTAGGTGTAATTTCTGAAGATGCCAGAGCAAAAGAAGAGCAAAGATTACAAGCTATGCAACAAGACCTTATCAATCTTTCTTCTACAGCGGAACAGGAACTAGCCGCTAAAAGAGCAGAACTTCTTGGACCATTACAGCAACAAATTTTGGGTGCTATAAATACAGTAGCAAGCAGAAAAGGATTAGACTACGTATTCAATACTACTACCAGCACAGGTGATGTAATCATCCTTTACGCATCAGAAGAAATGCGTAATAACAATGACATTACTCCTGATGTAATGGCTGAGCTTGATATCGAGTAACTCAATTACTCAATGAATGTTATAAAGGCTGCCTTATGGTGGCCTTTTTTATTTCATCGATCTTTTACGGTTTCTGATATAATCCTCAAAAATATATCCACCCAGATTGTCCAGAGAGGCAAAATATGCTTTACCCATATTAGCCTCTGTCATTTCACGGACGAAACTTTGTAAGTAGGGGTCTCTGGCAATCATAAAAGTTGTAATGCTGATTTTATCTCTCCTGCACTTTACAGCTTCATCGAGCACTTTATTAACGATTTTTCTATCCAGTCCAAAACTATTCTTATACAAACGACCATTTTCAAACATGCATGACGGCTTACCGTCGGTTATCATAAAGATCTGCTTATTCGAATATTTTCTCCGTTGCAATATGTGGCGAGCAAGCTCAAGTCCTTGTTTGGTATTGGTATGATAAGGACCAACTTGTAGGTAGGGTAGATCTTCAACTGAGATTTGCCATGCTTCATTACCAAAGGCCACAATGTCTAGGGAATCCTTGGCATAGTTAGTCATAATAAGTTCAGACAAAGCCATTGCAACTTTCTTGGCTGGCGTAATTCTATCTTCCCCATACAATATCATTGAGTGACTCAGATCAATCAATAATACGGTAGCCACAGAGGTATTATGATCTGAATCATAAACCTGAATATCATCTTCTTCCAGCCCCATATTATCCAGTGAGCTGTGTTGTAACATGTTTAGCATAGTGCCTACACTATCCATATTAGAGAGATCATCTCCTTGAGTCCATTTCCTTATCTCAGGCTGTCGTTCAAGTCCTTTTCCCGTGTGAACGGTTTTATGAGAACCTAATCCACCTTTCTCAAGATTCTTGAATATTTCTTCTAGGCTCCTTTGTCTAAGGCTTCTCTCGATTTTCTTTGTTGGAACAAGAACTTGTTTATCGTCCTCCTGTATGTAACCTCTTTCCTTCAGATCTTCTATGAAGTCACCAAGGTTATAATCATCAAAATCGTCTGTGATGTTATATTCTTCATCAAGGTCAGTAAGCCATTTCATGGCTTGAGAAACATCTCCACTGGAAATGGTCAATAATTGCTGGAATAAATCAAATAAAGTATCAAAGGCATTTTTGCCACTGATATTATTTAATTTTTCATCCCATTCTGAATATCGAAAATGCATGGTTTACTCTTTAATTAACTCAATCCAAAGTGGAATAAAGTAGTTCCTCAATTATGGTATATAAAGAAAATTAAGTACACAAAAGTGAATGTTTTGACTGTTATCTTCTGAAATGGAATTAGATCGCTTACAAATCGAAAAGCAACTTTGGAATGATGGCTTTAAAAGAATCATGGGTTTAGATGAAGTTGGCCGAGGTTGTCTTGCTGGTCCTGTTGTTGCTGCCGGTGTTATTCTGGATCAGAATACTCGAATTGAAGGCATTAGAGATAGTAAAGCCCTATCTATAAAGGATAGGGAAGAAATTGCCGTTGAGATAAAGAAAAAGGCGCTATTCTGGACGATTCAGGAATGCTCCCCGATTGAAATTGATGAGCTGAATATTCTGTGGGCTTCTATAAAGGCTATGGTGAAATGTTCAGAATCTCATAATGCAGAGCCTGATTATCTTTTGGTTGATGGTAATAAGTTTACTTCTTCCTTAATCCCTTACACTTGTGTTGTAAAAGGGGATGATAAGTCTGAAAGTATTGGTGCCGCCTCAATACTGGCTAAAGTCTATAGAGATGAGTTGATGACTAAGTTACACCAGGAGTATCCTTACTACGGCTGGGACTCAAATGTTGGTTATCCAACAAAAGTTCACTTTTCAGGACTTGAGACTCATGGATATACAAAACATCACAGGTTAAGTTTTAATCTTCGAACAGACAAAGAATTTAAGAAGCCAACCTAACGGTAGATGCTAAATTGCCGCTTGTAGAAATCCATGTTTATACAAACAGCCAACATAAGTGTGTTGGTTAGAAATGCTGAACCACCATAACTAACAAAGGGGAGTGGAATGCCAATTACAGGTAAAAGTGAAACTGCACTACCTACATTGATGAAAAAGTGGGCAAAATAAACACAGGTTACACTTACAATAACCAACTGAGCAAAAGGATGTTTATGGCTACCTGCTAAGTTTAACAATCGAATGAATAAAGCGAGGAATAAAATGACAACCAAAGCAGAACCCACAAAGCCAAATTCCTCACCTATTACACAGTAAATGAAATCGGTCCATTGTTCAGGTAAAAATTTCAGTTGAGTTTGTGTTCCCTGTAAAAAACCCTTTCCTGTTAAGCCACCAGAGCCAATGGCTGTTTTTGCCTGAATAACGTTCCAACCTGCACCTGTTGGGTCATATGATGGATTAGTGAACACCTTAATTCTTGCAACCTGATGAGGTTGTAATAATTGAGTAAATGCAAGCTGAACTCCAGCCACCAAAGCTAATCCTGAAAAGAAGGAAAGAAAGGTAAGCCATCTTCTACGCTGAATGAAGAATATGATCCCTGTACAAAGGAGAGCTGCTAAAACACCCCAATACCATTCTAAAACAGCCATATAACCTATAATGGCTGGTGATACAATAAATAAGCTAATCCCGTTTGGTAAACCAGACCAGAATAACATCACAGGAATAAGTGTGATGAATATCAAAGCTGTTCCAAAGTCATTTTGCATCACAACAAGAATCATTGGAATAACTATTATGAGAGTAGCTACCAAAGCTGATCTGATATTCTCAGCCGAAATATCTCTTCTGGAGGTCAAGTAATTTGCAGCGGCCAGTATAGTGGCAAATTTCATTATTTCTGAAGTCTGAAAGCTGAATGGTCCAAGCTTCAACCAGCTTTTGGCACCATTTATTTCATTCCCAAAGATGAGCGTAATTATCATCAGAACAATACCCACACCATAAAAGATATAGGAACCTTCCTGGAAATTTCTAGGGGAGATGAATAAAACTGTTATAATTACCACAACAGATACAGCCACAAATATTAGCTGCTTGTAGAAATTAGCCTGGATGTAATCTGGCAGGAACTGGGAAACAGGGCCTTGGGTGGCAGAGTAAATCGCAAATAACCCAATTACTGTTAGACAGAACCAAATAAAAATAGTTACCCAGCTTAGATCTCTAATATTATTCATTCAGTTCGTTATCCTCCTCCCTTGGCTTGAATGTTTTCACATAGTTGTAAACATAATTCCTACTAACTTCACCACTCAAATATTTTTCAATGATAAGGGAAGCGATAGGAGCAGCAGAAATAGAACCGTAACCACCGTTTTCAACCAGTACAGTAACAACAATTTGAGGATCATCAAATGGGGCAAAGGAAGTAAACCACCCATGGTCCATTCCATGAGGATTTTGAGCTGTGCCGGTTTTACCTGAAATTGGGATATCGGGATGGTTCGCATAATACCGTCCACCACCAGTTGTAACAACACCCCTCATACCTTTTTTAATCACTGAAATATGTTCTTCATTAATCCATTCAATTGGCTTTGATTGGAATTGTAATTCTTTTTCGTTTCCAAAAGGGTCAATGATGGATCTAACCAAGTGGGGTTGAATCTTATTTCCCCCATTAACAATAGTGGAAGTCATTACAGCTATCTGCAAAGGAGAGGCTGATATAATACCTTGACCTATACCAAGGTTTATTATATCACCAAGGCTCCATTTCCTTTTTCCGAAAATCTGATCAAGTTTAGTGCTATCTGGAACAAGTCCTCTAGTTTCTGATGGCAAATCAATGTTATTTTCAACTCCTAGACCAAAATCCTCGATTAGCTTCTGCCATTCATTTAGTTTTCCACTTGTTGCAATCCTGTACATCAAATCAAAAAAGTATGTGTTTGATGAGTGGGTAATTGCCGTTTCAAGCGTATAATCTCCTACATCAGCAAGGTCTTTATAAGCTCGACCTCTTATATATGCTCCGCTGTTATAGATCTTAGTTTCTGGGGTTACAAGACCCAATTCTAGCCCAACTAACCCCATTACAGGTTTAAAAGTAGAACCCGGTGGTTGTAGACTGGAAACAGCTCTGTTATATAAAGGAGTTGTGGTATCAGAGTTAATTGCAACCCAGTAGTCGAAGTCGATTCTTCCGGATAATTTTCTGACATCGTATTGTGGAGAACTAACCATAGCAAGAATAGACCCATCATTTGGATCCATAGCTACAATGGCTCCTTTTTTTCCAATCATCAAATCTTCTGCCAGAATTTGAAGATCATGATCTATTGTAGTAACAATATCGCTGCCTTTCTGGGGTGGGATGTCTTCATAAACACCAGATAATGCTCCAAGAGACTGCCCTAACGCATTTACTCTTATAAAGTCCTTACCAGTATCACCACGTAAGCTATCTTCATAAAATAGTTCAAGTCCACTTTTCCCAATTTTATCCCCAAGCTTTAATGCCTCAATTCTATTGAAATCTTTATCGTCAGCCTCTCGGAGGTAACCAAAAATATGAGATGCATAAAGATCAGTAGGGTAATGCCGTTTACTTTCAAGTTGGTATCCAATCCCCGGTAATCTGTATATATTTTCCTGAATTTTAGAAAATGTAAGAATGTCGACGTCTGTGAAAAGCCTTGAACTTCTATACCAAGAAAATTTCCTGGCCTTTTCAACTTGCTCAAGAATCACTTCTTCATCCAGACTCAATAATTCTGATAACAAAGGAATCGAGTTCTCATCAAAATTAGCAGGGGTGATTGTTATTGAAAATATCGGTTCGTTATCAACCAGGAGAACTTTATTCCTATCATAGATAAGTCCACGAGCGGCATTGACATCTTGCTGCCTAAGTGAGTTCTGATCACTAAGCGGTTTATAGGTATCGTGATCGATTATTTGAAGCTGAAAAATTCTTGCTATGACAACTAAACAAAGAAATACCATGATCACTTGAAGAACTTTTATTGAACTTTTAGATCTGATATTTCTTCTGGGTGTCATACTCAGTTTTTAGTTAATGAGTAAACGGCAGTACCTGCAATTGCAGTATAAAATGATGCCCCAAAAATAAATTGGAAGAAGATATACTCAGTAGCATATAATTCAACAAAACTACTTAGTGCCAGGAATACAATATTATGTATGAAGGAGATCGCAAAAATTCCCAGAAATACTTGCCAGATTAGTGGCTGATTATCCCTGGATCTATTCACATAGGCATGTACCAGAAAAACAGTGATCGTTTTGGTAAACATGTGAAGTCCCCATAAATCCAAAAGAGAATCCTGAAGAAATGCTATAACAGCCGTTAAAATGAGTACTTCGCCTCTTATCCTATGTAGACAGGACCATAATAAAAATACTAATACTATATCTGCCTGAGCACCATAGAAAGTCAGATGCCTGAATAGTAAGATCTGGGCAATAACAGCAACAACACCAAAAAAATAGTATTTGATTAGGTCCGATCTCATTCGAATGATGTTACTTCATTTGTTATCAGTGAATCAATTTCTGCTGGTGCATCATATTTAACAACAAAGCCTTCAGCAACGTCAGTTAAGGAAACAAACGGCTTAATAAATATCCGTTGATAATTGTCACCTTCAATGGGATCAGTCATTGTTACTTT
>CBFHVG010000021.1:0-29661 GCA_965659005.1 uncultured Balneolaceae bacterium
GGAATCCTGCACCTTTTTGGCAATTTCTTCATCCCCACCAAATACCAGCATACCAGGCATAAATGCATCAAGAGCACCGTAAGTTGTTGCCGTTCTTTCACCACTATTCATATCAGCACGGCCATACCAGGTGCCTGTTTCAGTTTCGTCAAGTAGATATTCATTTACTGCTTTTATACTGACATCATACATTTCACGATATTCAGGCAGGTTAAACAATTTCGAAGCTTTGATCAGATATTCATAATAGGAATCAATCATTCCGCTAATATGGCTTTCTGTATTTACCCATTCTCCGGTTTCAACATTGATGGTTGTACCAACTAGTCCAATATCAGATCTTCGTTCGTATATACCTTTCATGGCTTTATCTGCCGCATCGAAATATTTCGGGTCACCTGTGATACCGGATAATGTCCCGAATTCGAGTATAAGCGTACCAATTTCGGCAGGATTATTTATTCTTCCTGATGTCTCACCTGTTTGTAGGTTTATATTTACATATGGAAGTCCTGTTGGCGAATCAAAAACTGGAAGTAATCGATCTCCCAAATCTGTTGCTAAGTCAAGAAAGCCTTCGTCGCCACTGTATTGATATGCTGATAATAATCCACCAAGCATTCGAATCGTTATTTCGAAATTTTGAACAAACATATCATGATCAAAGCTGAGTTCTGAGAGGATGAGCTCCTTTGCTTCTTCAGCTTCTTCATCCAGCCCCATTAATATCATTGTATCATATGCATCAACCGGAGTCATCAAAAGAGAAACGTCATACCAGTTTCTCAAACTATCGCTCAGTGGCTTAAGCTCATCTGCGCCCCAGGCATAGGTTTTGTAGCCATTCCAGGCATGCATAAATTCGGCTTTGACCTGCTCGGCCATTTGCTCTTTTTCGAATCCGTTATGTTCCTTAGGTGCACAGGAAATCATTAGAACTGTTGCGAGTACTACTAAACTGATCGATCTCATTATTGAATTGTATTAATTGGATATTGTTCTGTTGAGGAAGCCCATTCTTTATTGGGTTGATTCCCCATATTGAATACCAGCTCGCCACCTGCCATGATCTCAGCATGTGTGATGTAGCTTCGGCCAAGCTCTTCTCCGTTCAGAGTAGCTGACTGAATGTAGATATTTTCTTTTGATAGTTCATTGGCCACAATTTTAAAGCTTTTTCCATCACCAAGGTTGATCTTCACTTCATCCAGATCAGGGCTTCCGATGGCATAAACACCAATAGCCGGATTCACCGGATATAAACCCATAGCTGAAAAAACATACCAGGCCGACATCTGTCCGCAGTCTTCATTTCCACTTAAGCCTTCAGGTCCGGTGGTGTACAAGCTGTCCATGATCTGTTGAACTCTTTCCTGAGTTTTCCATGGCATACCGGCGTAATTATAGAGATAAGCAATATGATGACTCGGTTCATTACCATGAGCATACTGACCAATCATCCCGGAAATATCAGGTGATACATCCTCACCTGTAAGCAAAGAAGGCATTGCAAACATGGAATCCAGCCTCTGTACAAAAGACTCATTCCCACCCATTTGATCAATTAAACCTGTCACATCATGAGGTACAAACCAGCTATGTTGCCAGGCATTACCTTCGGTATAATCATTATTAATTCGATGATTGGCTCGAAGTGGATCAAACGGATCAACCCAGCTTCCATTGGCATTCTTCCCTCTCATGAATCCTGTTTGCTCATCATAGAGCGCTTTCCAGCTTTCAGAGCGATCAAAGAAATACTCGGCCTCATCTTTCTTGCCCAATATTCTGGCCATAAATCCTATGCACCAGTCGTCATAAGCATATTCTAGAGTTTTAGTCACTGATTCAACTTCAAGATCAGATGGGATATATCCATATTCTCTATATAAATCAGTCCCTCGAATATCCTGCATGGCACTGGCTTTCATAGCTTCAAATGCTAATTCAGCATCAAAACCTCTGAATCCCTTTACATAAGCGTCCACAATCACCGGTATGGCGTGATATCCGGTCATCGTGTTGGTTTCATTACCTACCAGCTCCCAGACAGGGAGTAAACCCGTTTCTTTGTAGAAATCGAGCATGGTGTTGATGATATCATTAACACGATCTGGATCTGTGATGGTCAGTAATGGATGTTCTGCTCTGAATGTATCCCACAGTGAATAAATAGTATAACGATCGGAATCTGTATCTGAATAATTGGCTCCATCACCGCCACGATAGCCGCCGTCTATATCTGAGAAAAGAATTGGAGCCAGTTTAGTTCTGTATAGTGCAGTATAAAATTTAGTAAGATTTTCGGCATCACCTTTAGCTTTAATTTGATACAAAGCCTTTTTCCACTGCTCTGAAGCTTCATTTTTTACAGTATCGAAATCCCAGCTACTCTGAGTTTCAAGATTATTAATGGCTCCTTCAGTAGAAACACCAGAAATAGCAACCTTCACTAATATCTCTTTTTCACTACCCTCAAGTGCCAATGGTAGGATTATACTCTGACCTTCAATCTTATCACCTGATTGAAAGGTTGAATCAACCAACGCCTCTCCAATTTCAAAATTCTGGTTGAGCTCCATTGCAAAATACACTTTTTGATCCCTTGCCCAGCCACTGGAATATCTCCAGCCAATCAACCTATTGCCGGATATTTTTTCAACTCCTGAAGAGGTAGTGTTGTCCCAATTCAAAGAAAAGCCGAGGTCGACAATAAGTTGTTTTTTCTTTCTCTTTGGATATGTAAACCTATAAAGAGCTGTTCTGTCTGTGGAGGTCATTTCAGCTCTAATACTATGCCTGTCGAGCATAACTGAATAATAACCTGGACTTGCTTCCTCATTCTCATGTTCAAAAGTTGAAGCATAATTTCTTTTGCCATCAATATCTGATATTGCGCCGTGATTATATTCACCTTGCCAGGGCATGATCAGAATATCATTCAAATCACCAATCCCAGTTCCTGAAAGATGAGTTTGAGCAAAACCGGTGATCATACTATCAGAATAATGATATCCTGATGTCCAGTCCCATCCTGATGTCCCATTTACAGGCCCGGCCTGTATCATCCCGAATGGTGTTGTAGCCGAAGGATGAGTATGACCATGGGCACCGGTACCAATAAACAGATCAACTGGAAGATCTGATGATTCGGGTTTTGTGCATGAAATGAATAGTGCTAGTACCGTGATATATCCCAGTAATTTCATTCTTCAATATTTTTTAAGTACTTGAGAAAATTCTGAATTGCCCTTCCTCTATGACTTATTTCGTTCTTAACCTTAGGATCTAGCTCTGCAAAAGTTAGATCATAACCATTTGGAAGAAAAACCGGGTCATAACCAAAGCCTTTTGAACCTCTTTGCTCAGCCGTAATCTCACCACCGCAAACTCCTTCAAAAACTTGTTCTGTATCCTCAGTTACCAATGCAACTACCGTTCTAAAACGGGCATTCCTGTTATTTTGATCTTTCAAGGCGTTTAGCAGTTTTAAAACATTATCCTGATAAGTAGCATCTTCACCAGCATATCGGGCAGAATAAACACCTGGTTCCCCATTCAATGCTTCAACTTCCAAGCCGGTATCATCAGATAATGAAGGTATTCCTGTTACCGAAAAAACATAGCGTGATTTTTTTAGAGCATTCCCCTCGAGCGTGTCCTTATCTTCGATCACCTCTTCAAGCTCCGGAAAATCAAGTGCGGATTGAACTGATATACCCAGAGGTTCTAATAGCTGAATGAGCTCTTCAATTTTATGTTTGTTGCGCGAAGCTACAACGATTCTATTAATCATTCTTTTTTCTTGGAAATAACTTGAAGAATAAATTGATACCACTCCCCAGTGATAGCAATGCGTTAAGTGCAATAAATACCGTATCACCAACTATAATTGAGTATGCAGTTAGTATTACACTAGATGTGAAGTACATAATTATAAAGGCGATGTGCAACTGTGTTTCACCTTTTTTGACAGTCTCCACTGTTTGGGGAATCCAGGCAGCGATAAGAATTGCAAATCCAACCCAACCTATAATTTCAACTGCCATATCAAAGTGGGTGTTTTAATAATTCAAGTGCTACTTCAGGGTTAATTCTTGGTCCAAACTGGCTAACAACTTTCGATGCTGCAAGGCTGGCTAATTTAGCTGAACTAGCATACCCATGGCCATGCGTTAAGCCGTACAAAAAGGCGCCGGCAAACATATCACCAGCTCCATTGGTATCGAGTGCCTGAACAGGATAAGCTTCTATATCAATAAAAGTTTCGCCATCGTAAATCATGGCTCCATTTTGACCTTGAGTTATCACAAATCGTTTTGCTTCCTGTTTAAGAGCCTCTCTGGCTTCATCTAAATTAGATTTCTCTGTTAGCATTAGTGCTTCTTCCTCATTACAAAAAAGAAGGTCTACAGAAGCCCCAATTACATCATGGAATCGCCCTTTGAAGTAGTCCAAAATGGATGGATCAGACAAAGTAAGTGAAGTTTTAACCCCGTTTGCCTCAGCAATTTTTTTTACCTCTTTCATAGCTTCAAATCCAGTATCAGAAGCAACTAAATAGCCTTCGATATATACATATTCTGAATCCTTGATGGCTTGTTCATCGATTTCTTTTGGGGACAGGTAGGTGGTAATTCCAAGATAGGTATTCATCGTACGTTCAGCGTCATCGGTTACCATAACCAGACATTTACCTGTTATACCATCTTCTCTTTCAACAAGATCAAGATTGGTGCGAATACCTACTTTTCTTAAATCATTCAGATAAAAATCGCCGTATTCATCATTAGCAACTTTACAGGAGTAGAAGCCGTTGCCTCCAAATTGGGCTAAAGCAAAAACTGTATTAGCTGCTGATCCTCCCGACTTCCTTACCACAGCTTCCTGATCAATAGCTTTGATCAACTGGTACTGAATATCTTCATTTACCAAGGTCATCATCCCTTTTTCGACGTTATATTTACTCAAGAAAGCATCAGTAACCTCGAATTCAATATCTACAAGGGCATTACCTATTCCATAAACATGGTACTTTTTATTCATTCTATTTAGATGAGCGATTCATTATTAATAAATTAGACAACATCGTAAGGTAACGACACTTCCCATTGATTAAAAGATGAACTGGATACCTTTTATCTCATTTTTCCTTCTATTTGCTGTACTTCATAGTGTTTTTGCTATGAAGAAAATTAAGGTATTGGTCTTTAATACCATGCCTTTTATGATGAAATGGTACAGACTCCTTTATAATCTACTTTCAGTAGTATTACTTGCCATCTGGATACTTTTGATACCTACTGAAGACCATCTGTTATACTCACTGAATTCACCATGGAATTACCTTTTTTACATTCTTCAGATAGTATCATTGCTTGGTTTATTTAAATCGATTCGATCATTTGATACTTCTTCCTTCCTGGGTTTGAAACAACTTAGTGCCGCAGATACAGCATCATTTTATCTTGATGAAGTTGGAGTGGAAACATTGGTAACAGACAAGCTATACAGCTATATTCGTCACCCGCTATATACTTTTAGTATGGGTTTCCTGTTGTTTAACCCATATATGACTCTCAAATTATTGATTATCAGCACACTTATCGTAGTCTACTTTTGGGTTGGATCCTATTTTGAAGAACTTCGATTAATTGACAAATTTGGGGATCAATATCGGGACTATAAAGCAAGTACTGGTCGGTTTTTACCAAAACTAAATTCATTTTCAATAAATAAATAAAGTGCATCCTTTTCTAACATACCTTGAAGAGCGTACGAAGCAAAGTCTTCCAGGAAAAGATGCACATATGAAAATGGCTCCTTCTCCTGTGAATGGTGGTCCAAACCGTTTATATGATCCTCCTGAAAATGTTCGAAAAAGCAGTGTACTCATTCCTTTTTTGAGCCACTGTGATACTCATCTTGAACTCCTCTTTACACTAAGATCCCCGCATATTAAACATGGTGGACAAATTTCATTTCCAGGTGGTAGAATAGAAGAAAATGAATCTATCGAAGACGCGGCTTTAAGAGAAGCACATGAAGAAGTTGGGATTATACCAAAGAGCGTGAATATCATTGGATCCATGAGTGAGTTATATATAAACCACTCAAACAATCAGGTTCAACCTATACTCGGATGGATGAACCAACGACCGGATTTTGTGCTACAGGAAGAAGAAGTTTCTGAGGCATTTTTTATCCCATTTGATGATCTGATCAAAGATGAGCTTAAAAAGCATGAACACTGGCAACTCAAGGATAATGAATACAAGGTACCATTCTGGACTATTCATGAAGTACCACTCTGGGGAGCTACAGCCATGATGCTTGCTGAAGTAATTGAGCTCTATACAGAGTACAAAAAGTTACACTGCAAATAGTTCAACAGCCTCTTTGGCTACCTGCATACCTATTGCAACACCCATTCCATTCAAACCAACAGCTGCGACTGTATTTGAATTTACTTTCCTGACAATGGGTTGATTATCCTCAGTAAATGCCATAATTCCGGACCATTCCTGATCGATTTCCCAGTTATCCGGTAACTCAAGTACATCATTTGCGAAGTTAATCAGGTAATCTTTTATAGTAGGATTGATACCAAATTCAGTAGTTGCTTCTCCCTCGTAATCCTGATCCCTTCCACCACCAATCAGCATGCGTTCATCACCCAGATTTCTGAAGTAAACATAACCTTTGTTGTAATGAAAGGTGCCCATCCATTCTACCATGCCCATGGGTTTTGTCGTAAATACATAGCCTCTACCTGGCTTGATTTCAACATCAGGTAATAATTCTGAAGTGAAAGCATTCGTAGCCACAGCTATTTTCCCGGTTCCAATCTTACTTCCATTTTCCAGAGTCACATTAGTAGCATCAATTTCCTCTACCTTAGCACTAAATTTATAGTGAATTCCTAACTCTTGATTTAATTGCATAAGCCTATTCATAAGCATGCCCGAATGAAGCATTCCTTCTACTTTATTATAAATAGCAGGAATACCCAGATAGGTCTCTGAATGATATACTTCTTCCTCACCTGATATTTCGAATAACCACTCATTTATCATTGGAATAGCATTCTTGGCTATTTCATACTGTTGCTGATCGGTAAATATCTCAACACCTCCCGATTCCTGATATTGAATAAAATCATCCCCCAGTGTAGCTCTAAGAAGGTATAAACCTTCATAACGTCTTCTGATTTTACTTTTAAGACTCTCTTCAGACTCATGTTCAAGGTTTGCAAGATGCTCTGTAACTGAGCCTATACAAGTAAAACCGGCATTCCGACTACTTGCTCCGATTGGATGCTGTCCGCGTTCAAGAATCAATACAGACTCTTCAGGATGCTTTTTTTTGTAGAAATGAGCTATTGATTGTCCAACCAGTCCACCGCCCACTACAATCAAATCGTAGGAATTTTTATAAAAAACTTCTTCCCAGACTGACTTTCGAATCATGACTAATTAAAAACGATTGAGGCCATCACAGCCATACCCATTTTAAAACACTCTTCATCCACATTATACTTAGGATGATGCCAAACATATTTTGAGTCAGCATTATCAGATCCACTCCCCAGGAAGAAAAATGCGCCAGGAAAATGTTCCTGATAAAATGCAAAATCCTCTCCTGCCATAATCGGCTTACTCATCTCGATAACTGATGCCGCACCAAAAATATCTTGAGCAGTTGAAATGATCTGTTGTGTTTCATGTCCGGTATTAATTACGGCCGGATAGCCATAATTAAAATTAAAGGTATAAGTAGCGCCTACAGATTCGGTGATACCTTTAAGGATTTCTTCCATTTTGCATTTTATCAGATCAGCCGTTTCGGAAGAAAAAGTTCTCACAGTACCAATCATAGATACTTTTTCAGGTATAATATTATGAGCTGTACCTCCTTCAACCTTACCGATCGTAACCACTGCTTTTTCAGTTGGGTCAACATAGCGACTCACCAATGTCTGTGCTGCAGTAATAAATTGAGCAGATAAAACTATAGGATCTATGGCTTGATGTGGTTTTGCTGCATGACCGCCTTTCCCTATGATTTCAACTTCAAATTCATCAGGACGAGCCATTAATTCACCTTCTTTAATTGCCAGAGTTCCAGGCTCCTGTTCCGGAGATGTATGAAGCCCATAGATTTGTTGCACACCCTGAGCCTGGAGATAGCCTGTTTCAATTAACAGACGGCCACCACCTGGTAGCTTTTCTTCGCCCGGTTGAAATACCAGTAAAACTGTGCCTTCTATTTCATCTTTTAGATCAGTTAAGATCTTAGCAACACCCAGTAAATTTGCAGTATGGGCATCATGACCACAACAATGAGCAGCTCCTTCATTTTTTGAAATGAAATCCTGTTTGTGATCACCAACTTCTTCCATTGGAAGTGCATCAATATCTGCCCTCAGAGCTAAAACCCTGTTTCCTCCCTTTCCACCAACTATTCGACCTACACAACCTGTTTCCAATGGTGAATCATAGGGTATTCCAAGCTCATCAAGTTTCGATTTAATATAGGCTGTTGTCTCAAACTCTTTATAGCTTACTTCCGGATGCTGATGTAAATATCTTCTTATGTTTACCACATCATCGAAGTACTTTTCAGTAAGTTTTTGGATCTTTTCTTTCATTGTTATTTTTGGCTTTGTGGAGTTGGCAGAATATATGGTTTAAATCTGAAACTTTGCTTCATACACATCGTACCTGTCAGGCAGTCTAAAAAAGAATTCTATATGAAAAAAATATCCTGGGAAATCGTACTGGCTGGCCTGCTGTTTATTGGAACAGCAGCTTATCTCATTGTACAAAAAGTCGAGAGTAATAATGAATATGAGATCGCTGTAGCCACGGAAAATGATTTCAATACTCAATACGACTACGATAAAGATATTCAGAGCACCATCGTAATCAATCTAGAACAGTTAGAAGAACTGGAAGGACTTGAACAACTTAAGGATTTGGAGAACCTGGAACAGCTACGAAAATTGGAGAAGCTGGAAAAACTAGATAAGCTGGGTAAATTAAAAGAGTTGATCGTTCATGAAGTTGTTACTGAAACTGGTAAAGGCCTTTCAGAAGCTTTAGAAGAAATTGAATCTGAACTAGCCAAAGAAAATATTTCTATTTCATTCTCAAATGAGAACATCATTATAAGCAGCAACTATGATGAAATTACTGAAGGTGAGTGGGCGAATGTTTCCACTGGTGTGTATGCATATACTAAGAAATTTGATATATCGAATATCGATGACTCAGAAATAATTATGTCCTTTGGTCACATCACTGTGCTCGGAACCGATAGCAATGAAGGGTCATTAACTCTGAAAGCATCAGGGAATATAAATTCCATGGAAGACTTGCAAAATGAACTAATGATCAATTCTGATATCTCAGAAGAGAAGTTAAAGTTCATTATCCAACCACAAATAGAAGGTGACTACAATAAAGCCATTCAGCTGGAAGCCACTCTTATGATACCAAGTAAGGGTAATCATAAAACAATTACCGAGGGTGGTCATATTCAGGTTGAGAACATCGGAGGCGATCAAGAAATCACAACCAAGGGCGGACATATAGATCTTAGTAATCTTTCCGGAACCGTTAACGCCACCACTGACGGTGGGCACATTACTGGCCAAACTATTAATGCTGACCTGAAATTTGTTACCTCTGGCGGACATCTCGAATTATTAAATGGTAAAGGTAAAGCTGTTTTACTAACGAATGGTGGACATATAACCGCCAAAAATTATGACGGTGAGGTAACAGCTAAAACCTCAGGGGGAAATATAGATTTAAAACTGGCTTCGTTCAGCGCTCCAATCATTGCTCATACTTCAGCAGGGAACATTAATCTTTATTCTCCAACTTCCATTAATGCTGATTTAAAAGCTATTGGTACTAAGACCTATATCGAAAAGTATTTCGATATTACTGGCGACGTGAAAAAAGATACTATCAAAGGAAAGCTTGGTAAAGGAGGATACATGGTTGAGTTGATTAGCAGCCATGGTAACGTGTACATTAAGAGGAATGAGTAAAACGCCTGAAAATTCTGTTACAAGTCATATAACCAAAGACGGTTCCCACACTCTCTTCTCTTCAAAGTTCGATCAGTACTATCACAATCCTAATGGTGCTGTATCTGAAAGCGTTCATGTTTTTTTTGAGCAATCGAACTTAGTCACTTCTCTAAAACAAAATAAACCAATTCAGATACTCGAAGTCGGATTTGGTACCGGATTAAACCTGATTCTCCTTCTCAATTTCATAGATCAGTTTAACTATACAGGACAGATACGCTATGAATCCATTGAAGCCTATCCAATAGATCCTGATGAAGCCGGAAAGCTTGATTTCGGCTCTCAAATATCAAAAGCCCTTTACCAACCATTACTGATAGAGATATTCCAGAAAATATCCGAGAATAAGCCAATTGATCCAATTCATGGAATTGATGTAAAGATCCATAACGATCTTTTCAAACAAGTATCTCTGGATGAAGGTCAGTTTAACTTTGTATTCTTTGATGCTTTTTCACCAGAAGCCAATCCGGAATTATGGACAGCTGAGGTTTTTGAAAAAGTATTCGAAGCATCTTCTGAGGATGTTGTACTTACAAGCTATTGTGCTGCAAGTTCAGCAAGAGCTGCTATGGCTAAAGCCGGCTTCTATCTGGCTCGAACAAGAGGCGCTCTTGGGAAACGGGAGATGACTATAGCCGCCAAGATGGAAACCAAACTCAGCGGCTTTAAGCGAATAAATGAACAGCGTTTAATAAATCGTTGGGATGCCGGCGAATTCGGTTAATCAGTTTAGTCGAATATACTGTACGTGCTTGATGCCATTCAGATTCTTAATCACATCCAGTTCAGCTTCTGACATTTGCTTATCGATCTGAACAGATGTAATCGCATTAGACCCTTTATCAGTTCTGCCCAATGCAAGAGCGCCAATATTGATTCCCTGTTCAGCTAAAGCACCACTTACCGAAGCTAGCATACCCGGTTTATCTTCATTCTGATACATGATGATATCACCTTCAAGGCGAAGCTCAATACCATAGCTATCAATTTCAACAATACGATAATCGCCATCACCAAAAACTGCTGCTGAGATCGACTTATATAAAGAACCTTCTGGAAGTTTGATTGTGATTAGATCGGAATAGGTTTTTGTCTTTGTAGATGTAGTCTCTTTGATATCAAATCCACGCTGCTCTGCATAAACACGAGCATTGATCAGGTTCACATTCTCAGCTACATACTCAGATAACATCCCTTTTAATATGGCATCAGTAAGGACATCAGCATATTTAGAGCTGTCACCAAGATATTCAAATTCATACGAATTAGAATTCTCTGGGGCTATCTGAACAGCCAGACTACCCAACTTCTCGGCGAGCTGTAGATAGGGTTGTACTTCCTGATTTGTAGTAAGTGCAATAGATTTAGAATTCAAGCTCCCTTTGTAGCCCTTTCCTTCTAAGGCATCTGCAATTTGTTCTGCAATTTGCTCAGCTACCTTTTCCTGTGCTTCTTCCGTTGACGCTCCAAGGTGTGGTGTACAAATGACGCCAGGATGCTCAAGAATTTTGTACAATTCTTCTGTTGGAGGTTCATTCGTATAAACATCTAAAGCAACACCAGCTAATACCCCATCTTCCAATAATTGTGGTAAATCGGCTTCTTCAAAAATCCCACCTCTGGCACAATTTACAAGCCTCATTCCTTTTTTGATCTTTTCAGCGGTTTTGAGAGAGATCAGACCTTTAGTTTTTTCGGTAAGTGGTGTATGAACTGTCAGGAAATCTGATTGAGCCAGTAACTCATCTAGTTCAACTAATTCAACGCCTAATTCCTGAGCATGTTCATGAGTTGCAAATGGATCATAAGCGAGAATATTCATTTCAAAAGCATGCATACGTTGAGCTACTTCGGAACCTATTTTTCCAAGGCCAATAATACCCAGCGTCTTATCATGGATTTCAGTACCCATATACTTTTTTCGATCCCAACCTCCACCTTTTACTGTACTTACAGCTGTTGGAATATTTCTTGCCATGGCTAAGATCATACCACAGGTATGTTCTGCTGTGGATATTGTATTCCCATCAGGCGTATTCATCACAATGATACCTTTGGAAGTAGACGCATTGATATTGATATTATCAACACCTACTCCTGCCCTTCCAATCACTTTCAACTTCTCGACGTTTTTCAGGATGTCTGGAGTTACTTTTGTCGCTGAACGCACAACCATTGCGTCGTAATTATTCAGACAAGCGACTAATTCCTCATCGCTTAATTTTCCAGGCTGATCAGCCTCAATACCTCTTTTTTCAAATACCTGAGCACATTTTTGATCAACGCTGTCAAGTAGTAGTACTTTAAATCCCATCTTCAGATTGCTATTTTTAGACAAATTCAGTTATTAGTTCTTGTACATCCTCTACACCCTCTTTGCTGTCTGCTGAGGCATAAAGGATCGGTACTTCAATATTCATTTCAGCCAAAATTTTACGGACTTTTGCTTTGGCCTGTTCTCTTTTGTTTTTCGAAATTTTATCAGATTTCGACAAAACGACACTGAATGGAAGTTGATTCATTCCCATCCATAAAAAGAATTCTTTATCGAGTCCGGTTGGTTCATGTCGGATATCAACAACCTGCATTATTATTGACAGAGTATCTCTGTTAAGTAAATACTCTCTGATATTGTTACCCCATCGATCTCGCTCTTTTTTCGGAACACGAGCAAAACCATAACCTGGTAAATCAACGAAATAGCAATAATCACCAACCTGGTAGTAATTCATTTGCTGGGTTTTACCTGGCACGTTGGAGGTTCTGGCCAGATTTTTTCTATTCAGCAGGGCATTTATCAAAGAAGACTTCCCAACATTTGATCTACCTGCAAAGCATATTTCTGGTAGAGTAGGTTTGGGACAAACTTCAATTGTGGGAGCACTGGTTATAAATTCGGTAGTCGAATTGAACATTATACCAGTTCGTTCTCCTCCTTTTTAACACCAAGATTAACCGGAACAGGATACTTGCCTGTGAAGCAAGCTGTGCAGTAATCATTTTCCTTCTTGTTCGCCCTCTTAACTGCAGAAACAAGTCCTTGAGGTGATAGATAATTCAAGCTATCCACGCCTATAGACTTTGCTATCTTCTTGACATCCCTGCTATACTTATTTGCTATAAGCTCGTCCGGGCTAGGGAAATCCATACCATAGTAACATGGATCCGTGATTTGAGGAGAACTAACCAGGAAGTGAATTTCTTTTGGATTACATGACTTAATCATTTCAACCAAGTGCATAGAGGTTGTACCTCTAACAATGGAATCATCTACAATAATCACTGATCTTCCTTCAATCACACCACGAACAGGATTGAATTTGGTTCTTACTTTTTGCTCGCGTGATTTTTGTCCTGGTGATATAAAAGTTCGACCAACGTAGTGATTTCGAATAAGTCCGATATCATACTTACAATCGATTCCCAGCTTTTGATTCTCCCGAGCATAGCCAATGGCAGCTGTATTACTTGAATCCGGAACAGAAAAAACCACAGGTAACAAATCCGGATCAGGTTTTTTAATAACCTTATCTATTGGAAATTCAGTAGCGAGTTGTTTTCCAAGAGCCCTACGAACTTTATCAACCATTTCACCAAATACCATGCTATCAGGTCGAGAAAAATAAACATACTCGAAAATGCACTGGGAGGTTCCTGTTCCTTTTTTTGGAGGAATTTTAATTGATTTCACTTTACCTCGCTGGTCAGCTTCGTGATCGATCACAATTACTTCACCAGGTTCAATATCTCTGATATATTCGGCACCGTTTATATCAAAAGCACAACTCTCACTTGCCAGACAAAAAGCTCCGTCTTTCTTACCAAGACAAAGTGGGCGGAACCCATTAGGATCTCGAACTCCAATGAGTTTGTCGTCTGTCAAAATCACCAAACAATATGCACCTTCAATTTCATTTAGTGCATCCATGATCTGATCTAATTGATCTTCCTTTTGAGAGTGAGAAATCAGATGAAGAATCAATTCGGTATCTGAGGTACTCTGGAATAAAACACCCTGTTCAGTAAATTTATCTCTAATCTGTCGGGCATTCGAAAGATTCCCATTATGCGCAATGGCAACATTCCCATTTTTATAATGAACTCGAAAAGGCTGAATGTTTGCAGGATTCTTTGAAGATCCTGAAGTGGAATATCTGTTATGGCCAATTGCTGAACGCCCTTTTAATCTCTTATTAATGATCTTAGGGTTATCAAAAACACTCAGAACTAAGCCGAAACCCTTGTGGGTTGGCATTATTGAGCGCTTCTTTTTTTCATCATAATAGGTGGTAACGATCCCTGCTGATTCCTGACCCCTATGCTGAAGTGCGTGCAGACCGTAGTAGGTTAGTAGTGCTGATTCCGGATGATTATAAACACCAAATATACCGCAATACTCGCGTGGTTTATCGGACATATTGTTATTTGAGCACGATTTGAATTAGTACGAACACTAAGATAAGAAAACAAATTACTAAGTGGGAGTTCCTAAACGTACCCACCTAGTAAATAAATTCTATTTGATCAGCATCATTTTCTTCGTTGATACAAGACTTTCTCCTGAATCCGTTTTAGCCTGCAGTACATAAATGTACATACCACTTGCCAGTCTTGACGCATCAAATTCTACTGAATAATATCCTGCTCTTTGTTGGCCATTTGCCAACTGCTGCACTTCTCTTCCAAGAAGGTCATACACCTTCAGACTAACTTCGGCATTTGACGCCAGTTGATACTGAATGGAAGTGCTTGGGTTAAATGGGTTCGGATAATTCTGTTCCAGTGCAAACTCTTGTGGAAGCTCATCAGCAACTTCAAGAGATGCCATTTGAGAGAACAGATCCATCTCACCATTCATAGGAATCAATTCCGTTGTAACCTCCAGATTTGCATTAGATCCATTCTTTGAAATAATCTCCAGTTCAGCAATTTCTCTTCCAACAACAGGCTGAGAAGTACCTAGGTTAGCTAACTGAATGAACGCGAGTCCACGGGTTGTGTCAATGTGTGAAAGGAAAATGGTGTTTGATTCTTCCGAGGTATCGAACAGTTTACTATTCGTAATTGAATGTAACTCAATTTCATTTGGGTTAAAGCTGAGTTGTAAGCCTAAAGCTTTTAGATCAGTTGCACTCGCCAGATCAATACCATAGGTAATTTTGGTTTGGCCTCCATTGCTACCATAATCATTCTGTACTGATTTCTTCTTAATAGCTAATGGTTCACTGGAATTGGCTTTTAAATTAACCTTACTGTTCTGGTCATATAGCTGAATTTTTCCTCTGCTAATACTGTAATTCCAAAAGCGAATAAAGGTAATCAGGTCCTCAACATCATAAACAGAGTCCCTGATGGTTCTCACTTTAGGGAAGGTTTCAAATGTTTCTTCAACCAGCGGAGCTAATTCAAAGCCAGCCGTATTATTATTCCAGGCATCTACAAATAAGGATAAATCTGAGGTCCAGACTGATCCAGTTAAATCATAATCCGCAATGAGAGCCATTTCGAATATCTGACTGTCAAAATTATCAGCTGCTCCGTCATATATACCATTCTGGTTTCCATCAATGAAGAATTCACCGGAGGAATTAATAAACATCTGTTCAGATAAGAGCGTGATATTAAACACATCTTCCGGATACACATTTGGTCTGTAATAAATAGTAGATATCTCAGGTGAATAACCCTGACCTACTGCACCTGATGTTGTACTTGCACCATCAACATTAAGTTGAATAGCATTTGCAAATACTGCTGAAAGACCAGAACCCGTCAGATTGGATAAATCCTGAGCCAGTACAAGAGTTAGCAATGAATTATTTACTAGTGTCCCATTCGTATTCTGATATACTAGTATCCCATTATTTGGAGCTGTAAATGAAGAAATAGTTAGGGGAGTTTGAACAATATTTCGGTGTACCGTTGTTTGACCATCTGTTGCAGATCTATATGCAAAATCCATATCACCGTCATTATCTGCTTCAAATATGATAATATCATTTATAGACTTATTAGTGTTTTGAAATGCGCTTGTCTGAGCAAAACTACCTAAACCTTGATTAATATAGGTTGTAACGATAGTTGGTCCGGCAACTACCAAGTCCATTTGGGCATCACCATTAAGATCGGCAACATCAATTTTTCTAATTTCTTCTGGATATGTGAATAGCTGAGCTTCATCAAAGAAGAAACCATTACCAGCATTTCGGTTGATTTGTATAAATCCGGTACCTCCGGAGTTATATGCTGAAATGATATCCATGGGGCCATCACCGTTTTCATCAATCACTTCGATGTCTACTACACCGCTTACCACACTAGCTGTAGTTTTATTGAAAGTGCCATCCGTCTGTTGGGTGTATACATTGATATTATTGTTACCCACTTCAGCGGAGATGATATCCATATAACCATCCTGATTCACATCCATTGCACGGATTGCAATAGGTCCGCCAGCGTTTGTACTGATAAGTTGCTGAGGCCCGAATAACAGTGTATCTGAATGAGAGAGATTTGGGTAGTAATTAATTTTACTGTCCAGCGTGGATGAAATAATAATATCCTGTCGCCCATCTCTGTTCATATCAGCAACAATGAGATCTGTAGGCAGTGAATTAGAACCTATGAATTCAGTAACTGTATATGTATTGGCAACATCTTCAACCGTGCCATTGTTTATATAAACATGGAAAATATCGCTTGCTCTAGGAATGCTCACAAGATCCAGATGCGCATCATTATTGATATCAATAGGAACAATTTTCTGGACCGTAGAAACACTTGAACTGAGCGTATTCAGTGCACCAAAAATGCCTGACCCATCATTGATACGATAATCTACCCTGCTTGCGTCAGGGAAGGTTTCGAGCAGATCCATAAATCCATTATTGTCAATATCCATGAAAGTCAGATTACCCGTGAAGTTATCTGAAGTAAAATCTGTACCACCACTGAATAGTGCATCAGTTTGGCCAATCTGGAAAAAAGGTATCGCAGTTGTATCTGAATATCCTTCAGAAGTGATGACAAGGTTTTGCGGACCGGCAACTAATTCTGGCACCTGAAATACAACAAAAGATGAATCCTGCTCTAAAACTGTTGCCGGCTGTCCATCAATATCTACTGATGCTGAAGCAAAGCCAAAACCGGTTATCCTGATTTGTTCTGTAGGTGCACCCTCATCTGGCATGAGACCTGAAATTCTTGGTTCCAGTCCATCTACCGGTCCAAAAAAAGTGTAATTGGCATTCCCTGTTTCATCAAAAGCACCCACGAAGTAAGAGTACAATCGGCCTGTTTCAATATTCTCATCCGTAAAGAATGAAGTGGTTATTTCACCATTGCTTATAAAGGTCCATACGGGTGAATTATCTACAGATCTTAAGACTCGATAACCTGAGAGATCTGCTTCTACATTGTCATCCCAATCAATTTCGATACGTCCAATTCGTGTAGTAGCAGTTACATTTGTTGGTGATGCTGGTGGTGGATCAATATTCTCATGAATAGTGATGTCTGCTACACCTGAAGCCAGACTCACTGAAATCATATCAAGGTCACCATCATTATCGATATCTCCCAATTCCAAATCTTCTGATCCGAAAGTCTGGAACATAATTACATCAAGATTACTGATATCAGTAACCGCTGCACTACCCTGATTTATAATTCGATAAATCAGACTGTCTGAATTTGAATCAATTATGAAGTCTTTCAGACCATCACCACTTAGATCTTCAAATAATGTATTTGTCGGTGCTGGAATAAAGGGTGAAGTCTGGTCTAAAGTAAATGCACCTGCACCATCATTCTTATAAATAAATGCAAAACCATTTGAAGACTGTGAAGTACTTGAACCTGCTGTCGCGATATCAATATCACCATCATTATCAATATCACCTGCGGCTACATATCTCGTAGAACCGTCAACCGTGAAAGCAGAAACTGCTGCGTCAAATCCATTTCCATTATTTAAGTAGTAAAATACCCCACTTGTAGTTTTTGAAGTTAACAAGTCTAAGAGTCCATCTCCGTTTACATCAGCAGTAATAATGTTCAAAACTGATGCGCCACCGGTTCCATCAATTAAAACAGGATCATCAAAGTCACCCAAACCAGAGTTCTTTTGGAAATACAGTGTATTATTGTTGGATAGAAATACAATATCAACATCAGCATCATTATCAATATCCAATAGCTCAAAAGTTGGCGGATTTGCAATTGTGCCGTTCATTATTGCAACTGGATCACTAAACTGTGCATTACCCTGATTCAACAATGAATAGATTTTGTTGTCAGTAAAATCATTAAAAATAATATCCAGATTGCCATCCAGATCAAGGTCGGCCACTTTTATGTCTCTGATGTTACTTGAAACAGCGTCAGCACCCTGGAAATCATCCGTTATAAAAATAAAATCCCCATAAAAACCGGTTCCGTCATTCTCAAACCATCCAATCGCTTTGGAATCGCCCTCGAAATAAACGACAATATCCAGATCATCATCACCATCAATGTCACCCATAGCGGCGGCAGAAGCCTCACCTGAGTTTGAATTTAGTTCTCTATATGATGGGAAAAATCCCCTCTCAGCTTCAGAAACATTAAAGAGCTCACTATAACTTATCTGGGTTCCATCATTTATTACCTGAATTCGATAATTACCAGGTTCTACCGACGGAACCGTTACATCTATGTAATTGGCATTAATTGCAGTTACCGTTGCACCAACCGATTGAGGATTACCAACAAATGTTACTGAAGTTGAAGAAACATTTGTCAGATTTGAGCCATAAATCCGTAACGAGGAGTTAGGCAAGCCGTTTCGGCTTTCCAGACCGATAATTGATTTAAACTGGAATCGAGAGAAGGCGTTGTTGGATGGTAATGTCTCAGTACCTGTTCCACTTTCAACAGCTGTCACTACATAATAATACTCTTGAGTTGGAACTACTGTCTGATCTGAAAGAAACAGATCAGTAATTGGAACCGGAGTTAATCGTGTAGCATCATTGATATTCTCAATTGGAGTACTTGACCGATATACATTGTAACCACCTACTGTGATTTCATCAGGCACTTGCCAAGAAACGGTAATACCAAGATTGGTTTCAGTTGCGGTGGCATTTTTTGGCGCTATTAGATCAAGATTTTCCAGAATGGCAATGATTTCAGCACCTTCGTAAGACGAAACTAAATCCAAATCTCCATCTTGATCAAAATCCAAAGAAATCACATCTGAGGCCCCAAATGCATTTGTTGCCACTGTAACTTCACTAAATGAAGCTGATCCATTATTCCTGTACCAGATAAGTTCACTATCACCTGAATAAGGGACGACAACGTCGATATCACCATCCGAATCGATATCAGATAATGAGATGTCTACCGGTGTGGAAGCTGCTCCTACACTTATAGCCTGTTTTGTGAATGAATTTGACCCATCATTTATGAAAGCTGCAACTTCATCAGTGCCTGCATTTGAAGCTACTATATCTGCAAGGCCGTCGCCATCTACATCACTTATTTTGAAGTCAGTAAGGTCATTTATTGAACCTGGTACAATGATTTCAGAACTAAAACTAGCATCACCATTATTTATAAACCATCGCAAATTTGTATTCCCGATGGGAGCAACGATCAGGTCCAGCAAACCATCATTGTTCATGTCACCTTTCTCTAAAACAGATGGTGCTGATACATTTATGATAGTTGTAGCAGTACCAAAATTGCCACTTCCATCATTCGGATACCAAACTATAGTGCCACCGGTTAAGGATGGTGCAACAAGGTCAACATCGCCATCACTATCCACATCCATAGCTAAAACATCAGTTGGGCCTGCCAATGATGAAGATACTACATTTGTTGCGCCAAAAGTCCCAGCTCCATTATTTGCCCACCACCAAATATCTCCATCAACAAATGAAACAGAAGCTATATCATAATCTCCATCACCATCATAATCTGCAACAGCATGATCAAGGGGAGTCTGTACAGCATTTGAGACTATATTCTTAGTACCAAATGTTCCATCACCATTACCTGCAAACCATGCTATCTCATCATTACTTTGATAACTAACCAGTATATCTGCTATTCCGTCGTTGTTGAAGTCGGTTGTATTAAGATGTCTTGGAGATAAAGAACTACTAATTACATTTGATGAGCCATCAAAAAGTCCATTCAGATCAGGATCAAGAATGGAAAAACTATTCTCCAAAGTGAAGGTACCCAGAGAGTTCTGTACTTGTATATCAACTAATCCAAGAGCTGTTTCAGGTATTTGAAATATCGCACTAGTAGCATCATAGCTATTAGTGATCACACTAACTCCATTTACAGAAATAGCCAGGCCGCTTCCATCTGCATCATAACCTGACCCGAAAATCTCTACTTGTGTACCTGGAATACCAGATCGTGGTTGAACATCGGAAATAGATAAAGCGGAAGTAACACCACTTGTAAAATCCTGAATGGATACATTATCCACATAGAAAGCATCTAATCCAGTATCTACACTAGTATCTTTGGTATAGGCAAAATAAACACGTTCATCTCCCTCTACCAATGGTATAGACACAAAATCTCCCCAGGCTACATCCCCGGAACGCTGATATGTAGTAGGGCAAGTGTATACACCTGAATTTTCAATACAGAGGTGGAAGTAGTCAAAAGTTGATTCACTTGATATTCGGAATTTAAAATCCAGCTGACCACCAGCGGCACCCACCGATTCAGGAAAGGTCAAAAACCATATTGCAGCCCTATTTGAACCATTTGATGGGATATTTGCGGACTTGACACTATTTGTTTCATTAAAGGTATTCGCATCAGCCTCAATTGTGGGCTGCACATTGGCAACATCAGCACTATCTAAGGCATTTATAATTTGGCTGAAGTAGTAAAATTTTCCACTACCAAAAAATCCATATGTTGTAGGTAAGCCACTTTCAAAGTCATAGAAAACATCAAAAGCAGTACTTGCTGCTGTGGCTTTATTTAGGGATGAACCGAATACTTCGCGCTCGTTTAGTTCATTTGCAGAACCTGTTACAACCGTATCGACAAAGGTAATCGATTGTGATTCTTTAACCTGACCAAACAGGTTAACCGAGGTAAGTGATAAGATTATTATTGAAAGTCCTAGTGTTCTCATATTATTAATTCGATTAGAAGGACTGATTTATCTCAGCCGATACAAAACTTGAAACCTGAACATCTTCACCATTGATCGTCTTGAAGACTGATGTAGGACTCACTCTGAGAGTTCCTGAACTGAATCCCCCATTAATGATAAAATCGATTTCACCAAGAGCTCCTGCTCCACTGAATGCAGAAAAGCCTGTTCCTGCTGCACCGCTTTCAATGCGAATGGTATCTCCAACTATTTCCGTAAAGGTGATGAGTTGAGCGTTAGATCTATACAGAAAATTTCGAGTATCATCATAAATAGTAATGGCACTCTCGTTGGTACTCAGACTTAGATTATCATAAACGATGTCCAATCTGTAAGCAGTGATCTCATCAGCTACGTCTATTTCATCAACAAACAGTTTTGCTGTAAATGTACCATCTCCATTATTACCAATCCTATTAGGTACAAATAAGAAAGTTTGGTCCTGGTATGCATCTACCTGAAAACTACCTGTAAAACTTTTTGGAGTGAGTGATGTATTGACATCACTGCTAATCTCAATTTCAAAGTTGTAGGTATCTGAATTCAGGGTTTCAAATACTGTAATAGAAACTGAAGTTTCAGTCTGGTAATCAGAAAATGCAGTAGTTGCCAGATCCTCACCAGGTGCGGCTAATTTATATCTATATCGCAAGCCATTCGTAATACCTGATCCCGATGTCTCCCATGTAATGGTGATATTTTCTGAATTTACAGTAAAGGTTTGGCCGAAGTTCAAACCACCTGATAATATTAAATCAGGCAGGGTCGCATTAGGGCTATTCGGGTCATTGGGGTTATCCCTTTCATCGACAGGTTCCTCTTCTACAACCGAATCAATGATGGTTGTACAGGAATAAAATGTTATCCCAGTACCAATCAAAAATGCTATGAACAATAATCTTTTATACATGAGATACTCCTAAAAATTCACTTTCATACTTAAAGAACCCGCACCTGCACTGGCCTGCAACCTCTTATATTCTTTCTTGGGACTCTTTGTGAAGATCAATACATCTAATAATTCCAGTCCTTTTAATGCGGCTAATCCAGTAAGCATTAAGGTTAGCTGATCTTCTGCATCCCTTTGTGCGGCAACAGCTGACTGCCGTGCCTGGAAGAGTTGATCAAAATTACCCGTAGCCGAACTATAAGCATCTTTAGCAGATTTTAAATCACTGGCAGCAGCACTTAGTTCACCATAAGATGTAATCACTAATGCAGCCAAAGCTGCTTCACCTAAGAAGTATAAAGTCCCTCTACTTCTGTTGAGATACCAATGCCCTGCACCTGGGAATAATAGTGACCTAGTAAATGCACCACCTTTTGTTTTTGGCTCGAAGAATTGAATCAAGTTGAGTTCTTCGGAATCTGACCTAAAATCAATTTGTTGATTTAGTTTTTTAAACCCCTTTTTCTTCCCTTTGATATTGTAGGTACCATAAGGTAAAGTGGCTATTTCAGCTGGGAAATTTGTGAAATCCCTCTTAGTGGAACCCACCAGACTAACGGATGAACCTTCAAGACTTTGAATGGTTAAACTTCCCACTCCATCAATTTGAACTAGGTTGAATGTTACATTCTGGGTTGCATCTCTAGCCAGTGTAATGTTTCTAGTCTCTGTTCTGAAATTAGTCTGGCTTGCAATAACCTCATATTCGCCAGCAGCAATATCTCTTTTTGATTGTGTCCCGGTGAAGGTGTCAACGATTTCACCATTTCTTCTCAATTCAATAGTTGCAGTATTTGGTTGTACTCTAACAATCAAGTCACCTGTAATAAGACTCAATTCTTCATTGATTCTTAAAGTATCATTAAGTCCAATGACCTGTCTAACTCTGAAATCATCATATCCGGTAGCCTTAATCTCAATTGTATATGGTGCTGATGGTCTTGGTGGGATCTCAATTAACTCGCCTAGATTCTCAGGTTGGTTATCAATTAATAGTGTTGCACCTGGAGTAGGTGATTCCACAATCACATAGCCAGTGTTTTTCCTCAAATTGAATGTGAAGTTATTCTGCTGACCCTGAACTACAGTGATATTTTCTTCATAGTCTAAATATCCATTTCTGACAACTCTAACATCATAATTGCCAGGAAATTGAATATTAGGAAATGGGCTGCCATCCTGAGTTACACCAGGAATCTGAACTCCATCGATATAGATAGTTGCCCCACCTGGAACTGTTGTATAAAAAACATTTTCCAGATCTATTTCTGTCATTGCAATTCTAAATAGGTTATTTGACTCTGAAACCTCTATTGTATCAATAACAGGGTTATAGCCTTGTTTAGTTATCTGAAAAACATGCTCACCTGGTTGTAGCGGAATCGCTGAGCCCTCAACTTCCTCTCTCAACTCATTATCTATTCGTATATCATAATCTGAAATAGGATTATTATTTTCTGTGACAAGAAAGTTTACAGGAATAAGATTTGATGCATCAAAGCCTGTGACTACGAGTTTCCAAAACTGCCCTTCTTTCAACTCTACGCCTTCAGATGATAAAACTATTTCCAGTTTTAAGAATCCATCAGCAGATATTTCAATGGCTCTCTCATTTTGAGATACGTATAACCTATAGGTGTTACCATCCTTAACCGGGGGTCTTTCGGGCATGAATCCATTTGCGGCATTAAATACAAGATTCGAAAGATTGGATTCAATAATGATCCCAGCCAAACAATCCCCATTAATATCTCGATTATCAAAATCTCGACAATCAAAAAAAGCACCTTCAACTGCTTCAGATTGGGCTACATTCAAAACGGGTACTTCGTCCTGAGCAAATACTTTTCCCGAAAATAACATAATTATTACAAGGGCAAAGATTCGCCCCATTGATCGTAAATACTGCATTCTAACCACTTAGATTTTTAATCGTTATAAACTCGAAAATTAGCCAAATCTACCAGTGCTTCATCACTCCACTCTTGAGGTTGCCATGCCCTAACGTAAATTTTTGGCTCTATACCATTAAAATCGACCAGAAGAAACAAATATCCCTCATCCGCATAGCCTGTGGATGTGTAATTTTGTCTCATTGAAACTCCATAAACGCCTGGCTGATCATTTTTTCTCTTTATCTCAAAGGTTGTAAAACCAAGGTGAATATCTGATTGAGCTTTGAAAATTGTTGCCTGCCTTGTGAGAAACTGACTCTTCGTAAATTTTAAATACTCAACATCTGCAGCTTTATCACCTTGATCCAACTCATATGAATTGGTATCTGTTTCATCTTTTTTAAGAACGCGACCAACAATAATTACAGCTTCATCTGCGAACATGACATCCAGTTGATCCATGTCTCTGGTCAGATAGGCTGTTCTATATTTCTCAACAAATTTGATGATTACTTGTCGTTCATTCCAGTCATCACCAATCTTTGATACTTCTTTAAAGTTATCATAAAGCCCATCAAGGATTCCAAAGTTAACATCAGTCATATTTCCAGTGGAGTCGAAATCCGGGATCACGTACTCCTTGCTTTGCATGTTTAGACTTCTGTAAACGGCATTACTGGCCATTTGCCTGAATTCCCAACCTTCATAGGTATTGTTAATAGTCTGTCGACTAGATATTTTTGAGAGATCCAGCTTGTTGTATTTCCTCATTCTATCAAGCTTATCAGACAAAAAAGCATCATCCTCCCATTCCTGAACTTCCTTACCCTCATTGAAGTAAGCTTCCAAATCTTCAAGATGCTCTGGCACTACCTCTTTTAACTCCTCAATGTTTAAAGCCTTTGGTTCCTCTTCCAAATCTTCAACTTTTTCTCCGGCTCCGTCCGTAAAGTTAAGCTCAATAGTGTTCGCAGCTATGGCTGCTAAACCAAAGGAGCTAAGAGTTTCTTTATCTTCTTCCTCTTTTTTCTCGGCAACTTCTAGTCGAACTCTCTGACGGTTGTTTACATTAGTTGTAGAAACTAAGCCCCATAGCTCGCCTACTTCCTTAATTTCATCTTTATTCTCAAAGTACTTGTATTTCACTTGCATTAATAACTCATCAAACTGAGTACTTGCCCCATATAGAGTAACTAATGCTGTACCATCGATTGATTTGGCATAGATCTGATTACTCCCATCCCAGAAGTTGAAATCCATTGATTTCGCAGGTTCACCATTAACAGTAATACTGAAAGTGATTTCTCTTTTTTGATCGGAAATCATCTCATCATTAATGGGAACAAACCTGGTGTTGGCGATGATGTCTGAAAGTCTTGACCCAATCTCGATTTCGAGTGCTAAACCTTTATGTTCAACCCTAGAAACAGGAACCGAATTAAGGAGAAGGCTCGAGAAGTAGTAATACTTCAGTGCTGCTGCATAATTGGAATCCTCTGCATATCTCTCGGCTTTGTCGAAGATATCTTTAACCAATTGCTTTCTGTAATCGAATATCTTTTCAACCTCATCTCTTTTAATAAAGTAGAATGCATTGATACCACAATCTCTTGGCTCTTTGATGTTCTGCAGGTTATTTAAAGCTCCACTGGCATAGGTTTGAACAACACTCTCAACCTTTTTATCAAACTCTTCATTAACTCCATCACTGGTCACCTTATTAAATGATCTAAAGTCACTGGAAACCTTAACGGATATTTGGTTCATGATCTGGCTTATGGCCTCATTCGTAGCTTCCTGCTGATTTTCGTTACAGGATTCTCCCCAGAAATAACTGCGATCCTGTTTTATCTCGAATGCGTTTTGTGCCTGAACACCAAATGGAACAGCACACAGGATGAATAGGATAGATATGACTAAACTTCTGTTCATATACTTTTAAAAACTTACAATTTTTGGTTTTTCGTTTTTGTAGTTGGTCATCGTTAAGCCAACAGGGGCGTTAATATAGGTCGGGTCAGCAACCGTAAACTTTTTACCATTATGCATATGGTAATCGCCTTCAACTTCGCTGTTGAAGTGAACCGCCACTGCAAGGTGACGAGAATACCTTAATCCAACAGCCTCCATTCCTAATACCTCTCTAACAAGTGTTGCAAACAGGATTGATCGGTCATCGCAATCAGAATATGGATAGAACAGAGTTTCCTCGGGAATCATATATTTCTCTCTATCAAAATTATCTTGATCCGTTTTGTACTGGAATGACTTCTGCACCATTCTTAATAAGAAGTTAACCGCATCCAGTTCGTTCATTTCTGAAGTTGTCTTCTTTAATGCAGAAATGAGAGAGGAACCGGTTCCTTTTGAGAAATTAGCTGTAAAGAATACAGGAAGGTCGGTTAATGGGTAGTATTCAAAGTATGAAACAACCTGTTTATTAACCGTTACAGGTATTTTGTAATTCTTTCCCTTGAAGTCAAAACTAAGTGTTTTTTCAACATTAAAACTTGGTTCAATAAATTGAGGGAACTGGTCTATTGTTAAGTCCAGCTTACGAACCTGAGCACCATGTTTCCCGGAATAGGTGAAAATGGAGCTAGGCGTTTGTTTTTCTTCATTGAAATTGATTGGGAAGAACTTATCGCCATCCAGAGTGTAGTATTTCTGATTGAAGACGTTATTCTCAACTGTAAAGAGGTTGTAGACACCATTTTGGTCATAAGCTATTTTCATCTCATAACCAGCTTTACTTAATATGAACCAGTTCATGAGTCTTACAAGGTTGTTTCCCTTGGAACCATAAATTGATTTTGAGATATCATTGACTAGAAGAACATAGCCCCAGTCATTTAAACCCAGTTCCTGCTTTACATCCAATGTGTATTTTATCAGCTCGCGGTGATCGTAGTTACTTATCTCATCCCAGAACTTGGCAATTTTCTTGTTGTCGATTTTTCCACTTCTATAATCACTGGCTTTAATCTTTTCATTCAGAGGCTGTGGAAAACTAATAGGTACAGTTGAAGAGAAATAGCTCACGTTCATAGTACTAACAGGTATGTCAGCATACAAAGCGTCTCTTCTTACCTTTTCAATTTTTTTGGGCTCAGGTAACTCAAATGCCGGAACGTCAATAATAATGTCATCATCAACCTCTATATCCTCACCTATAACCTTATCTTCAGGTCGGTTATTATTTACATCCGGTTTGGGAGGTGGTGGCGGGGGTGGTGCTTCAGGAAGTTTTTCTGGTTTAGGTGTCTCATAATTCTTAGAAGCGACTTTAACACCTAATTCTTTCCAGGTTTTATTTAACATTTCGACAAATTCTTTATCGAATTTGTCCTTATATGCTTGAAATTCCTGCTCTTGTTGCGTTTTATATTTCTCAAACTCGTCTACCTGTGCATAGGAATTCGAAGGCACTATCAGAAACAGAAAGAGCCCTGTACTTAATAAATTTAAGTGCTTAGAAAGATTGATAGACGACATTGCTTACTTTGACCCTGTTAAAAACTAAGGTCAAAAGATACTTTATTTTTGGCAAAAGAAAATTCTTGTAAAAGAAAATTTGATTAGAATAAGACTTTAAAATATTATTGGAGCAGTTAATCAACTAAACAAAACCGGGATTATGAAAAACTCAATTTTATTCGGGGTCGCGATGTTGTTATTTGTTGCATCATGTGCATCTAACAAACCATCACAACCTGTCTTTAACAATTATTCAAACGATCAATTAATCACTGGAACCCTCGATGGAGTTCCTCTATGGATCGAAACTTTTCCACGTGATGATGAAAATGGATTTTATGAAGTAGCTCAGGCTAGATCATCAAACTCTACTCAAGGTGAAAGAGAAGCAAGAAATGCAGCTCGTACTCAAATGGGTCAAAAGATTGAAACAAAAGTACAAGCTATCGAAAAAGTATGGAATGAGTCAGTAACTCAGGGTGACTCTCAAAATACCTCTTCAACATTTGAGCAAGTAGGTAAACAAATTACTGATCAATCACTTCAGCTTGTATCTATAAGAGACGTTTACTGTACAGAAATCCCAATGAGTGACCGTACCGAAGGTGGAAACATTGATACGATTTGTTATGCTATTGCCGAAATGGTTGTTGGTGACGCAAGACAGAACATTGACAATGCACTCAGCAGAGATCAGGAACTGTACACTAAGTTCAAATCTTCAAAAGCATTCCAGGAATTCGAAAAGGAATTCCCAGTAGGGCAATAATTGAAGTATTTCTTACTAGTAATAACATTTTCAATTGCGCTTTGTGAGTCTCTGTATTCACAAAGCGCTTTTTCTTTTCAGGACCTTAAAACAGCTCGTCCGTTCACATCTTTGAATTTTGTTCATGGAATTGCAACTACTAAGCAATACAATGAATCAAAAATTAATACCTGTATTGAACGCTCAATTCAGAGCCTAGATTCAAATTCGTTTATTTCTGTATTGGTGGAGGTTTTTAACGAAAATGGGATTCGTTATTATGAATTTCCAGAATATGCCATCAGAATGGATTCTAGCATCACTGCTCAGAATATGGTTATAGCAGATTCAATGCTCCTTGGGCAGGACTTTATTTGTATTACACGCATGTCCACTTCTTCAAAAACACTTGAATTGGCAAAGCCTGAATTAAGTGAATTAAAAACGGCACCAACTAAGAAGGAAAATGTTTGGTATAGTGCTGGAAGTCATGAAAATCGTCTGAAAATTCCCATGGATAACTTTCAGAAAGCAAAGGTAGATGCACTCAATAAATTGGCTCGAACACTAAGTACAAGTATCAAAAATGTTGACTTAGATAATAATGGAGATGATTCTTCATTTACTTATCTCAAGAGTTCTATCATTTTTAAAAATGTAGTTGTTCAAACAAGGTACATCTCAGACAACAATGTTTATGTTATTGTCGCGATTGACGAAAGTGACATCGCCATTCTTTCCCAATAAGTGATTCAATAATCTTTAGTTCTCTGATCTCAGAATCATTTTAAAGTTATCGAACTCTTCCTCTGTAGAGATCAATCCACCTCTTAAGTTCAGCCATTCAATCTGCTCTCTGAGTTCAGCCTTTCTTTCTGATAACTTCAAGCCATTCCATTCCCCTCTCTTTTGCATTTCGTCTTTATCGATTCTGTCAAGGAAGTTGATGGATTGAGTAGGATCAAATCCTGCCAGATAAGTATAAACCAATCCCCAACGATCAGCATCCAGCTCATATAGATTTAATCGACCTTTGTTCACATAATCGTAAATCTCATCAGCAATAGTTGAAAGTTCTTCGTCAACCTCAGCTAATTCCCTATCTCTATCTGATACAGGATCACCCATTTCGGCATCAAGCTCTGCGAATGCTTTGTCTGCTTTGATCTTTGGGCCACGAAGTTCGTATTCCTCGGTACCATGCTTAAATACTAAATGTGCAATTTCATGTGCCAAAAAGTGAACCAGTTCTGCCTCAGTTTGCATTTCCAGTAAAGCACCTTTGGAGATAAAAATATAGTTACCCGG
>CBFHVG010000022.1:0-24314 GCA_965659005.1 uncultured Balneolaceae bacterium
TATTTAAGGCGAAATAAAAAATTTCGCCTTTTTTTTGTAACCTTCTTAAAATGAAACCGTACGGCGCTCACAGATTACAACTAAAAAACTCTTTTAATGCCGGCTAAATTAAAAAAATCACGCACAGACAAAATGCTTGCAGGCGTCTGCGGTGGATTAGCAGAATACCTAGGCTGGGACCCAACCATTGTGAGAATACTCTTCGTATTGATCACATTTTTTGGCGGATTCCCAATTTTAGCTTATTTCATTCTGGCTATCATTATGCCTGATTCATAACCAAATCCTGTACTCACAAATCCATTTGCTAATGTATACACTCATTAGCATTTTCTGTCTTCAATAAACCCCTTCGTCATGAAAGTTGCTATTATTGGAGATGCTACGCGTACCCATGCATGGGAACAGCATTTAATGCCCCATAACATTGTTAGAGAGGTAGTAATGTCGCCCACTATCAATGGAGTTCAGAAGACAGATGCATGTTTCCTCCTTGACGATACACAGAATAACCTGGATCATCTCATTAAAACAGTGCAGAAAGGGTTTCATACTTTCTTAATCACTAGAATACCGCTGCAGGTAGACAAACTTGAAAAGATTAAGAGGGTAGCTGAAGAAGCACGAGTTCACTTACAATTTGCTCACTGGCCAAGTCTGTCATCTGCCAGTCAGTCTATGATGCAAAAGGTTCCAAAGCCAACATTCATCAATGTTTCAAGAGAATTATCCTTTTCCAGTACTTTGGATAATGAATATGAATTTGATCACCTATGGATTGATGAAATTGGCTACTGCCTGAAAGTGATGAATAGTGGCATTCACCATATTGAAGTTAAAAAACTGACTTTAGAGCCAAATCAAACGATATCAATTCAATTGTTTATTCGATTTGAGAATGGTGGTACCTCAAGTGTTTTTATCAACTCTGGGTCTTCAGAACAAAGGCATAAAAGAGTAATCGCTAATCATAACAGTATTGTTGAATGTGACGTAATTAGCCAGACTGTTAAAGAAGGTCGCATAAACAACAGTAATAACATTTTCTTCAAAAAAGAAGAATTTGACCCTTCCAAATCTGCTGAAAAAGCAGCTCTACAATTCCTCAAGGCAGTTCAGCTGGATAAAGAGCCTGCCTATACAATTCATGACTTACTGCACCTTGCCAGAACGGTAAAAAAGGTCGAAGGACGCATAAAACAGTTCTAATCTTCATTCAATGTTAACATTAACGTAATATACTTTACATTAAGTTAACAATTAGTTAACATAGAGTTGACCTAAATTAAAGTGGAGGTAGATATGAAACATCTCATATTAGCCAGCATTTTCCTCCTTGTAACATCCCTTGGAGCATTTGCACAAAACAAAACCGTAAGTAATGAAGAACACTCTAAAAAATTAGAGCAAGTTGACGGTAACCTATATAAAGTGACCTTTACCGATGCTGGAGGTAAAGTGGTACAAACAGGTCATTATTGGAAAGATGATAAACTGTATAAACCACACGGTATCTGGGCTCTCTATTGTTCAGAGACCGGTGAACTCGTAACTCGTTCAAAATTCCAGAAAGGAACTCAGGAATGGGTCGAAACCAGAATCAATGGTAAAATGATCATGTTCACTCAAAAACAGCTACAAATAAAAAAGCTGGAAAATGAAATCGAACAACTGAAAACAAAAGTATCTGCATTAAAAACAGACACTGACTAATTCCGATTTATATATTCAAAAATAAAGCCGCATCCATCGATGTGGCTTTTTTTATTTCTTCTTTTTGGGCTTTAATGCCTTGAATATAGTCTTCAATTTTTTTCGTGAAGCCAGGGTACTTATAAAATTGAATTGCCCTGACTGCAACCTTTCTCCCCCATCCAGAACCACACATTCACCTGTCATATAAGCTGACATATCCGACATCATGAAAATTGCCAGGTTTGCAAGTTCACTATGTTCACCATAGCGTTTCATAGGAATTTTATTAATAAATGCTTTTTCATAAATCTTTTCAGGAACAAGGCGTGTCCATGCTCCTTCAGTTGGAAATGGCCCAGGTGCAATTGCATTTAATCGAATATTGTATTCAGCCCATTCATAGGCTAATGAGCGTGTCATGCTTAAAACACCTGCTTTAGAACATGCAGAAGGCAGTACAAAGGCGGAACCAGTTCCTTCAGCATAGGTGGTTACTATATTCAAAACATTACCAGGCTTTTTCCTGTCAATAAGGTAGTTTCCAAAAACATGGGTGCAGTTAAATGAACCATGGAGAACAATATCGACAATAGCTTTAAATCCACCTGGTGTCAGATCTTCAGATGCCGAAAGAAAGTTGCCCGCTGCATTATTTACCAAGCCTTCAATACTGCCGAAGTCTTTTGCCATCGAATCGAACATATTTTGAACCATATCATAGTCTCGGACATCACAAGCGTATCCTTTAGCCATAATGGAATCGTTCACATTTTGGATTTCAGTTACAGCTTTATCCAGTTTAGCTTGGGTACGGCCGCATATAGCTACATTTGCTCCAACTGAAGCGAAGCCTTTAGCCATCGCTAAGCCTAATCCGCTACCGCCACCTGTTATTAGTATGCTCTTTCCTTCAAGTGTGTCTGTTGTATACATTAGTTCATCATGTTTTCAAAGATTCCAGCGGCTCCCATACCACCACCAATACACATGGTAACCATACCATATTTCGACTTTCTGCTCTTCATTTCGTGTAATATTTGAGTCGTTAACTTAGAACCGGTACAGCCCAGCGGATGACCCATTGCAATAGCTCCACCGTTTACATTTACTATCTCTCTATCCAGATCGAGCTCTCTCATTACTGCAAGTGATTGTGCGGCGAATGCTTCATTGAGCTCTATTAAATCAACATCATTTTGTTTTAAACCCGTTAGATTTAAGACTTTTGGAATGGCTTCAACCGGACCAATTCCCATAATTTCCGGTGCAACTCCTGCCGTTGCAAAGCCTACATATCTGGCTAATGGTTGCAAGCCAAGTTCTTTAACTTTTTCCCCACTCATAACCAATACCGCAGATGCTGCATCATTTATTTGAGAAGAATTGCCAGCCGTAACTGATCCTCCCATCTTGAATACCGGTCGGAGCTTTGAAAGAACTTCAACAGAAGTGTCTGCTCTTGGTCCTTCATCCTTTTGAAAAGTGAACTTTTCTTCAATCAAATCACCATTGGATGCAATCTTCTTTTCAAGAACTTCAATCGGAGTTATTTGTTCTTCAAATATTCCATTTTCCCAGGCCTTGATTGCTTTCTGATGACTTTCATATGCAAACTGATCCTGATCTTCCCTGTTCACTTTGTATTTTGCAGCTACATTTTCAGCTGTCAGCCCCATGTTTATATAAATTTCAGGATACTCATTTACCAGTCTATGATGGGGTTGTACAGACATTCCGCCCATTGGCACCATCGACATATGCTCTACACCACCAGCGATAATGACATCCGCAGCACCAATCATTATTCGTTCTGCAGCCAAGGCAATAGATTGAAGTCCGGATGAGCAAAAACGATTAATTACCATGCCGGAAACAGAGTCTGGTAGTCCACCAAGATGTGCAATCTGTCTCGCCATATTTAAACCCTGTGAGGCTTCAGGGAAAGCACAGCCAATTATGACATCCTCAACTTCAGCTGAATCTAACACAGATACTTCGTTTAAAATATCTTTGATCACTTCACCACCTAGAGTTTCTGGGCGGGTAAAACGAAGGGATCCTTTATTGGCTTTGCCAGTAGCTGTTCTTTTTGCGGCAACTATATAAGCTTCTTTCATTCCGAATTTCTCATTTCAAATTTCAAACTATATCTCTCACTTCTCATATTCTATCTACTAATTCAAATCCTCAGTGGTTTACCCGTATTCATCGTATGCTCAATCATTTTGAGTGTTCTTTCATCTCTTAGACACTCTAAGATAGCTTCTCTTTCAAGTTTTAAGAGGTAGTCTTCACTAACAAGTGATGGTTCACTTAAGTCGCCACCTGCCATTACATAGGCAATACGTTCACCAAGAGTTTTACCATAGTCACCAATGAAATTTGATTCATGAAGCATATAAAGCATTAGCTTTAGTGCACTGAGTGATTTTTGACCTAATACTTTGACTTCTGACTTAGCTGGTGGCTGATAACCTGAGCCTACAAGTTGAAGAGCTGCTTGTTTTGCTTTAGCGATCAGTAACCTTCGATTCATGACTATCTGATCTGATTCTCTTAAAAGATTCAAAGACTTTGCTGAAGCTGCTGAATCGCTCACTTTTGCCATTCCAACAGTAGAAAAAGCTTGCCTGATAAATGGTAATGGATCAGCTTCGCCTTCCAATTTATTCATTAGTCTTTTTAGCAGTTCCGTTGTACCACCTCCGGCTGGAATCAAACCAACACCAACTTCTACCAGTCCCATGTAAAGTTCATGATGTGCCATAACTTTATCGGAATAGAGTACAAATTCGCATCCCCCACCTAAGGTCATACCAAATGGTGCGGCAACAACAGGAAAAGGCTGATATCTTAGACCAAGCGCTGTTCTCTGGAAATTATTTACAGCGGCTTCCATTCTGGACCATTCTCCTGACTTCGAAGCTTCTAGTGCTTCTTTCAGGTTGGCCCCATATGCAAATTGATCTCCATCATGTGATAATACTAACGCATCGAAATCCTTCTTGACGTAATCAAAACTATGCTCAAGTGTTTCAACAAGCTCAAAACCCAGCGTTGATTTTTTTGTAGTGAATTCAAACAACGCTACTCCATCACCGAGATCATGTAAACTGCCTGAATCCGTTTTAAAAACAGGTGATGAATTCTTTCTAAGCTGGGCTATAGTAATCTCCCCCTCAGCTTCAGAAGGTAGTTCTACATACTCTTTAGAGGAAGTTGAGTAGTAATTATCCCCATTGAGATAAAAGCTCCTATAGTTTTTGAGCTTCATATCTGAAATGAGATTTGGGATATCAAAGCCTTCAGTTTCAAGCCTATTTTCAATGTAATCCAAACCCAAAGCATCCCAGCGTTCAAAAGGCCCCATTTCCCAATTGAAACCCCACTTCATAGCTCGATCGATGGCAATAATTTCATCTGTAATTTCAGGAACTCGACGTGCTGCATATAGCAGTAAATCTCGCTGAACCTCCCAAACGAAATTTCCTATTTCATCATCTTTCTCTACAATGAACTTTAGTCTTTGACCTGTATTCTTAATTTTGAGGGCTTCTGATATTGTAGGATGTTCAAGTTTCTTTTGAGATTCGTAATCCATGGTTTCCGGATTCAATACCAAAAACTCAGTGCCCTTTGGAGTCCTCGATTTTTTATAAAATCCTGCCCCACTCTTATTTCCAATAGCCCCTGCCTCTATCATTTTTCCAAAGGCTGCAGGTAAAGAAAACACATCCTGTCTTTCATCATCGGGGATATTTGGAATCAAGTTTTTTGCCACATGGCCTGTTACATCTAACCCAGCCATATCCGCTGTTCGAAATGTAGCCGCTTTTGAATAACCTGTAAGTGTGCCTGTAAGAAGGTCAATTTCTTCAGCTCTGAATTTTCCACTAAAGAAATGAGGCATAATGCTGGCAATAGAAAAAATCCCAATTCTATTTGCGATAAAATTTGGTGTGTCTTTACAAATTACCACTCCTTTACCCAAGACAACTTCCGAAAACGACTTCATTAAATCAGTAATCCTTTTATCAGTATGTACCGTTGGGATCAACTCCAGCAACTTCATATACCTTGGAGGATTAAAGAAATGAGTACCCAGAAAGTGTTTTTTGAAATCTGTATTACAATTTTCACAAATCTCAGTAATTGGTAAACCGGAAGTATTCGAACTTACAATAGCATCAGCTCTTCGATGGGATTCGATCTTTGCCATCATTGACTGCTTTATATCCATTCGTTCTATTATAACCTCACAAATCCAATCTGCATCATTTATCAAGTGTAGATCATCATCGAAATTACCAATCTTGATTCTTCTTACATATTCAGGTAAAGCAAATGGGGCTGGTTTCATTTTTGAAATATGCTTCAGAGCATCTTCAACAGGCTGATTTGGCCTATTCTCTTCCTTGCCTTTTAGATCAAGTAGTACAACTTCTAGACCGGCATTTACGCAGTGTGCTGCAATTTGACTCCCCATCACACCGGAACCCAGGATTGCTACTTTCCGGATTTGGCTTACCTTATTAATCAAGATTTAAACTCCCCTCATTTGCATACATTTCATCAATTAAATCTTTGTAGTGTTCCCTTATCACTGGTCTCTTAATTTTTAAAGTCGGTGTAATTTCACCCTTATCTATGGAGAAAGGTTTTTCAAGCAGAGCAAATTTTTTAATCTGTTCCCATTGAGGCTTTCCTTCATTTACTTTATCAACCTCTTTCTGAATACGACTTATTACATATTTATTTTTAGTTATCTCACTTTCCGGAAAATCATGACCTTTGTCTTTGAAACGTTTCTTCAAGTTATCCCAGCTTGGTACTATTAATGCTCCGCAGAAACGATGCTCTGAACCAATAACTGCAGCCTGATCAATAAAACCGGAAGTCACCAGCGCATTTTCCAAGGGCTGAGGTGCTACATATTTACCTGTTGATAGTTTAAAGAGCGACTTCTTTCTGTCTGTAACGAATAACCAACCGTCTTCATCAATATGCCCAATATCACCTGTCTGAAACCAACCGTCTTCAGTAAATGCTTCTTTAGTTTTCTCGGGCATTTTAAAGTATCCATTCATCACATTCGGACCTTTGGCCTGTATTTCACCATCTTCAGCTATTCTTAACTGTACATCTGTAAAGGCTCTACCAGATGATCCAATTCGTAGCTTACCTTCTGTGGGGCCTGTTAATACCGGAGAGGTTTCCGTTAACCCATAACCTAGTCCACAGTAAATCCCGATACCATTAACAAAGCGCATAATTGATGGTGATAAGGCAGCCCCTCCAACATTCATCGCAACAAGATTCCCTCCGAATAGAGATCTAACCTTTGAGTAAACCAGTTTGTCGGCCAGTGCATACTGCATTTTTGCAATGCCACCTGGCTTATTCTCGGGTTCATGTTTAGAAGCTTTATTTATAGCCCAGTAATATAAAATTTTTGCAACACCTTTAAGATCTTGACCCTTAACCTTGATGCCGGTAACTATCTTTTCAAGTAAGCGAGGCACCGTTACAAAGTAAACAGGTTTCACATAAGCAAAGTCGTCACGAATCTCTTTTACATCTTCGATGTAGTAGATTGGATACCCTATATTAGTATAAATGTAGGATGCTGTTCGCTCAAACATATGAGCCAATGGCAGATACGAAAGAATATTCTTACCTCTGTTGCCTTCTACACTAAATGGGAAATGTTCCAGACAGGCCAGCACATTATGTGCAATATTATTGTGAGTAAGCTGAACACCTTTGGGTACGCCTGTGGTGCCTGATGTGTAAATCAAGGTAGCCAGATCATCTGGTTTTACGTTATCTCTGAGTTCATCAATATCAATATCTGAAGCTTCACCTAATTCAATAATGGAGTCGAATTTTCGCAGCTGTTCATGTTTCGATCCATGAAGTGAAATTACGGCTTTCACATTTTTGATACTTTTCATCAATGGCTTTGTCTCAGCAAATATTTCATCATTGGATACAATGTGAACACGGCATTCTGAGTTTTCAAGAATGTATTTTATTTGTTCAGCCGGCTGTGTGGTATAAATAGGAACCACAACTGCACCTATAGACAATATTGCCTGATCACAGATCAACCATTCAGTAGAATTCTCTGCATGAATTGATACTCTATCACCTGGTTTAACTCCAAGCTCGAGTAAACCTCGAGCGAAATTAGTCATTCTGATTTTGAACTCTTCCGGACTTGTTTTTATCCACTCACCATTGCGTTTTGTAGCCGCAAATACTCCGGTGATATTTTTGTCATATCCGTGTTCAATTACCGATATTAGTGTTGCATTTTCGTAAGCCATGAAACAAAGGTTAATTGATAGTAAGATACATTTTGTATTGACTTCTGAAAGTAAAAGAAGTACAACCAGTTAGAAGAGTTAACACTGTTAAGTAAGTAAATATTTTATGATTATACAAGAGTCCCTAAAATCGAAAATTGACTGGTATTTCCAAGATGATAGAAATCATATGGGGAAGGCGCTCGGGATTGATTTTAAAGAAATGACTTTAGACAAAGTCATTGCCGAAATGCCCGTTAATGATAATACTGTTCAACCTTTTGGGATTTTACATGGTGGTGCATCTGTTGTTCTGGCTGAAACACTTACTTCAGTTGGTGCCTGGTTAAATGCTGATGAAGGCAAAACAGCTGTTGGCGTTGAAATTAATGCTAACCATATTCGGTCCGTAAAACATGGCGGAAGGGTTACCGGTACAGCTTATCCATTAAGTAGAGGTAGAAATATTCAGGTTTGGGAATGCAAGATTACAGATGAAAAAGGAAAAGATGTCTGTATCTGCAGATGTACCTTGGCGGTTATAAACAGAAAATAGTGCTATTTAAATTGTACTGATTTCCATTGCTCAAATAGATGAGTAACCTTCCTTCGCTGATATTTTCCTGTAGAAGTAACCGGGATTTCATTCCCAAAAACAACAACTTTTGGGCATTTGGAATAAGGCAGATGTTGCTTGCAATGTTCAATTATTTCTTCTGAAGTGAGATCTACGCCTTCTTTTAGTTTGACATAGGCCCCAACCTCCTCACCATACCAGTCATTTTCGAAACCCACAGCAATCCCACCATCAAGCCCCGGGATCATATTTATGACTTCATCTATTTCTAGAGGAGCCAGATTAATTCCACCGCGAATAATCAATTCTTTTATTCGGCCAGTTATGAAAAAATAGGGTCTGCCTTTTTTGTCATTTTTATAGAAACCTTCGTCCCCACTTCTGAACCATCCGTTAGTAAAGGCCTTCTCGTTGGCTTCATCATTATGAAAATAACCTTTCATAACATTTACACCACGGATCACTATTTCGCCTCGCACTTCTTGTTCCAGAGCTTTTCCCTTTTCATCATGAATCTGCATTTCATTTGCGGGAATTGGAACACCAATACTAGGGTAACCATAATCGCACATCCACTCTTTATGCTCTTCCTGACTCAGATTAATAGGCAAGTAGCATGAATAACATGTTGTTTCTGATAATCCATAGCCATGAATAATGGGTAGACCAAAAGTTTCTTCGAAATCTTCTGCAACGCTAATACTCAAAGGGCCTGCACCACAGATAACATGTTTTAGGTTGCCAGTATTCGGCACACCATTTTCTTCATAATAAGAAGTCAGGTACTGAAGCAATGTTGGTACAGTACTTACAATATCTACATCCTCATTTCTTACTATATCAAAAAACTTAGCTGCACTGAATTTTTGATTAAGAATTGTTTTAGCACCAACCAGAAAAGGAGTTAAAAGAGTTACAATGGTACCATTAACATGATGAATTGGAAGAACACACATAAGTGTAGTATCAGATTCGATTTCATGCCATTGGGCAATGTTTACACAGTCTTCCAACATATTTTGCTGGCTTAGAACCACACCTTTTGGATCGCCTGTTGTACCGCTTGTGAAAACAATAAATGCATCCACATTATTATCAATAATCGGTTGAGAAAAGTTATAATTAACGTCTGAAAAGGCTTTCTCATCTTCAGTGCAAATGATTGTCTTTACTTTATTCAAATGAGTATTGGATTTGATGATATCAACAATTCTATCCTCATAGATGTCACGAATAAAGGCCATTTTTACTTCAGCCTTTTCAAGTATGAAATCAATTCGCTGATTATCCTCTCCCAGATTTACAGGAACTGCAACCATACCACAAATCCAGGCAGCAAAATAGTGTACAGCGGTATGCCAATGATTATGGGAAATTGTGGCAATCTTGTCACCCACTTCTAAACCAGAATGCTGTAAAAATGCTGCCGTATCGTATACAAGAGAAACAAATTCAGAATAGCTTATATCACGACGATTACCTTCACTATCCAGATACACCAGATATAGGTCGGAGTTTGACTTATTGGCTTCAAGAATATCAATTATCTTTGAACTGAATAATTCATATTCATAACTCAGACTGCGGGCATGATCAATTTTGTCTTTAAGACTCATGCAATTTCCTTCTAGTTTTTTGCGCCTATAATGTAGATTGCTTCCTGCCTTCCATCAATGTAATTAACACCATTTTTATCAAAGAAAGCATCTTCTTCAAGCATTATGCGGATCTCTTTTCCCCATTCTTCAATATATGTGGCAGCATTCAGCTCAATGGAATAAGCTGTATTTAGGTGTAATGGATAGTCCCCTTTCACAGGCACTCCGCCTTGTGAATCCCACATTCCAAGGGTTGTACCGGCAGCATGACCATGGTAACCTAAAGGATGTGTATAAATAGATGGTTTTATTCCTTCAGCAATAGCCTGTTCTCTGGACATCTTCAACACTTCATTACCAGTTCTTCCTTCTTCGAAGTTATCAGTAAAAATGTCTTGCAATCTATTGCCTCTGGCGAAGGCATTTTTCAAATAATCAGGAACATCTGTTTCACCTCTTCTTAAAACGTAGGCATGTTGCTGTGTATCAGTGTTCAATCTTAGATAAGTTATCCCAAAATCGACATGAAGAAGATCACCCGGCATGATCACATTGTTTCCGGGACGACTTGAAAATGATCTTAAGTGGTCGAATGACTCAGGATCAGCACGTTGAATGGAAACACTTGGGTGGAACCATGTAACTAACTTTAATTCTCTCACTTTTTCTCTAAACCACCAAACCAGGTCTTCGGTTGTGGTAACTCCAGGTTGAATAACCTGATCTGAAAATCCCTGCTTTATAATTTCATGAGCGATCCGACAAATTTGGGGGTATAGAACCATTTCACTCTCAGTTCTGGTTTCCAGCCATCCAATAGCTACTTTTTCAGCTGAAACAATTCTATTTGCATACTTTTTCCCAATGGCTGCTTCCATTTCTTCCAGATCAGTGGCTACAATCCCGTCAGCCAGCCCGAAGTGTTTGGATTTATTTACTCCAATTTTCTTTGGGTCTCTTTCTTCAATTACTTCTTTAAGCCTTTTCCATTGATCGGGTTCTTTTTCTTTATCCCATGCCATTTTAAACTTCTCGCCGACATCATAGCGAGCAATAGCCAGGGTCTCAATACCCTTATCATTTCCCTGATCAAACATTACAAGAATGGTTCTTCTCCGCGCGGCCAGCCAGGTAGCGGGCAGAAGTGTCTCAATGACTGGATCTTCATTATATTCTCTTGATACTACAACCCACATGTCGATACCCTCTCGCCTCATAATTTCAGGCAAAACTGTATCAATTTTTTCATTTAAAAGTCTGTCTATCGTCTCGGCTCTATCTTTCATAGAAAGAATAGCCGAATTATCCTGAGCAAACAGATCAGTAGTTATTGTTAAAATAACTGCGAATAAAAGAAGCTTTTTCATAGTCCCTAATTTGAATTATAGTTGGGAATATGAAGAGATTTCAGGAGTTCAACAAACTGATTTACTTTCCATCCAGCCATGAAAAAGGATAGGTCGCATCATCCAGTCTCATTGCTTCTTCAGTAACATAAAGTGGACGGAAGGTATCAATCATAACTGCATATTCATCTGTATCCTCCGCGCCAATACTTGCTTCAGCTTTTCCAGGATGTGGACCATGAGGGATGCCGCCTGGATGAAGTGTAATACTGGCAAAATCCATTCCTTTTCTGCTCATGAAATCACCTTCAACATAGTAGAGCATTTCATCTGAATCTACATTTGAGTGATTATATGGTGCAGGTATGGCTTGTGGGTGATAATCAAACTTTCGCGGACAGAATGAACATACAACATAGTTGTGTCCTCTGAATGTCTGATGTACAGGAGGTGGTTGATGAACCCGACCAGTGATTGGTTCGAAGTCTTTAATATTGAATATCCAGGGATATAGATAACCATCCCATCCTACTACATCAAATGGGTGATAATCGAAGAAGTAATGATGCATTCTTCCACCCTTTTTGATTCTAACTTCAAATTCACCTTTATCCTCAAAATAGAGTTGTTCTGTAGGAATTCTGAAATCACGCTCGCAGAAAGGGCTGTTTTCCATAAACTGACCCATTTCAGATAAATATCTCTTTGGGAAGCCTATTGGTCCGGTTGATTCCCAGAAAAGGTATCTATTATTATCACTTTCGAAATGGATCTGATAAGTAGTTCCTCTTGGTAGATAAACGTAATCACCATATTCGAAATCCATTCGGCCGAAAACAGTTTGCACATGGCCGTGACCTTCATGAACAAAGAACATTTCATCATGTTCACCATTTCTATAAAAGTAATCCATGCTGGCTGTGGGTCTGGCAACACCAATCTGAACATCATTATTAAACATCAGGATTTTTCGAGCCTTTATGGGATCCCCACCGGCTGGTACATCCTTAGTTTTAAGATGTCTATGACGAAGTGGACCTTGATCTGCGGCCTCCACCTTAATTTCTTCTCCTGCTTCAATCCTAATCACTCTTGTTGGTGGATGATAATGATAGAGTAGAGAACTACTTCCATGGAAACCTTCAGCACCAAATAACTCTTCGGTAAAGAGTTCTCCATCTGGTCTTCTGAAAATAGTGTGTCGTTTGTGAGGTATTTCTCCTAATGCGTGATAAAACATATGTCAGATTGTATTTAGATCAAAGATTTCCACGAGAAGCTTGCTCTCGTTCAATGGCTTCAAACAAAGCCTTGAAATTTCCTTTTCCGAAACCACGAGCCCCTTTTCTTTGAATAATTTCATAAAAGAGTGTAGGGCGATCAACTACAGGTTTAGTAAAAATCTGTAGCAGATATCCTTCGTCGTCTCTGTCGACAAGAATTCCCAATTCTGCCAATACCTCAACAGGTTCATCAATTTTACCAACCCTGCTTTCAAGCTCTTCATAGTAGCTGGTAGGTACAGAAAGGAAATCAACTCCCCTATTTCTGAGTCTGGTTACGGTATCAATGATATCGCCTGTTAGCAATGCCAGATGCTGAACACCAGGCCCCTCGAAGAAATCCAGATACTCTTCAATTTGAGATTTTTTCTTTCCATCAGCTGGTTCATTAATTGGAAACTTGATCATTCCCCGACCACCAGCCATCACTTTACTCATGAGTGCCGTGTATTCAGTTGAAATATCTTTGTCGTCAAAACTGATATACTGAGTAAATCCTAATACATCTCTATAGAAGGCAACGTATTTATCCATATCACCCAATTCAACATTCCCAACGCAGTGATCAACGAATTGTACACCAACATCTTCTACATCGAGTAAACTTTTACTTTCTATAAAACCAGGCATAAAAATGCCTGAATAATTCTGTCTGTTAATAAAGGAATGAATTACATCACCATAGGTTTTAATGGCAGCTTTTCGAATAGTCCCGTTCTTGTCGGTAAGATCATGGGGCTCTTCGACTATCTCGGCACCTCTTTTTACTGATTCATTAAAAGCACGATCCACATCTTCAACATGCATTGCAATATCTTTGACGCCATCACCATGACGGTATATAAAATCTGCTATTGGACTTGAACTATTTAAAGGTGCAGTAATAACAAACCGAATGTTCCCCTGCTCCAGATAATATGAAACATGGTCGCGAACCCCTGTTTCAAGCCCTGCAAATGCTTTTAACTCAAATCCGAAGGTTGTCTGGTAATAATGAGCAGCTTGTTTGGCGTTATTGACATAATGTTCAACATAGTCAACATCCTGAAGCCCTAAATGATCATCAAATTGTTCTTCAATTGGTCGTTCCAGGATTCCTTCTTTGTCTTGCATAATTCCTCTATCTGTTCAGCGTTCTTATCTTCTTTATTTCAAATTAAATTGAGCATGCCTGTCACATGTTCCAATATAGAGAATGTACATAATTTCTTATATTATTCATTCTTGTGAATGAAGATGAAGCTCTCTATGTTTCATGGCTCATAACCCAAAAAAAGCGCTTACAGATGGATACGCAAAAGCAATTAGATGACTTTCAGGCAAGGATTGACGCCGGCGAAAAAATTGAACCAAAAGACTGGATGCCTCAACGTTACCGTGAGCAGATTATCAGAATGTGTAGCCAGCATGCTCACTCTGAAATCGTTGGGATGCTTCCTGAAGGAAATTGGATTTCAAGAGCGCCATCACTCAGAAGAAAATTAGTATTACTTGCAAAGGTTCAGGACGAAGCTGGGCATGGATTATATTTATACAGCGCTTGCGAAACCTTAGGTATTAGTCGGGATGAACTAGTTCAACAGTATTTGTATGGAAATGCCAAGTATTCAAGCATTTTCAATTACCCTACTCTAAGTTATGCTGATATTTGTGTTATCGGCTGGTTAGTTGATGGAGCAGCTATTGTTAATCAGACCATGCTCGCTCATTCATCTTATGGTCCATATTCGAGAGCAAACCTTCGCATTTGTCGAGAAGAAAGTTTCCATAAGAAACAGGGTTACGAAATGGCTGCAAAAATGGCTTCCGGTTCACCTGCTCAGAGAAAAATGGTTCAGGATTCAGTAAACAGATTCTGGTGGCCAACTCTTATGATGTTTGGTCCACATGATACAGACTCACCAAATAGTGCTGAACTTATCAGGTGGAAAGTGAAACTTAAAACCAACGATGAACTTCGTATTCATTTTGTGGATCGTGCGGTTATTGAAGCTGAAAAAATTGGCATTACTATTCCTGATCCGGATCTAAAATATAATGAAGAGACAGGTCACTGGGACTTTGGTGACATTCCTTGGGATGAATTCTGGAATGTTGTGAAAGGAAATGGCATCATGAATCGCGAGCGTATGAAAGCCAGAAGAACTGCTTATGAAGATGGTGCCTGGGTTAGAGAAGCCGCCATGGAATATGCCAGAAAGAAATCATTAAGTGAAGGGAAAGCATCCTGATGGCTGATTCAAATAGTAATAGTGAATGGCCACTTTGGGAGGTATTTACTCAACCCAAATCTGGTAAACCACACGAACACGCTGGTAGTTTGCACGCACCTGATGCTGAATCTGCATTATTGAATGCGCGTGATGTATATGCTCGCAGAAAAGAAGCCGTAAGTCTTTGGGTGGTTCCTTCTGATCAAATCACGGCCTCCACCCCTGATGATTCTGGACCATTTTTTGATCCGGGTGCAGATAAACCATATCGCCACCCACAATTTTATAGTGTCCCTCGCGCCGCTAAAAGAAGATCTTAACCATGAGCCTCCAGAACATGAATAAAGAGCATTATATAGCTTATTTACTTCGACTTGCAGATGACAGACTCATTCTTGGTCAGCGACTTTCTGAATGGTGCGGACACGGGCCTGAACTTGAGGAAGATCTAGCCCTTGCTAATATGGCTTTGGATATGATCGGCCATGCCTCTGCACTCTACGGAATGGCGGCTGAAATTGATGGCCAGGGACACGATGAGGATCACTTTGCTTACTTTCGTGATGATGCTGACTTCACCAATCTTCAATTAGTTGAACTACCCCGTGGTGATTTCGCATTCACAATGGCCAGAATGTTTCTATTTAGTTCTTTCAGTTACTTTCAGTATGAGGGACTTAAAAATGCTGCAGACGAACAACTTCGAGGCCTTCTCAACAAGCACCTTAAAGAAATAAAGTATCACCTGCGTCACAGTCGTGATTGGGTACTCCGTTTAGGTGATGGAACCGAAGAAAGTCATCATAAAATCCAGGAAGCTTTTGATGAAATATGGATGTATACCGGAGAGTTGTTTTATATGGATGATGTGGATCAGACTTTGATTAATGATGGAAATGGTGTCGCTCTGGATTCTTTCTATAATGAGTGGAAAAAACTGGTTACTGAAACCCTTGAGGAAGCGACCCTAACTGTGCCAGACTGGGATCAATTTATGATTTCCGGAAGTCGTCTAGGATCCCATACTGAACATCTGGGACATATATTGGCGCAGATGCAGTTTCTACGCAGATCTCATCCTGAAGCTGAGTGGAAATAAAATTTCATGCCCGGTTCCTCAGTAACATATAACGAAGATCAGCTGTGGACCATGTTGTCTGAAGTCATTGATCCTGAAATTCCCGTTTTAAATGTGGTTGAAATGGGGATTGTGCGAGGGGTCAGCTTTGAAGGAGGCAAGGTTATCGTTCGAATTACACCCACCTATTCGGGCTGTCCTGCAATGAATGCCATCGAAAAAGCAGTGAATGATAAGCTGGAACAAAAAGGACTTCAACATTATGAGGTGGTCACAGATTATGCTGAAGTATGGACCACGGATTGGATGACCGATCGTGCCAAGTTGAAGTTAAAAGACTATGGAATAGCTCCTCCTGAAAAGACGTCTGATGATGACGATTTTCTGAGCAGTATGAAAAAAACGAAGATTATCCCCTGCCCTTTTTGTGATTCTCTTGAAACTGAATTGCAAAGTGAATTTGGTTCCACAGCCTGCAAATCTCAATATTTTTGTAATAGTTGCCATCAGCCTTTTGAACACTTTAAATGTATCTAACTATGGTTTTTGAGTTCATCACAACCCATCTGGAAAACGGTGTTTATACCATCACACTAAACCGACCTGATAAATTAAATTCATTCAATCGTCAGATGGGTTTAGAAGTTCAGGAAGCATTGAAAGAGGCAGTATCTAACAAAGAAATCAGATGTGTGATGCTAACCGGATCCGGAAAAGCTTTTTGTGCTGGTCAGGATCTGGGAGAAGTAGTGAAAAGAGCTGAGGATCCAGATTATACACTAGGTGACACCGTTGAAGAGACTTATAATCCTATTATTAAAGCCATTAGACATCTTGAAAAGCCTGTCGTATGTGTTGTTAATGGAACAGCTGCAGGTGCAGGTGCAAATATCGCCTTCTCTTGTGATATCGTTTGTGCTGTAGATCATGCCATGTTTGTGCAATCATTTTCAAAAATCGGATTAATACCAGACAGCGGTGGAACTTTCTTTCTTCCCAGGTTAGTAGGGTTGCCAAAGGCTACTGCAATGGCTTTTCTGGATGAGAAGATTTCTGCAATGAAAGCTACCCAGATAGGCTTAATCTATAATTGCTACAAACCTGAATATTTAATGACCGAAGCCATACAAATTTGTGAGAAGCTAGCAAGTTTGCCAACAAAAGGATTTGGTCTTACAAAAAGAGCGTTTAATGCAGCATTCACTAATACCTTTGATGAACATTTAGATTTTGAGGCTGAACTTCAAACTGAAGCAGGGAAAACTCATGACTATAACGAAGGTGTTGCTGCTTTTCTGGAAAAAAGAAAACCTAACTTTAAAGGAGAATAACCTTTGGGAAATCTAATCTCCACTTCAGATACCATTGGAGTGATCGGCGCCGGTACAATGGGTACAGGCATTGCACAAGTAGCTGCAACTAATGGAAATAAAGTTCTGCTTTATGATTCCTATTCAGAACAACTGGCAAAAGCCAAAACTTCTCTTGAGAAAATCATGGCCAGACTAGTTGAAAAAGGTAAGATTTCTCAGGATGAAGCCGATGGAATATTGAGCCGTGTTCAATTTGTTGATGACATTGTAGGCTTTAAGGATTGTAAACTGGTGATGGAAGCCATAGTTGAAAATCCTGATATCAAAAAGGATGTATTCATGCGAGTTGAAGCTATTGTAGACAGAGATTGTATTCTGGCTTCTAATACCTCATCCCTTTCTATAGCTTCAATATCAGCAGCACTAAAGAGACCAAGCCGGTTTATGGGAATCCATTTCTTTAATCCGGCACCATTGATGAAACTTGTTGAAATCATCCCAGGTGTTGCAACTGATATAAAACTGGCAGAAGCTGTTAAAAAAGATCTTGCCCAGTGGAATAAAATAACCGTAATCACAAAGGACACTCCCGGATTCATAGTAAATCGTGTTGCTCGTCCCTTCTACGGTGAAGCACTTCGTATTCTTGAAGAAGGAATAGCTGATGCAGCTACCATTGATTGGGCCATGAAAGAACTTGGTGGGTTTCGTATGGGTCCATTTGAACTTATGGACCTCATTGGTAATGATATTAACTATGAAGTGACTTCTACAGTTTTCAAAGAATTCTACTACGATCCACGCTTTAAACCATCATTCACTCAGAAAAGGATGGTAGAAGCAGGTTATCTCGGAAGGAAGTCAGGCAGAGGATTCTATCTTTATGGTGAAGATGTTAAAAACCCAGAACCAAATAAAGATCCTGAAATCGGACAACAGATTTTAGACCGTATTTTGGCTATGCTTATAAATGAAGCATGTGATGCCGTATTTATGGGTATAGGCTCAGTTGAAGACGTTGACCTAGCCATGGAAAACGGTGTAAACTACCCTAAAGGTTTACTTAAGTGGGGTGATGAAATTGGTCTCTACAAAGTTCTCGATAGAATGACCGCTCTTCAGGTCAAATATAGAGAAGATCGCTATCGACCAAATCCACTCTTAAAGAAAATGGTTCACGAAGAGAAAGCTTTCTATGACGAAGTCGCCCAGTGAAATTGTTAATCAAATGATGGATAAAGATGCCTTTTCAAAATGGATGGGCATCAAGGTTATTTCTGTAGAAGCTGGTTTCTCCGAGTTAACAATGACCATAAGAAAAGAAATGGTGAATGGCTTTGGAGTTTGCCATGGTGGAATAACTTTCGCATTCGCAGATTCAGCTCTCGCTTTTGCATCAAATAGTAGAGGTGCCATTTCATTAGCACTTGAAAACAACATTAATTTCACAAAAAAAGGATCTGTTGGTGATATATTAACAGCCCGTACTGAAGAAATTCAGAATGGACGATCCATTGGAGTTTACAAGGTTAGAATATCAAACCAGAATGATGATCTTGTTGCTGAATTCAGGGGTACTGTTTATAGAACTGGTGAAAGACATTAATAACATTATTACTCGAAACTATGGCTGAAGCCTATATAATTGACGGAATAAGAACTCCAATTGGAAAGTTGAAGGGATCTCTTTCATCTGTTAGAGCAGATGATCTTGCTGCATTACCTATTAGGGAACTACTAAAAAGAAATCCAGGAATTCCTGTTGATAAGATTGAAGACGTAATTTATGGCTGTGCCAATCAGGCTGGTGAGGATAATCGTAATGTGGCTAGAATGGCTTCTCTACTTGCTGGTTTGCCTGTATCAGTTCCCGGTGAAACTGTGAACAGACTTTGCGCCTCTGGGATGAGCGCCACTGTAAAAGCTTATCATGCCATTAAAGCTGGTGAAGGTGATCTATTTATTACCGGTGGCGTAGAACATATGACTCGCGGGCCAATGGTTATTGGAAAAGGTGCAGGTCCATATTCATCAAATACTGAAATGCATGACTCAACATTCGGATGGAGATTTATCAATCCTAAGATGAAGGAGATGTATGGCACTGATGGAATGGGCGACACCGCTGAAAATGTAGCCTCAAGAGATAAAATTGGCCGGGAAGATCAAGATAAATTTGCCGCATGGTCTCAAGCTAAAACAAAGGCTGCGCAGGAAAACGGAAGGCTTGCAAAGGAAATCATGCCCGTTTCAATTCCACAACGTAAAGGTGATCCTATCCTATTTCAGCAAGATGAGTTTCCACGACATGGAACGACGGCCGAAATTCTTGCAGGATTGCGTCCTGCCTTTAAGAAAGATGGGACCGTAACTGCTGGAAATGCTTCTGGTCTGAATGATGGAGCAGCTGCACTTCTTGTCGCTTCAGAAAAAGCAGTAGAAGACTATAGCTTGAAACCATTGGCCAAAATAATTGGAACTGCAGTTTCTGGAATCGAACCTCGAATTATGGGTTTAGGTCCTGTAGAAGCTACGCAGAAAGTCATGAAAAGAAGCGGACTCAGTCTGGATGATATGGATGTCATAGAATTAAATGAGGCTTTTGCAGCTCAAAGCCTGGGAGTAACAAGAGGGCTTGGACTAAAAGATGACGACCCTCGGCTAAATCCAAATGGTGGTGCTATTTCTATTGGACATCCACTAGGGATGACAGGTGCCCGGTTATTACTTACTGCTTCCATCGAACTACATGAAAAAGACTCCTACAAATACGCCCTTTGTACTCTTTGTGTGGGAGTTGGCCAGGGAATGAGCGTGATCCTCGAAAAAGTATGATTTACGAGTTTAAAGGATATCGCCCAGTCATTCATGAATCAGCTTTTATTCATCCACAGGCTGCTGTTACAGGTAATGTAATTATTGGGAAAGATGTTTATATCGGTCCTGGAGCAGCTATTCGTGGTGATTTCGGTAAAATAATCATTGAAGATGGCTGCAATGTTCAGGAAAATTGTACCATTCACATGTTCCCAGGACTAACAGTTGTGCTCGAATCTAATGCTCACGTAGGGCATGGGGCTGTTATTCACGGTGCTCATTTGGGCAGAAACTGCCTTATTGGTATGAATGCTGTAATCATGGACCATGTGCATATTGGGGATGAATCTATAGTTGGAGCTCTGGCATTTGTACCTGAAAACATGGAAATCCCCAGCAGATCAGTAGTTGTAGGAAATCCAGCTAAGATCGTTAAAGAAGTTAGTGATGAAATGATATCATGGAAATCAGAAGGCACCAAGATATATCAGAAATTAGCAGCTGAAATGCATGAAACTTTTAAAGAATGTGAACCACTAAGAAAAATTCCTGAAGACCATAAAGATCAGGAAATGAATTTTAAAACCTGGGCAGAACAAAAATAATGGGCCTCTTCACCAACAAGAAAAAAGGTAAAGCTCCACATACCTGGTATCCGGATATCCTGCACTGGCGTGAGGGCGATCGTATTAACTACTGGAACTTGTACTCAGTTATGGAAAAAAAGAATTTTGACCATGCCACTTTCCATAGATATATGGATCCGGCAAGTGGTGGATATGGCAAAGGAATGTTCACTTATAAAAGTGTAAGTGAAAATGGTAAAATTTATTTAGAAGACGATGAAGGTCATTTACTAGAATTCGAATTCTATCGATTTATAAAAAAATCTAGAAATGAGAGCCTTAAATCCAGAATGATTGAGTCCAAGGTTAGGGATTCGAAAAAATACATGGAACTCATGGAAAACTTTCAGTTGGCCTTTAATGAATTGCAAGAAGCAGATAATCACCCACATCGCCTGGGTGAACCAAAAAAAGAAAACTCATGAAAGTTCTTAGTTACATTAATGGTGAATGGCTAACCGATGGTAATGAAACGGATCTAATCAGTGCAGTAACCGGTGAATCTATAGCCCAACTTGTTGATGCTGAAATTGACTACGAATCAGCCTGTAATTACGCGAGAACAGTTGGAGGGCCGATCCTTCGTGAAATGACAATTCATGAGCGTGCTTTTAAAATCAAGTTTCTGGCAAAGTATCTAATCGATAGAAAAGAAGATTATTACAAGCTTTCAACACACACAGGAGCCACAAGAAAAGACTCATGGATCGATATTGAAGGTGGTTTTGGGTCTATGTTTGTACTTTCGTCAAAAGCCAGAAGAGAACTTTCGGATCTTCCTTTCCATGTTGAAGGTGGAACTGAACGACTTTCTCGAGGCGGAACTTTCGTCGGCCAACATATTTGTGTCCCTAAACAAGGTTTAGCTGTTCATATCAATGCATTTAACTTCCCTATCTGGGGAATGGTTGAAAAACTGGCACCAGCTATAATGGCTGGTTTACCTTGTATAGTTAAACCTTCCCCAGTAGGCTCATATCTTGCATATGCTGTTTTTAAAGATATTATAGCATCGGATATTCTTCCTGAAGGGGCGGTTCAATTCATTGCAGCAGATAAGCCCGGAGATCTATTGGATCATCTTGGAAGCCAGGATTTAGTTTCATTTACAGGTTCTGCAACTACCGGTAAAATGCTGAAATCACATCCGAATATTGTTGCTAATTCAGTTCAGTTTAATCTGGAAGCTGACTCATTGAATGCGTCTATTCTCGGTCCGGATGTTACTCCCGACATGGAAGAATTTGGCCTATTCGTACGTGAAGTAGGTAATGAGATGACAGTTAAAACCGGTCAGAAATGTACAGCAATCCGAAGAACTATTGTTCCTAGGGAACGGGTAGATGATGTAATCGAAGCATTAAAAGCACGACTTCAAAAAACAACTATAGGAAACCCTGAGGAAGAAGGAATCCGTATGGGACCCCTGGCTAGTTCATTACAAGCAGCTCGTTTTGAGGAGCAACTTGAAGAACTGTCAAGCATCACCGAAACGGTTTATGCCAACGGTGGTCAGACTGGAGAAGGCGCTTTCACCTCCCCTCGGGTTTTGTTATGCCATACCCCAATGGAAGTTGATGGAGTTCACAGAATTGAGGCTTTTGGACCTATGACTACCATCATGCCTTATGATTCAATTCAGGAAGCTATTGATCTTGCAAATAAAGCTGATGGTTCACTTGTGGCTTCCCTCTTTACCGCAGACGATAACGCTGCAGCTCAAATCACAATGGGTGTCGCGCCTTATCATGGTCGCTTCATGGTAATTAATAAACACTCAGCGGGTGAATCAACTGGACATGGTTCACCTATGCCTCACATGGTTCATGGTGGACCTGGAAGAGCCGGAGGTGGGGAAGAATTAGGTGGTGCTCGAGCTGTTCTGCACAACATGCAGCGCATTGCTTTACAGGGTTCACCAACAACATTAATGCACATAGTGAACCAACACATCAAAGGTGCAGAGACTTTTGAAACAGATACACATCCATTCCAAAAGTATTTTGAAGATCTTGAAGTTGGTGAATCCCTGCTAACAGAAAAAAGAACAGTTAGTGATCAGGACGTTCAGGAATTTGCTGATCTCTCTGGTGATCAATTTTATGCTCATACTGATCCTGATGCTGCATCAAGGTCTTTATTTGGTAAAATTGTTGCACACGGTTACTTCGTTTTATCAGCTACAGCAGGTCTTTTTGTGCATCCTGATGAAGGGCCAGTGATGCTAAACTATGGACTTGAAAATCTTAGTTTTCTAGCACCTGTCGCACCTGGTGATACCATTCAGGCAAAACTAATAGTTAAGCGAAAAACTGTTCGTCAACAGCGAGAAGTGGATAAATTTCCATTTGGTGTAGTTTACTGGGATGTAGAAGTTCGAAACCAGAACTCTGAAATGGTTGCGGAATACACCATACTCACTCTTGTTAAGAGAAAACACAAATTAGACATCGACGAGGTTCAATAATCTACATGATTACAGAAGGTTCAGTTGAATTAAACATAGATCACAATATCGGAACCATCGAGTTCTTTCATCCAAAAGGAAATTCCCTGCCTGGCAGTTTGCTCAGAAAACTGGCACAAACCATAACTGATGCAGGCAAACATGACGACATAAACGTCATTGTAATCAAGAGTAAAGGTGAAGGAGCTTTTTGTGCGGGGGCTTCATTTGATGAGCTGATGGAAATCTCAGACCTGGAAACAGGAAAACATTTCTTTATGGGCTTTGCAATGGTGCTTAATGCAATGAGAACATGCCCAAAGCTTATCATCGTGAGAGTTCATGGAAAAACTGTTGGAGGTGGTGTTGGAATAGCTTCTGCTGGAGATTATACATTCGCACACTCTAATGCTTCTGTAAAACTTTCAGAACTGGCACTTGGTATAGGTCCATTTGTTGTCGGCCCTGCAGTTGAAAGGAAAGTTGGAACATCTGCATTTTCGGCAATGTCTGTAGATGCGGCTACTTGGTACGATTCAGACTATGCTCAATCTCATGGATTATTTAATCAGGTTTTTAATAGCACCAAAGATTTGGATAATGCTGTTTGTGAACTGGCAGAAAGATTGGCGAGATACAGCCCAGAAGCTATGTATAAACTAAAACTAGTTTTATGGGAAGGGACCGAAAATTGGGGTGAATTACTGGAACAAAGAGCTGCAATTAGTGGGCGACTTGTACTATCCGATTTCACCAAAGAATTTATCCGAAAGTTTAAAGAAAAAAGCTCTTAATCCTCTGGCACTAACTCTTTTTTGAATGTAATCAGAATTTCAGTACCACCATTTACTCTGAATTCTATTGATCCATTCTGGGTTCGAAACTGTATCACCCTCTAAAACCTGTACACCCATTGACTCTGTACTTAGCCAGAAAGTGCTGTCCCTATCTATAAAAATATCATAAACGACATTGCTCTTTAGACCCTGATCACTATTTATTACTGAAATATTG
>CBFHVG010000023.1:0-10095 GCA_965659005.1 uncultured Balneolaceae bacterium
CCACTGCAAATACTGGAAATTATTTGTTCAGATAAGTGTTGAAATGATTATAATCGTTCTTCGATAAAATCATGCTGGAAATTTCGACAGGATGATACCCAAAAATATGATCAAAGTCGGCTTAATATCGGATACGCATAATTACCTGGACCCACAGGTGGCAGAATTCTTTTCAGAAGTAGATGAAATATGGCATGCTGGCGATTTTGGAAGCATTGCTGTAGTTGAAGAACTGGAAAAAATTGCACCTGTACTTGGGGTTTATGGTAATATTGATGGCGAGGATATTAGGAATGAGTATCCATTACATCAACGATTCGAAAGAGATGGAATCTCTTTCTGGATGACTCATATTGGCGGAATACCTGGCCGTTATTGCATACCTATAAGGGAAGAAATTGAAAGTAACCCGCCAGATGTTTTCATCTGTGGTCATTCTCATATTTTGAAGATTGCAAGAGATCAAAATCTCCAAAAGATGCTCTATATCAATCCGGGAGCAGCAGGCAAACAAGGTTTTCAGGAGTATAGAACCATCATCCGGTTCGATATTGAAAAAGGGGAAATAGTGAATGTCGAAGTCATAAACCTGGGCAAAGTAGGGGAGCGACAAGAGGATTAATCTTCGTAACGCTCGATTAGTTTAACTGCATTCAAAGCTGACTGCATCACTAATGGAATCCCGCCGCCTGGATGAGTTGATCCACCAACAAGGTAAAGCCCATTTATATCTCTAGATTTATTCCTTGGTCTTATAAAAGCCGAAAACTTAGTATTAGATGAAGTGCCGTAAATACTTCCTTTGTTAGACAGGTATTCTTTTTCGAAGTCTTTTGGAGTGATAATCTTACGATATTCAAGATTGGCTCTAATGCCTCTTAGCCCCTTATTTTCAAGTATATCAACAATCTTGTTAGAAATATCTTTCTTGTGTTTCTTCCACTTATATTTTTTTGATACATAAGGGGCATTTACAAGAATAAATAAATTAGAAGCTCCATCAGGAGCATGATCCTGATCGGTATAAGAGGTATTTGCTACATAAATCGTAGGATCATCTGGCATGACACGTTCTTCAAAAATTTGGTCAAATTCATGCTCATAGTTTGAAGAGAAGAACACATTGTGATGTCTAAGCTGTTCAAATTGTTTATTTACGCCAAGCATAAGCACAAAACCGGAACAGGAAGGTTCAATTCGCTTAATCTTTTTCTTTTTCTTCTTTGAAAAAGACTGATTGTTCAAAAGTTTAGAATAAGTATAAGTGGCGTCCGCATTGGCAATAACTATATCAGCTTCGGCAAATTTACCGTGTTCGTCAAAAATACCCTCAACTACCGAATCGCTTACAGCTATTTGTTCAATCTGATTCTTCAAAACAAATTTAACTCCCTGTTTTCTAGCTGTTTTATGTAGGAGTCTGGCAATGCTGTAAATACCTCCTGATATATAATAGCCACCTTGATTTAGCTCTACGTGTGGTATTACATTCATGGTTGCCGGTGCCAGGAATGGTGATGATCCATTATAGGTAGTAAACCTCTTAAAGAACTGTCGTAAGTATTTGGAGCTGAATTGTTTATTTACTTCTCTACTTACAGTTGAAAAGGCATTGATTCCCAAAAAATCGAAGAAATTTAAGGAGCTGATATCAGTAAAATCGAAGAGGGGATTGAATATAAATGAGCTTGCTGTCTTGTCATAAATCCTGGAAGCTTTTTTCAAAAAGCTTTTATAGTGCTCAACATCATCTTTGGCAAATTTTTTAAGCTCTTCTGTATTTTTATTGATGTCGTAGTAGTTATCAAATACTACATCATCCGGGAAGAAATACCTGCAAAGTGGCTCAAGAGGCTGGAGTTCGAGTTCGGATTCAAGAGATAACCCGCAATTGATAAGAACATCCTCCAAAATGAAAGGCATAGTCATTAAGCTTGGGCCTGTATCAAAACGGTAACCCTTTTTTGCCACTTCATTCATTTTACCGCCTACAGCTTTATTTTTCTCATAGACGGTTACATCATGCCCTTCAGCGCTGAGGAGGCAAGCTGCTGTCAATCCTCCTAAACCTGCACCAACAATTATTATTTTCATTTATATGGATGCCTTTTGATATTAGGCCCTGATCTTTTCAATTGATATAAACTCCGTAATCCAACGGCTATGATGAGTGATGAAATAAAGACATTTATTCGAGAAAACATAGAAAAAAACCCTGCTGATCTAGCTTTAAAGCTATCAAAGAAGAGTGGTCTGCCAGTAAAATTCATCACAGATCAAATTAAAGCCAGACAGAAAGCCAGATATAAACTACCTGATTGGTTTGAAAATGATAACCTAATTCTGCCACCATCTGTTTCATTGGAACAAGCTTCATCTCAAAAAACAGCTAAATTTAAAGCTTCACTTATTAAAGGGGAAAGGCTAATTGACTTGACCGGTGGAACAGGAATTGATTGTAGCTATTTTGCTCAAACTTTTACAGAAGTCATATTTGTCGAAAAAGAGCAGCATTTATGCGAATTGGCTGAACATAATTTTAATGTTCTGGGATTAGAGAACATCACTGTAGTATGTTCAGCTGCTGAGTCATTTATATCAACCTATACGGGAAAATCTGACTGGATCTATATTGATCCATCCAGACGTGATGAAAGAGGAGATAGAGTTCAAGAATTAGAGAAGGCGACACCAAATGTTATCGAAATAATGCCTCAGCTAACAAATATTTCAGATCAATTACTCATCAAAGCTTCCCCAATGATTGATGTTAAGCAGAGTATAGATTCACTTGCGAATGTTAGTCAGGTATATGTAGTAGAATCAGACCGGGAAGTGAAAGAAATCTTGTTTAAGATAGAGGAAAGGGAATCTGAAAGTAGTATTTCGGTGTATCAACTGAATGGTGGCCATGTTTTAGCTATTCAATTTAACAGAGATGAGGAGAAGAAAGCTAAATCAGCTTATTCTGAACCTAAATACTATTTATATGAACCATCACCAGGTATAATGAAAGCTGGGCCCTATAAGCTTATTTCTGAACGTTATTCTATTGAAAAGTTATCAGCATCCAGTCATCTTTACACTTCAAATACTCTCATCAAAGATTTTCCGGGGCGTTGTTTCAAGATAATGGAGAGCCTTCCTCTAAAACATATAAAAGGCAGAATCACCAAAGCGAATGTTCTGACAAGAAACTACCCGAGTAAACCGGATCAGTTAAAACGGAAGTATAATATTAAAGATGGGGGGGATGATTACCTGATGTTCACCAGAGATCAGGATTCCAATCATATTTGCCTTCATTGCAGAAGACTTTGATCATTAATTGTATTTGATTCTGTCTTTAAACAATTCCCATCAGTTCATATTCAACGATTCTTTAGATAGATCTCAAGTGCATTGATTGAATCAAATAATTGTTTGAATGAATCGATTTGATAATAAATCCATTGAATCTCTGAAGTAATAAAAGGTTGCTCAATAATGGAAAAAATATCAAAAGGTCTTATTTCAACTCCATCATCATTAAATATATGATCAGATTCTCCGGAAGATGACATGATTCCAGCTCCATAAAGTTTGGTTTCACCTTCATACTGAATTAAACCGAATTCAATAGTAAACCAGTAAAGTCGCTGCAACTGAAGTACTACTTCCTGATCATCTTTGTGCTCTACACCTAAATCACCCATTTTTTTAGCAAAATCGGTGAAGTCTTTATTCATTAAAAGGGGAATATGGCCAAATACATCATGGAACATATCGGGTTCTTCCAGATAATCAAGCTGAGATTTCTTTCTTAACCAGGTAGATGCAGAAAACCTCTTTTGACTCAGTAGTTCAAAGAACTCATTCACATCAATCAATCCTGGAACCACGGTAATTGACCAGCCGTGGGTATCCAGCAATTTCGAATTCAGTTTATCAAAATTGGGTACTTCTATTTCGTTTAATTCCTCATTAAGCAAATCAAGGCAACGAAGATACTCTGGATGAGCCTTATCCTGAAGGTTTTCAATCTGACGAGATGCAAGGATATTCCATACTTCTTTGTCCTCAGATGTGTATTTGGAATAATTCTGACTTAATACTTCTAACATGTAAAGCTGCTCTAGATGAATTGTATAGGGCAGTCAGTACAGATTTTAATTCAAATGCGTTCGCAGGAAATAAAAATTTTCAGTTTTCTACTAATTCGAAGCTGGTTCAAACTTAATAACTTCATTTTCGATGGCAGGAATGGTCCTTAGGTAAGCATAAAATTAAGCTTCTTTTGGCCGCGTGCTCATTTTAAACATCGTATATAGTGGGCAGAAGCTCACGAAACTTGTTAGTAAGAAAACCACACCAACAACCAGTAAAACTATACCAAGTGTGCCAGTAACAATTTCCATGAAATAAAGTGCTCCTAATGCTAGAGCTACTATAATTCTTAAGATGCGGTCAATATTTCCCATGTTCTTTTTCATAATATCTTCCCTAATTATTAATTATGTATTCGATGAGGTATACAATTCCTGCAATTAAACCAATGCAGGTTATGCATACGAGTATAAACTTAACAACTTTGTTCTTCATACTCTTTGTGTTTCATGATAAGTGAATAAAACAACTTAGGCACTGCTTTTCAATCTCAATTTTGCAACAGCCTCAACATGGTAGGTTTGAGGAAACATATCTACAGGTTGAACTTCAATTACTTCATATACTTCTGCCAGTTCCACAAGATCTCTAGCCATAGTCGTTGAATTACAGCTGACGTACACTAGTCGAGGTACCTTCAAGTCACAAAGCCTTTTAACAACATCCGGATGCATGCCAGAACGAGGCGGATCTGTAATTAAGATATCAGGTGCACCAAATTCTGCAACCATTTCTTCATTAAAAACCTCCTTCATATCACCCTTGATGAATGAAACGTTATTCACATCGTTTTGAAGCGCATTTTTTTTCGCATTCTCAACAGCAACGTCAATCAGTTCAATACCGACAACCTTTTCAGCTTTTTCACTCATATACAAACTGAGTGTTCCAACACCACAGTATAAGTCATATACAACATCACCGTCCTTCAATTCAGCATAAGTTCGAGCTACATCATATAGTTTTTCAGCTTGTGCGGAATTTGTCTGAAAAAAGGCATTTGCATGTATTTCAAAATGAAAGGGCCCAATATGATCCACAATGAATCCAGGTCCATGAAGAACGTTCTCATATCGACCAACAGCCGTTGGGGTAGGCTTGTCATTCACATTATTAACAACTGTTGTGATAAATGGAAATTCATCTACTAAGGCATCTTTAAGTTTACTAATGACACTTTCATCCCAGGCATATGTCACCAGATTCACCATAAAGTCATTTGTATGATGGGCATTTCGAATTACCAGATGACGCATAAACCCAGTTCTTTCAATGGAATCAAAAGCAGGTATATCATTTTCAATACAGTATTTCCTAACGAAATCCAGAATTTGAAAGCTCCTCTCGTCCTGAAGATGGCATTCGTTCAGGTTTAAAATCTTATCAAAACGCCCAGGGGCATGTAAACCAGCTGCAAGGCCGCTGTCATCAACAAACTCGTCTCTGTTAATTTCCTCCTCAGTTAGCCATCTGCGGGTACTGAAGGAATATTCCATCTTATTTCGATAATAGAAGTCTTGCTCACATTTTAAAGTAGGGTGCACAATGGTTTCTTTTAAACCAGCGATGCGTTCTATATGATCTTTGACTTGTTTACCCTTATAGTCAGCTTGTTTAGCATAGGGGACATGCTGCCAAGAACAACCACCACAAACTCCTGCATGAGAGCATTTAGGAGTGATTCTGTCCGGGCTTGGTTCTAAAATCTCTAATAATTTAGCTTCCTTGTGTGATTTTTTTCGGTTAGTGATACGTGCACGAACCAAATCACCGGGTGCTGTTCCTTTCACAAAAACAGCCAGACCTTCGATTTTACCTACTCCCTTACCTTTAAAAGCTGCATCAATTATCCTGAGTTCAACCTCAGTACCTTTTTTTAGAGACATTGATTAATCTTCTTCAGGAGCGTTATAGTAGCACTCAAACTGAATAGTGAGAGCAGTTTGAAGATCGGTGTACTCAGTTAATTTATTTGTAGTCAGTTCCAATTGTCGTAATGCAATGTTTGAAAGAGTCTGGAGAAATTTTACGGCAATATTAGGATAACGATCTCTCAAAGTCTCAAAATCTGGTTTAAAGAACCCAAGAAGTGAACAATCTTCTACACAACGAGCTGAAGACTTTCTCCTTAAATCATAACCTATAGACAAGGCTCCAAAGCTATCTGGTGGATCAAGCAATAAGCCAGGTGCCCAGTCTTCAGAATCGTCTCCAGTATCAACAGTAAGCTCTATTTTGCCTTCTTCAATGAAATACATACCAGTCCCTGGATCATTACGATAGAATATGTATTCACCCTTTTTATAATTACGTCTATGGCAGAGTTGCAAAAACTCATATCTCTCCAGAGTGGAAAGATTTTGCAAGAAATTTGACTTAAAAACGATATTTGATTGATTTTTTATGCGACTGATACGAGACATATGTAAAAAATTAGAATGAGTGACCTATACCAAAGCTGAAATATAATTGCCTGTTATTAAACCATCCAACATCAAGGTCGTGAACTCTGTAAGTAAAATCGAAACGTAATACAATATATTGCCAATCCAATCGCAAACCGAATCCACTTCCTACGGCAATTTGATTATAAAATTCGTTGAATTTAAACCGTCCGTCCTCTAAACGGTCATCATTTTGGGTATCAATAAACTTATTTCGAGGTCCATACCAAACATTACCTGAATCAACATACCATGCTCCATACCAATCCGCATTAAAAACATTCTGCAATATGATTTGTCTGGCTTCAACAAAAGCAGCTAATTTAACATCACCACCATTAATAGTTACTTCATTTGGATCAATAGATCCCGGCCCAAGACGAAATGGTGCCCAGCCTCTAATGTCATTACTGCCACCAGCAAAAAATCGTTGGTTCAATGGAAGGGTAGATCCTTCACCATAAGGTTGAGCAAAACCAACAAATCCCCTGTAAGCAAAAACAGATGTTTCTGATAAGGGAATGTACCTCCGATAATCGGCAGATAACTTGATAAACTGACTGTACACCAAAGAGTTATCACTGATTCCAAACAAGGATGGTAGATTTCCTTCAATGTCACCTGGGGTTATTAAATATCGGTCAATAAGGTAGGGTACATTACCACCAACTGAGATACTGTATTCGCTAAAGTATCCATAATTTCTTTGTATAAGATTGGTTCGTTGTGACCTGAATGAATAACGAATTATTGATGAAATTTGAGGTCGAAAATCCTCTCGAATCCTTTGTAATTCAAGCGATGGAATAATAGTACCATCGTTTAAAGTATCTGATGGAAATTCATTTTCCAGATTTTCTAGGAATGTTGCAGAGGGATCGGTATCGGTCAGATCTAACTCAATAAGATCAAAAAAGCTGGAATACTTGTTATTGTGATTGACCTCATATCGAAGGTTAAATCGGATATCGGAGTTTATGTCAAAGAATAACTGATCTGATTGAGAATATGAGAGTAGGTATCTGGTTCTTGAATTTGCGAAGAAATCTCTATCGTCTAATGTTCTAAAGGGGAAGTTCAGTCTTGGAAGTGAATAATCCACAATGAAGTCATATGACCTGAATATAGAAGACTGCTGCGCAGTAGGTGATATTTCCTCTAAGGTCCTGGAGGTAACAAATTCAAGATTGGCTCTGGCAGAAATTGTTAAGTTTTCAGCCTTTCCAAATACGTTATTATTCGTAAAGTCAACACCCAAACCGGTACCAAACCCATAACGCCTTAACCCTGAGAATTCAGTTTTTAAAGAGTTTTTGGTCAAGGTTTGAAGGTCGAAATACACCGGAATTTCATCTTTACTGTAATCCGGTTGAATGGTGTTTTCACTTTGTCCAAAACGCTTGATAAAAAGCATACCAAGGTTTTGATATTCATTAATCGTTTTTAGGTATAGACTGTTATTGTAAATATCCCCTGGTTTGAACTCAATTTGCTCATGTAATAAGCTAAATCTTGATTGTGAGTCATAATCTTTGAAAAGGAATAGGGAGTCGCCTGGTATTGTATATGGAGGTCCGATCAGGTTTAGGGAATCCTGATAACTCTGAGTTCCTTTTGAATCACTCAATTTTACGTAAGCATTTCCAAATCGAAAAATCTTTCCGGTATTAATTCTGAATTGAACATCCAGCTGGGTAGGGTCCAGAGAATCTTCTCTTACAAGTGCAATAACAGAATCTTTCTGGGTAGATGCATAGCCGTTGTCTTTTAGGAAAGATATTATTCTTTCCTGTTCCTGCCTGAGTTCAGCGGTTCTGAAAAACTGATCTACCGTATAAGTAGTGTCATTAATTCGACCTTGTGTTAGAGGGGAACTTCTAATAAAATCAGTCCTGATACTCACATCATTAAAATTAGGCAGACCAGAATAGGAGAGAGTACTAACTCTGGAACGGGGTCCTTCATCGATAATAAATGAAACCTCAACCCGATTCTTTCGAAATTCTACAATGGTCGTATCAACAGTAGTTTGGGCATATCCGATATTATCATAAAACTGCAGAATGCGCTCAATATCCTCTGAAACGGTTACTCTACTCAATATGGATGGTCTTTCACCGAACCTCTTAGTAACTCTCCAAACATAATACCAGGGTGTAAAGCGGTCGAAACCAAGAAACTCTCGATTGGTCCTTGTTCTTATAAGAGTCTCAAGTGTGCGTGATTTAACATTATCATTCCCTGTAAACCGAACTTTTCTGATCACAAGTTCGCTGGCGTCTTCATTTTGTGCATAGATTTTTTCGGTTCCAACCGATAGCATGATAACTAGCGGAATAAGACCGGCAAGAAATAGAGATGCCTTTGAGAGAAGGGGTTTTCTAATAAGTAATGTGGCCATTTGCGGCCTGTTGATTAATCTATACGTCGTCGTAATCGAAGCCTTCGTCTTCTTCACCATGAAAGAAATCTTCCTTTCGGATGTAATCAGGCCAAATATCTTCAATTCCCTCATAGATAGTTTCTTCGCTTTCATCGATTTCTTCTAGCTCATGAAGGTTATCGATAACCTGCTGTGGTAAGCCATTCCTTTCAGACCATTCTACTAACTCTTCTCTTGTTGCTGGAAAAGGCGCTTCATCCAAAGCCGCTGCTAATTCTACCGTCCAAATCATAGGGGAAATTTATACTGTTAAATTAATGCATGTAATAAACACGAGAATCTGAAAAATTCAAGTGAATCAGAAAATTTTTTCTTGTCTCGAAATCGCTGTGAAAATATTGTTATCTTAGAACAAATACATTAACAATTTTACAGGCTGATTTATGCTAACCTTCATGATATCAACCCCCGGTTTGCCGGAAATGATCATCATTATTCTTGTGATTATCATTTTCTTTGGAGCTAAAAGAATTCCTGAACTTGCGCGCGGTTTGGGCTTAGGAATTAAAGAATTCAGAAAAGCCTCCAAAGACATCAAAAAAGAAATTGAGGAAAGCTCCAGAGATATTGACGATTCAATTAATGCTCAGGATAAAGAAACTGAAAACAAATAAATCTTTCTAATTCATTGAACCTGAATAACATAAAGACTGCGCAAACTGCTGTCTTTAATAAAGAACTAAGCCTCAAGGAACTGGTCGAACATTTTGGTAATACCATTAAATCGACTAATGATGAGATTAATGCTTTCATCTCATATGATATTCAGGATGCGGTGCAACAAGCCGAAAAAATCCAGGATAAGATTGATACTGGAAATGCCGGTTCACTTGCCGGTGCTGTTCTAGGTATTAAAGATCTTATCTGCGAGCGTAACAAACCAACTACCTGTGGCTCTCACATGCTTGAGCATTTTGAGAGTGTATATGACGCTCATGTAATAGAAAGACTCAGAAAAGAAGATGCCATATTTCTCGGGCGAACAAATATGGATGAGTTTGCCATGGGCTCTTCAAATGAAAACTCTTATTTCGGAGCTGTTAAGAATCCATTGGATACATC
>CBFHVG010000024.1:0-1623 GCA_965659005.1 uncultured Balneolaceae bacterium
GTGCCTCTGAACCAAATACCTTTTACTTCATTAAATTCATCACCAATAATTACCTCAAGTCTCTTTTTCTTACCAAAACCTACTTCCTGTATGGATAGCACTTTACCGACTACGGTAACTTCTTCACCTCTTCCGTCAAGGTTTTTCAGGTTTGCGACATTAGATTTGTCCAAATAGCGATAGGGAAACAGAAAGAGCAAATCCTCAGCGGAATGTATTCCGTTAGCTTGTAATGCTTGGAGCCGTCGTGTGCTCAGATTTGGTAGTGATACTAAATTCAAGTGATATATTGATATGTATCAATTTCTCATTTATCAAATTTTAGAACAAGCATTTATGATGTCATAGGGCCTATTCTGAAAATCTGTATGTATTTTTGGAAATATTATGCACAAAATAATTGCTAAATAATTCCATTTATCTGTATCTTAGCCGGCTCTCGATTTTATGATCGTTTAACAAATTTTTGAATTGTGCCAACTATACAACAATTAATTCGCAAAGGTAGAAAAAGTAAGGTCAGCAAAACAACTGCTCCTGCTTTGCAAAATTGTCCTCAAAAGAGAGGTGTATGCACTCGTGTATATACAACTACTCCAAAGAAGCCGAACTCAGCCCTTCGTAAAGTGGCTCGTGTTCGATTAACCAATGGGATTGAAGTAACAGCTTACATTCCTGGTGAAGGCCACAACTTGCAGGAACACTCGATTGTGTTAATCCGTGGCGGTAGAGTAAAAGATTTACCTGGTGTTAGATATCACATCATCAGGGGTACTCTTGATACAGCCGGTGTTGATGGTCGTACACAAAGCCGAAGCTTGTATGGTACCAAAAAGCCAAAAGGGTAACAGGAATTAATTTATCTGAATAGATATGCGTAGAAGAAAAGCAGTAAAAAGAGACGTACAACCAGATCCGTTATTTGAAGATAAACTGATCACACGTTTCATTAATAATTTGATGAAAAGCGGTAAGAAAAATACCGCCAGAAATATCCTATATCAGGCATTCGGTATTATAGAAGAGAAGACCGGTGAGCAGGGTATTGATATTTTTAAATCAGCTCTACAGAATGCAACTCCTGTTGTAGAAGTAAGATCAAGAAGAGTTGGTGGTGCTACCTATCAGGTGCCTGTTGAGGTAAGAACTGAAAGAGGTACTGCACTGGGTATGCGTTGGTTGATCCGTTCAGCCAGAGCTAGAAACGACAAATCAATGTCGATTCGTCTTTCAAGAGAACTTATTGACGCTTCAAATAATGAAGGCGGCGCGGTTCGTAAGAAAGATGAGACTCACAGAATGGCAGAAGCCAACAAGGCATTCGCACACTTTAGATTTTAAAACTAGTTATCAATAAACAGAAATGTCAGAAGCAACAACTGCACAAGATCCTAAAATTGTCGAAATGATGCGTAAGACCCGTAACATCGGGATTATGGCGCACATTGATGCCGGTAAAACAACCGTTACCGAGCGTATCCTATTTTACACAGGCCGTAGTCACCGTCTTGGTGAGGTTCATGATGGTGCCGCAACTATGGACTGGATGGAGCAGGAGCAAGAGAGAGGTATTACTATTACTTCTGCTGCAACTCACTGTATCTGGAAAAATCACAGAATTAA
>CBFHVG010000025.1:0-70255 GCA_965659005.1 uncultured Balneolaceae bacterium
AATACCCATCAAATTCAATATGGGAGGTATTTACTATTTAATAATCAAGTTCGGGATGCTAGAATTAGGGCTCAATATGTAGCTCAGGATTCAACTTCTTCTAGTTCATTTCTTCCATCTTACGGTTACATTTTGCTTTCCGAGATAGAAAAATATCTAATGAACCATGAGCTCTCATTAGCTCATGCACAAAAAGCGTATGATTTACTACCAAAAGAACACTATTACAATGATGTCATAACCGAAGTCACTTTTTCTCTAGCTCGCGCCTACTCTGATGTTAATGTTGATAGTGCATTACATTATGGCTTCAAAGCCCTTAATCCATCATTTATAAGTGATCAGGAATCGTTTGCTTACAACTCATTCCAACCTGATGACCAGCATAATGACGCATTGAACGAGTTAATCAGTTGGTATATACAAAGTGATAGGAGCGTAGATAATGCCATTCAGCTTATGCAAATTGTTAAAAACAGGTATATAAGAAAGTATTTTTCTAATACTGAAAGAACCAATAATGACCTATACGCCAATCTTCTCATAAATGATTTAACCGCTATTTACTCGAATGGTATTGATAGTCAACAAAATGGTGAGCCCAGTATATTAAAAAGCGATCTGAGCTTACTTCAAACTACAAGTAGTGTTTCTGACAATTACGACATTCTTTCCCCAGTCAAATCATTGCAAGAAATACAAAGTGCAATAGACGAAGAAACAGCGATAATTGAATATGGTTTACATGAATATGGATTTATGATAAATGTCATCACTAAGGAGAGCCAACAGTTTTATAAGAAGGGTGTGCAGCTAAAAAATGAATTGAATAAAAACATTGCTGATCATATAAAAGTTATTAGAGATCATGTCATGAATAAATCAAAGGAAAGAGAATTCGAAAGTAATCTAATCGAACTTTATTCAATGCTTATCAAACCAATTGAGAAGAGAATTAATGGTAAAAAGAAACTAATCATAATTCCAGATGGACCTTTGCTTGACCTACCCTTTGAGCTTCTGAAAGATGATGCTTCTGAATACTTTATCGAGAAGTTTGTAATAAGCTATTTATATAGTACATCAATGATTAATAATGGCATGCATTTAAATAAAGCAAACAAGAAAAATATGTATGCCTATGCCGCTACCAAGTTCAATAACAATCGGTACCTATCTAAATTACGTAGTAAAGCTCTATCGCCACTACCTTTTGCTAACATCGAAATTGATTCAATATCTGCCAGGTTTAGTAAGAAGCTAATAAGCAAAAATGATCCCTATTCTGAGGATTATATCAAAAGAACTGGTTTAAGTCATTTTACACATATCCATTTTGCTACACATGGTATCTTGAACGAACAAAACCCAAACTTTAGCAAACTAATCTTAACCGATGATTTATATGGATTAAATCTGACTAACGATGGGCACTTAACAGCACTTGAAGTAGGCAATTTAGACATCACTGCTGATCTGGTTGTGCTTAGTGCTTGCGATACTGGAAATCGGTATGGGTATACAACTTCAAGTTCAATGAGTATGCAAAAAGCATTTATACTGGCAGGCGCAAAAGGAGTAGTTGGAACATCCTGGCCAGTATATGATCAGAGTACTAAAGATTTTATGATTCTGTTTTATGACGAAATCATGAAAAATGAAAATGAAAGAAACTGGCTTTCTTTCTTTGGTCAAAGTAGAAGAGATAATACAACCCCTGCAGAAGCTCTTTACAAAGTTAAAAATGAGTTTATAAACCACCCATTTTATAGCCATCCAGTTTACTGGGCGGGTTACACCTATGTTGGTAATTAAAAAAACCTCATCTATATATAACAGATGAGGTCTAGTTTAACTGTGTGAGGCGAGATATAACTCGACAAATTAATTCTGAGTACCGTAGAATCTTTCATTAATAATGAAATCACCATCCCATTTCTGAGTAGCAACTTGTTCGATCTTAATTCTAGATCCGCCTTTGAAAGTAACATCCATCATTGATTCCACAGCTGTTGTACCAGCTTCTTCATTCGCTGTAATTGATTTTACTTCCATTCCGTGAAAAGCTTCAACAGAAGAAAAGAAATCAATTTCACGCTGGCGGTTTGTGTCTTTACCCGCTACCACCGTTGCATCCTCAAGAATCATATCGCAATCGTTGTGATAATACTTTTCAAAAGCATCCATGGCTTTTCCTTCACCAATCATATTGTATACATCTGTAATTTTTTCTTTAAGACTCATAGTAATAATAGTTCAATATTAAATAATTAGATACTGATGTAAATCATGAGGAGATGAATTTCGTTCACTATCTTTTAAAAAAAGACAAAAAAAAGGTAGATCTTTCGAATCCAATAGATTTACCAACCTCAAAGAGCTAAAAGAGATGTATTTAATATCTAGGATTAATGAAGCTCTTTCTCTGAATCTGGCCTATTGACTGTACCACCAATTGCGATAGCAGCTGCAATTAGGGTCATATTTTTAATGATGTACTGACCCTCAATAGTCAAGCCAAAAGGTGCACTGGTAAATACAACATCTGGGAGTATAAATATGGGCATGAAGGTTCCGGGCATCTGTAGGAAAAGAAGCAGAATGGCTAAGCGAATAGTTGATTTGAATAGCATTAATACCCCAATCAACACTTCCCACCATCCTAAAACCGGTATAAACCACTCTGGGTCGAGCCAGAAGGCGGTTGAGGCAACAAGATCTGCAGCCGGACTTAGTCCCAGTGGTTTTAACATCCCAAACCATATAAATACTAAAGCCAGGGAGTATCTTAGCAGCAAGAACCCATATTTCTGCATGGTTCCCGCAATCATTTCATCATACTCAAAGAGTAATTTCTGGAGATGTGACATAGGTTTTTTAAGCGACGAATTTATAATTGACGCTCAAAGAAAAGACTACTTCATGTAGATTATATAAAGATGGATGAGATTAGCTGCGTTCAAGCATACGTTCTAAAGCCAGAACAGCATACTTAGTCACTTCAGCAGGCACCTTTATTTCATTGATTACCTCACCATCCATGAGCATATCGAGAGACCACACCAGATGGGGTAAGTCAATTCGATTCATAGTAAGACAAGGACACATGAACGGATTTAGAGAAACAATTTCCTTATCGGGATTTTCCTCAATAATCCTGTTTACCAGATTCATTTCAGTACCTACGGCCCATTTTGATCCAGCAGGTGAATTCTGAATGGTATCAATAATATAATTAGTAGAACCGGCATAATCAGAAGCCTGAACAACTTCGAATGTACATTCGGGGTGCACAATCACTTTCATATCTGGATTACTTTTTCGAATGTGATCAACATGAGACACATAAAACTTTTCATGTACAGAACAGTGACCTTTCCATAGAATGACTTTCACATCATCAAAGTCGCCTTCGTACTCTAGTTTGTTTTCAAGGGGAGCATAAACGGCCATGTGTTCAAGCGGAATACCAAGATCATAAGCTGTATTTCTACCAAGATGTTGATCAGGAAGGAATAGAATTCTTTCTTGTTGTGTAAAAGCCCACTTCAGCATCTTTTCAACGTTTCCTGAAGTAACTGTAGCACCACCATATTTACCTACAAAGCCCTTAATTGCAGCAGTTGAGTTCACATAAGTTAGGGGTAGAATGGTGTCTCCCCAGATCTCTTGCATCAACTTCCAGCCGCGTTCGGTCTGGTCGATGTTAGCCATATCAGCCATGGAGCAACCGGCACGCATATCGGGAAGAATCACTCTCTGATGATCTTCAGTAAGCATGTCGGCTGTTTCAGCCATAAAATGAACACCTTCAAAAACGATGTATTCTGCATCATGCTGTTCAGCACAAATCTGAGCCAGCTTGAGTGAGTCACCACGGGCATCAGCGAATTGAATTACTTCATCTTTCTGATAGTGGTGTCCAGGTATAAATAATTTTTTTCCGAAATGAGCTTTAATATCTCGTACTCTTTGTTCCATTTCTTCCACACTCATAGTTGAGTATTTCTCTGGAAGGGAAACCTGTGATTCAAGCTCTAAAATCTCTAAAACATCCATTTGTCTACTCTTCTGAATCAATCAAATTAAAACTGATATCAAGGGCCTTTACACTATGTGTTAGCCACCCTAAGGAAATATAATCTACGCCACAACCTTTATATGCAGCAATTGTTTCCGGGGTAATTCCTCCAGAAACTTCTGTAATTATACCCTCAGGTACAATTTGCGTCCACTCTTTAACTTCTTCCGGAGAACGGTTATCAAACATAATAACATCTGCTCCAGCTTCTATACTCTCTAACACTTGCTCTCTGGACTCCGTTTCTACTTCTACCTTAACCATATGGCCAAGTTTATCTTTTGTCTTTTTAACTGCCTTTGAAATAGATCCGGAAGCTTTAATATGATTGTCTTTGATCATGACCCCATCATCCAGCCTGTATCTATGATTGAATCCACCACCACATGTTACGGCGTATTTCTGGAGCATTCTTAAGCCAGGGAGAGTCTTACGAGTATCACACACTCTGATTGTGTCATCATCCAAAACTTTAATGGTATCAGCAGTTACAGATGCAATACCACACATGTGCTGGATGATATTAAGTATAGTTCTTTCCGCAGTTAACAGGGTTCGCGTATTTCCATATACATCAGCAATTATATCACCTTTTGTAATGGTGTCCCCATCTCTTTTGTGAAGAACAACTTCAATGTCTTTCCATAGCAATCTGTAAACGATATCGATAATCTGTAATCCACAAACAATCCCATTGTCTTTGGCAATAAACTGTCCTCGGCTATTACTTCCGTTTTCAAAAATGATTTCAGAAGTAAGATCACCACGCCCTATATCTTCTTTAAGGGTAGCTTTAATGATATCGTGCAGATGAGTTTTATTCATGGAGCAGGTTGTTCGAAACAGATATTTATATTCGTATCTTTATCAGAATCAAAAATTAAGGCTTTTTTAGCTCACAAGCGATAGAATGATTTATCTGGATTTTGCGGCCACATCACCAATCTCTGACACGTCTCTTCAGGTTTACAATAAAGTAGCCAAAGACTACTATGGGAATGCCAGCAGTCTTCATGATATTGGCTCCTCAGCAAAGCAGGTATTGGATGCTTCCCGTAAAACAATTGCTTCAATTCTGAATGCTGAACCCGATCATATTCATTTCACATCTGGAGGATCTGAATCGAATTTCCTTGCTATTCATTCTCTGGTTGGTGGCGCTCTGAATAAGGGAAAGCATCTCATAACTACTGAAATTGAGCATTCATCAGTTCGAAATGTTTTTAAACAACTTGAAGAGCAAGGTTATGAAGTGACATGGCTAGGGGTGGATGCCTTAGGAAATATCAATCAGGATGAGCTGAAGTCAGAAATAAGAGAAGACACCATTCTGGCATCCATTCAACATGGAAATTCTGAAATAGGCACAATGCAGGATATTTTTACCATTGGATCGATTTTGAGAGATGCTAAGGTGCTTTTTCATTCTGATTGCGTTCAAACTTTTGCCAAACAAGAAATCAATTTGGATGAGCTTCAAATTGATGCAATCACTTTTTCCTCGCACAAAGTGTATGGACCAAAAGGTGTAGGCGGAGCTTGGATGAATCCTAAGTCGAACTGGAAATCAATGATTCCAAACATCAGTCATGAAGGCGGTTTTGTTCAGGGGACATCAAATGTTGCAGGTGTTGCTGCATTTGCCGCCGCTGCCAAAGAATTTTATACTGAAAAAGACCAAATTAATGAGCATTTCCTAAATTTAAGGCAACATGTTTTAGGTGCTTTAAACTATCTTGAACATGATATTCAGATTCAGGGAAATGCCATTTATGTACTTCCGAATATCATTGGTTTAAGGGTTCCAGGAATTGAAGGACAGTTTTTGATGCTGGAAGCTGCTCAGGCTGGTATTGCCATTGCAACTGGTTCAGCTTGTACAAGTGGTAGTCAGGAACCATCAAGAACTATGGCAGCAATTTATGAAAGTGAACAAGATGCACGGGAGTTTGTGCGTTTATCATTAGGAAAAATGACTAAACGCGAGGAATTGGATAAGGCAATTGAAAAAATTGATGCTATCTTATCCCGACATTTTTCAAAAGTGAAAATTTAATTAGTACCCAGATTCATGTTTAAGAAGATTCTTTTATCAGCCTTTATTGCAGTAATTGGTTTTGCATTCACAACTAAAGTTACTGCCCAAGACAAAAAAGTAACCATAGTTGAGTACAGCGATTATCAATGTCCGGCCTGCGCTTACTTCCACCCATTTACAGTAAAAATCAAAGAAGACCTGGGTGATAAAGTTGAGGTTATTTATAAAAACTTCCCTCTTAATTCACATCGCTATGCTCAAATTGCAGCAAGAGCAGCTGAATCAGCTCGTCTTCAGGGCAAGCACTTTGAAATGCACGATAAGCTATTCCAGGAACAGGCAAACTGGGCCAGAGGTAATACCTCAGCTCTTATTCTTGGTTATGCTGAGGAAATTGGATTAGATATGGCTCAGTTCAAAAAAGACTTGAACTCAGCTAAAATGCAGGAATTGATTATGTCTGATAAGCAGGAAGGCATTGATAAAGGAGTTAACTCAACACCAACATTCTTCATCAATGGTGCAAAGCTGGATAACAATCCTGGTTCATATGATGTATTTAAAGCATTAATCGAAGCCCAACTGAAGTGATCTACGAGTTTCTGGGCAAGAGTCCCTTTTTTACCGAAAGTTGCTTCGTCGCGCCATCTGCTGACATCATCGGGGATGTGGTATTCGGAGATGAATGCAGTGTCTGGTTTAATGTCACAATTCGTGGCGATGTAAATAAAATTCGGTTTGGTGATAGAACCAATGTACAGGATAATGTTTGCATCCATGTGATGAATCAAACGGGTCCAACCCTGATAGGGTCGGAAGTAACCATTGGTCATGGAGCAGTTGTTCACGGTTGTACAGTAAAAGATCGTGTTCTAATTGGAATGAATGCAACCATATTAGATGAAGCGGTTATTGAGTCTGACGTAATAATTGCAGCCGGTACTCTTGTTCCTCCCGGCAAAACTCTGGAGAGTGGATATATGTATATGGGTAGCCCTGCCAAACAAGCCAGAAAACTCACTCAGGAAGAGATGGATAGCATCCCAAAATACGCTGAAAATTATGTGAAGTATATGAGGGCATATCAGCAAAAAGATACTTACGAGAAAAATCCTTTCTATCCTCAGGAAGACTAAAGCAGATGCTGGGGCTTTATATACACATCCCCTTCTGCAAACAGGCTTGTTCCTACTGCGACTTCTACTTTGTCACCCGACAAAAAAACAGGCCTGAATTTGTGCAGGCTTTGATCAAAGAGATTGAGTCTTATGTGGACGATCCTGCATCGAAACAACAGATTGAAACCATATACTTTGGTGGTGGAACGCCTTCATTATTACGATCAGACGAGCTGAAAGTAATCCTAAAATCCATTCATCAAACCTTCAATACAACAAAGGTAAAAGAGTTTACCATCGAGGTAAATCCGGATGATGTCACGAAGGATTACCTGCATTCCCTAAAAGAGCTTGGGGTAAATAGATTGAGTATGGGTGTTCAGTCTTTCAACGATGATGTTCTGCACTTTATGCATCGGGCTCATAATTCTGAACATGCTCTAAACTGTCTCAATCTGATAAAAGAAGTAGGTTTTGAAAGCTATTCAGTTGATCTGATTTATGGTAATCCCAACCAAACAACAGAAATGCTGAAGGAAGATATTCAGACCTTACTATCCTTCGATCCGCCTCACATTTCAGCATATAGTTTAACGGTTGAAGAAGGCACCCGACTTGGTAAAGCTGTGTCACTTGGAAAGATCAATCCACCGGATGACGAGGAGGTTATTAAACATTACGATCTTGTTTTTGAAGAATTGACCAAAGCCGGATATCATCAATATGAAATCAGTAACTATGCTAAACCTGCTTCTGAAGCGGTTCATAACACAAACTACTGGAGACACATAAACTACCTTGGATTAGGTCCATCTGCACATACATTTATGTGGGATGAAAATGCAAAAAAAGCCTTTAGGTTGAATAATGAAAAGAATCTAAATGCTTACCTGACTAATCCAGTCGCTACATCAGAGGAACTTATGGAGCTTGATCTTCATGACCTGGCAGAAGAGCGAATTATGCTCAGTCTAAGAACGAAATATGGAATAAGTGCCGAAGAACTAAAAGATCATTACGGTTATGTTCTCAATGAAGCTCAGTTAAAGTATATAAAGCGAATGAAGAAAAAGGGTTACATTGAAGAGGGAGAAAAGATTATACTCACACATAAGGGGCGAGCAATCGCAGATCCAATAACCATAGACATTATATCCAAACAGTAATGGACTACGAAGCAGTGATCAATATTCCGGAGGGCACAGACTTTGGCCCGAATAACATTCCTTTTGGAGCCTTTATAAATGAACATGGAGAGCAGCATTTATGTACAAGAATCGGAGATACAGTTATTGATCTCTTTGTGCTGGATGAAGCCTTCTTTTTTGATGGACCTAACCTGGATGGTATGATGGCATTTCAGGATTCAACACTCAACTTCTTCATGAGTATGGGTCGACCAGCCTGGCGTGAGGCTCGTGAATGGATTCAGGATGCCTTTGGTCAAATCAGTATGGAAGATGTAGTTAATGCCGAGTTATTTGAAAGAGCATGCTACGCTATTGAGGATGTAGAACTATGTATGCCATTCGAAATACCCAATTATACTGACTTCTATTCATCAGAAAATCATGCAAGAAATGTAGGTATGATGTTTCGGGGAAGTGATGAGTTGATGCCAAACTGGAAACACATTCCAATAGGATATCATGGAAGAGCAAGTTCCATTGTTCTATCCGGAGAGGAAGTGAAGAGACCTTCAGGGATGATCCTGAATGGGGAAGGAAATCCTGAATTCAAAGTCTCAGAAAAAGTCGATTTCGAATTGGAAATGGGTTTTGTAATCGGAACTGAAAATCAGCTTGGTCAGCCTGTTTCAGCTGATGATGCTTTTGATCACATTTTTGGATTGGTTCTGGTCAATGACTGGAGTGCTCGTGATATACAGAAATTCGAGTATCAACCATTAGGACCTTTTACTGCAAAAAACTGGGCGACTTCAATTAGTCCCTGGGTCATCACACTTGAGGCATTAGACGACTTCAAAACCAATTCTGTTGAACAGGATCCGATACCAGCCGATTATTTAAGAAGATCCGAAAACCAGACATTCGATATTGAAATGGAAGTGCAGTTAACAGCTGGCGGGGAAAGAACCAGTATCTGCAGAACGAACTACAAGACATTGTACTGGTCGATGGAGCAGCAACTGGCCCAACAAACGGTTACAGGTTGCAATCTTAAAACCGGAGACCTGCTTGCATCCGGAACCATCAGTGGAAGCGAACCCGGATCTTATGGTTCCATGCTAGAATTATCATGGAATGGGGAAGAACCGATGGTGCTACCGAACGGGGAAATCCGCGCCTTCCTTGAAGATGGAGATGAAGTGATCTTCAATGCTTACTGTGAAAGAGATGGTAAAAGACTAGGATTTGGAGAGCTTAGGAATAAGCTGATTTAAACTACTTAATCAACATCATTTTCTCAGCTGTAACCTTGGTCGGTGTAATCAACTGATATATATAAACTCCGGATGCTAATCCTGTAGCATCGAAGACCACAGTATAATCTCCGGCATCATAGGGACTGTTAACCAATTCCTGAACTAAACGACCTGTGATGTCATACACATTGATGCGGACATTCTGTGTTTCATTGACTCGAAAGCGAATGTTTGTAGAAGGGTTAAATGGATTCGGAAAATTAGGTAACAGCTCTACAAATTCAGGTATATCTGTATCGATGTTAATACTGAATACGGTCTGATCAGAGGGCAAAGTACTGGAATTATTGCTTACTATAACAACTCCCAATCGATCAAGGTCTGAAGTATTCCAACCGGGTAATAACTCAGTTGTACCATCCGGACTACCCTGAGCAAATCGAATATCCGAAGTTCCATCGTTGAAGTATCCAATGACTCCAATATTCGCGGTAATGTTAGAATGGATTATCGAAATTTTTGGTGACCCATTTAACTCACTTGGAGGAATGAAATCATAAAAGTATGCTGAGATGGGTGATAAGACCCTATCAGAGCTGAATACTTTAGAATAATCAGAGTAGGCTTCTGTTATAGTTGGTTCGGGGTATTCAAACCGTTCGTCGAAGCCAAAGTCTGAAGCAGACCTGACAGCACCACTGGCATAATGCCATAGATACATTTCCGTTAAGGTCTGATTCCAGTTAGCACCTAAAGATTCAACATGTTGTTGAACAGCCTCCAGAAAGGTTGAATCAGGGTTATTTCGAATTATAGTCCATACATCAGCCCAGAAGAGTCCGCCAAATTTTTCATGAAAGTATAGAGAAAAGGTAATGTCTTCATAAGAACCAGGTATTACCGAAACAAAAGGACGTAAAAAAATGGGGTCACCAAATCGAGCATCTTCTATGTAATTGTAGTAGTCATTAACCTGATCATATACGACCTCCTCCATTAGCGTGGCATCCATCTCAAGCCAGCTGTCAGACTCACCTCTCCATTCATTATCGATATACTGAATGGCATGCTTAAGCTCATGTGCAATGGTTACCCTTAATGCGCCTAACTGAATCCCATCCGGGTCTGTATTGTCTGGGAATCCAACAAAATCGTTTTCAACTACAATACTTGTGGCAATAGATCCACCGAATTCTCTTTGGGTGTAACCATATGGTCCAATATCTGCAAGTGTAATGGAATATAGTTCTCCTGCCGGTATGGGATCAGAATTTCTGAGATTAATGATTTCATGCTGATAAGATGAATCAGCTGCGATACCGGCCTCCTCCACATAGTCTGGTATGAGATTACCATTCACATCTGCAGCCGGAACAGCGTTATTTCCTGTTGTTTCATATTCAATCATGAATTTACCGGAAGGAGTTACATAGTTTGCCAAAGCTCCCTGAACAGGATTCAGATATCCATCAATTTCGTTAACTATAAAAGGACTTAAACTATTTCGTTGCTTCTCAAACTCGGCAATAGTTGGAGTTAAACACTTCAGTCTCATATCCCCTGAATGATACCTCTCATCTAATATCTCCGGATTAAAAACAGACCTGAATTTAAAGAGTATGGATTCATCCAGGGTGATTGTTCCATTACGCAGATCTTCCTCTATCATCAAAAAGTGATGATCATGTTCAACCTGCGCTCTCACTGAAAGGGATACAAGAGGCAGTAAACAACAGATGATATATGACTTCCATTTATTCAAAAAAGGAATCCCAGACTTTTATGCTTTTTCCGTAAATTACTTGTTCGCTAAGACTTAACGTGGAATTTAATTAGATCGTGCGATCAAAAAAGTTAGAAATGTATAAAGTCATACTATACTACTATTTCACTCCTGTTGCCGAAGTTGAACGTTTCTGTAAAGAACATAAACGTTACTGTCAGGAAAACGACCTAAAAGGGAGGATTTACATAAGTAAAGAGGGTATTAATGGTACCCTTGGAGGTACTATTGAGCAGGTGGATGCTTATGAAAAATATCTCAGATCACTTCCCGGCTTCGAAAAAACAGAGTTCAAGGAAGACATATGTGATTACATTCCATTCGCAAAGTTGATCTGTAAAGTACGAGATGAGATAGTATCTCTTCATTTAGATGGGGTAAACCCAAAAGATGGCGGTCGTCATCTTCAGCCGAATGAATGGCGAAAAGTGATGGAATCAGGTGAGGATTATGTCATGATTGATGTTCGGAATAACTACGAATCAGTAGTCGGACATTTTGATGGTGCCATTCAGCCTGACATCGAGAATTTTTATCAATTTCCACAATGGCTTGATGAAGTTGACATCCCAAAAGATAAAAAGGTGCTGATGTATTGCACCGGTGGTATTCGTTGCGAGAAGTTTTCAGTAGTGATGAAAGACAAAGGCTGGGAGGATGTGAATCAGCTTCATGGCGGCATCCTGAACTACGCTAAAGAAGAAGAAGGGGCCCATTTCAAAGGAAAGTGCTTCGTATTTGATGATCGACTCATTGTACCGGTAAATCCGAAAGATCTTGAACCTATTGCTCATTGTGAGATTACAGGGAAACCGGCAGACACCTACATCAATTGTGCGAACATGCAGTGTAATAAACTCTTTGTCTGTTCAGAGGAAGGTGCTGAAATCATGGAAGGCTGCTGTTCTGATGAATGTAAAGGCAGTGATTATAAGCGACCCTTCGACCCAGAGCATGCATTCCGACCGTTCAGAAAATGGTATAATTACTTCGGTGATGACTTCAAAGACCGAAAGCTACAAAGTCACTAAAGTTCGAATAGCAGCTCCTTATTCAATCACCCATCATTTCAAGGCGGGTAGGGAATTTGACGGCTGTAGTATCCCTAACATGATGCACGCCCGATTTCCATACCGTGATAAATTGCAGTGGGCAGATCTGCAAAAAAAAGGACGTTTGGGTATAACGAGTAAAGAAGTTGACTTGGATTACAAACTTGGGAGTCAGGATGAGGTTTTCCATTTCAATCCAAGAGTTGTAGAACCAGCTGTTCCGGATGAAGTAAAAATTATTCAGGAGCATGATGATTATCTGATTGTATTTAAACCTGCTCCAATGCCAATGCATCCTGGTGGGCGGTACAATAAAAACTCACTTACGAAAATTCTGGCAGCAGATGGCTGGCATGGCTTAAAGATTGTTCACCGACTGGATGCTGTAACTTCTGGCTTAGTTTTATTCGCCCGATCCAAAGTTTTCGCAAAAAAAATAACCCAGGCATTTGAAAATGGTGAGGTACAAAAAAAGTATGTGGCTCATGTTTCGGGTGTACCGAGTGAAAAAAAGCATACCATTCAGTCCGATATCCGAAGGAAGTCAGGTTTTGTTTTTGAAAGTGGGAAAGAACTTAGTAATGCCAAAAAGGCTATTTCGAAATTCAATCTTCTTCACAAAAATGAATCATCATCCATAATTGAATGCGAACCGATTACCGGCCGAACACATCAACTCAGGCTGCATCTAAAGGACTGGGGTTATCCAATTATTGATGATCCGATTTATGGTATAAATGGAGATGAAAGCAGCATAATCACACAAAATGTGGGGATCTCTTTATGGAATATACACCTGGCAATCCAAGATCTGGGCATCGAAGCCAGTATAGATATACCTGAAGAGTGGTTTATCAGGCGGTAAAAAATGCAGTAGCAATTGCAGCAAATTGTTTTGGTTTGTCCAGGAAAGCATAATGCCCTGCATCCTCTATGATCACCAATGCAGATTCTTTGATGCCTTTTTCAAGCCGTTCAGCCTGATAAACGGGAGTGGCGTCATCATTTCTACCCCACAGTAACAAAACCTCATGATCAATATTTGAAAGAGTTGATTCCAGATGTTCAGTCACTGATTTCACAAATGTTTCTCTCATCACTCCACTCAGTTGCTGATAATCTGAGGATCCCAGACTTTTCCAGACATCTGTTGTCCTAAGCCAACCAAGCGCTGTCTCCCTAAGCTTCCCTGGAAGGATCATAAATGGTGCTTTCAGAGTTTTAGCTGTGTATTTCCTGAAATAAAACTTAGCTGATCGCCGTGGTTTCATCCCGGCTCCGCCGGTGATCAGAACTTTTTGAATTTTGTTTTTAACTGAATCTCTTGTGCACAGCTTTAAGGTAATTCTGCCACCGAATGAATGAACAAGTAAATCTACATCCTCATCCAGTTGATGAATAAATGCTTCAATCAAACTCGCATAATCGTCAATTGAATAGGCTTTATTTGGTTCAGGAGATTTGCCAAAGCCGGGCAAGTCAAAAACATAAGATGTTCGAATACTTTCGAGCTGCTTGGCAATAGGCATCATAGCCCTTGCTGATGATCCCCAGCCATGCAGAACAATGAGTGCTTTGCCTTCTCCGACTACTTCGTAAGAAACCTGTTGATCGTTATGTGAAAATGTTTCGGTCATTTTAGGTGCCCAAACTTGCTACTAATCCCTCTTGAAAACAAGTGAATTAGACTGAAATTTATAATATACAGTTCACTTAAATCGAGAGAGAAAATGAAAAGGAAAATCTTTTTCCTGCTGGACAGTCTTCACGTAACCCGGCAGGAACGTATTGCCATTAAAACACTAATGATGATGGTTCTGATTACCAGCCTGATCAGATTATTTGTATCGCCAAAATTCAATTATGATCCGGATGAATATGAACGATTAAAAAAAGCTTTTGCTGAACGGGCAGCTCTGGTGAATGAGAAAGAACAATTATTCCTTGCCAATTTCGAAGCTGATACTACATTGCCAAAGCCCGTTTCTAAAAGTTCTAAAACGAAAACTGTACAGCTCGACTCAACAAATAAAATAAATGTTAATCAGGCTGATTTAGAAGAGTTAATAAAGCTTCCTGGTATTGGTAATGCTTATGCAAAAAGAATTATAGACTACAGGAATACCAATGGGCATTTTAAAAGCGTTGAAGAGCTGGTAAATATAAAAGGGATTGGTGTTAGTAGACTTCAAAAGTTGAAACCTTATATTAGCGTCGAATATAAACCGGATTAAATGGCAGCAAGAATATTATGGGCTGATGATGAAATTGATCAGCTCAAAGCACATATCATATTTCTAGAGAATAAAGGCTTTGAAATAACTCCCGTCACCAATGGGATTGATGCCGTTGCACTCATTGAAAAAGAGAGTTTTGATATAGTTTTTCTTGATGAACAAATGCCCGGAATGGATGGGATCGCCACTCTTGAAAAGATAAAGAGTACTCAGCCACTACTACCTGTGGTAATGATCACGAAATCTGAGGAAGAGTCCATAATGGAAGATGCGATTGGAGGGAAAATATCGGATTATCTAATTAAGCCGGTTAACCCATCGCAAATCCTGCTAACCACAAAAAAAATTCTAGAGCAAAAAAGGCTTCAGACTGAGAAGTCGGAAGAGTCTTATCTCAAAAATTTCGATCAACTGGCAAATAAAATTGGTCAGCATACAAATTGGGAAGAGTGGGTAGAAATATATAGGCAGTTAACCAGCTGGGAAATTGATCTTAAAGATGGTGACGAAGCGTTACAGGATGTGCTCAATAGCCAGTTCGAGCAGGCAAATAAAGAGTTCGGAAAGTTTATAGAAAAGGAATATCCATTCTGGTTGAAAAATGACCCTGAGAACAGACCAACCCTTTCAGTTGATATTTTTGATAAATATGTAAGACCTCACATTGTTGATGGCAAAAAGGTCATGTTCTTTCTTATTGATTGTATGAGATATGATCAGTGGAAAGTGTTCGAGCCCTATCTATCAAATGTTTTTAATATCGAGACTGATTTCTATTATTCAATTCTGCCAACGGCAACACCATATTCCAGAAATGCTATTTTTGCCGGTTTATTCCCTTCAGAGATACAAAAGTTATATCCCAATCTATGGGAACAGGGACAGGATGAAACATCCCTTAATAAGCATGAAGAAGAGCTTTTAAAGCAGCAACTCGATCGGTTGGGTCTGAATATAAAAGCCAAATATGAAAAAATTCTCCATGCTGAAGAAGGTAAAAGAGTAAGTGATAGAGTAAACAACTATGCACAATCACCACTAAGTGCATTTGTATTCAACTTCGTTGATACATTAGTTCATTCGAGATCAGACTCTAGGGTAATAAAGGAATTGGCGCCCGACGTATCAGCATTTAGATCGTTGGCTGAAGCATGGTTTCAACACTCATCTCTATTACAGATGTTTAAAGATCTTGCCAATCAGGATGTTGTTGTGGTTGTTACTACAGACCATGGTTCCATTAGGTCACTGAGGGACACTAAAGTGTATGGAGACCGCGATACTGCAACAAATTTGAGATATAAGTATGGGAGAAATCTTAAGGCCGAAGATGCTGGAGCCGTTATATTTGTAGAAGATCCTGAGACCTATCGTTTGCCCTCTGTTGGAGCAGTGAACAATTACATCATTGCGAAAGAAGATTATTTCTTTGTTTACCCTACTAATTACAACAAATTCCAGAATCGTTATCGTGATACTTTCCAGCATGGTGGTGCCTCTCTGGAAGAGATGATTCTTCCTGTTGCCACTCTAGTTCCAAAGTAAATGTCAGAGATTTATAAAAGTAAATCGGTTGAAGATACTCTTAGTATCGCCCAGGAATTCGCAGCCTCATTGAAAGTGGGTGACATAGTTCGTCTTGAGGGGGAACTAGGTGCAGGAAAAACTCATTTCGTTAAGGGAGTTGCATCCTATTTTAATGTGGATATGGATAAGGTAAATTCACCAACCTTTACTTTGATTAATGAGTATCCTGGCGAAGTTCCTATCTATCACTTCGATTGTTATCGATTAAAAGATGAACAGGAAGCACTTGAAATTGGAGCTGAGGAATATTTCTTTGGTGATGGCGTTTCGCTAATTGAATGGCCGGATAAGATTGAAAATCTGATTCCGGCAGATGTAAGAAAAGTCAGGATTAAAAATCTTAACAATAATCTAAGAGAAATCGTCATCGACTGATTGTTATATTGTCAACCGAATGGGCGCAAAAAAATTATCATATCGTTTAGACCTGTTACCAATCATCCTTCCTTATCACAGAAGGGCTGATAATGATTTGAAAACAGGCGACCTAGTATATTACGGCCCCAGTCCTGAATTTTATGGAATTGGTGAAGTTGTAGACGTAGAAGGGCACGTCTGCATGGTGGACTTCAGAGGAACAGGGCTGCTTGGTATTCAAAAGGACTCTCTTCTAAACAAGTATCTCATCCCGATACATAAACTCAATCTATCGGGATTACTTAAATCGAAATGATAGAATCCCTTATTACAGGAATTCAACAAACCAGTGCTCTGGAATGGATAGCAGTTTCAACCGGCATTCTTAGTGTCTGGTTTTCTCTGAAAGAAAATATTCTTGTTTATCCGGTCGGTATCATTTCTGTTCTCATTTATGTTTACCTAGCCTTTAATTACAAACTATACGCAGATATGGGTGTGAACGCGTACTATTTTGCGATGAGTCTGTATGGGTGGTATCACTGGAAAGATACGGGTGGTGAAAGAGATCAGATTGCGGTAAGCATGAATACACCAAGAGAGAACCTGATAACACTAGCCTTACTGTTGGCATCATTTGCTATTCTTGCCTCTTTTTTAACTTTAGCTACAGATAGTGATGTTCCCTTCTGGGATGCTACAACAACGTCATTTGCCATTGCCGGAATGTGGTTAATGGCCAGGAAAAAGCTAGAGTCATGGATTGCCTGGATCATAACGGATATCATTTCAATACCACTGTATTTTTATAAAGGTCTTGTGCTCACCAGTTTTCAATTTTTCTTCTTCACAGCCTTGGCAATTGGAGGATATTACGCCTGGTGGTTATCATACAGGAAAGAGCAGAACAGGCAGTAAATTAAAGTGCAGTATCATTAACCACTGTTAGTAGTAAATATCCTTTTTCGAAAGTGATTTCTATTTCTTCTGCTTCAGTAATATTGGAAGTGCCATCACGCACTCCAATTTTTAATGATTCTTCCTTAAGGGGATACTTCAGCCCTTTAGTTTTAATCGATCTTATTTCACCTGCAAATGGGATAATTGAAATTGTAGTACCAACCGGAAAGGAGTTCCTATATGGTGAGGTAATTAATAAGACATCCTGATAGTCGTCTCTGAAATATATCTGCTCGAATTCTTCCTGAAATGAATGAAGCACAGATAAGTTTTTTAAACTATGATCAATTCTTTTTCCGAAGGCACCCATGATCACACACTTCCTGGCACCTTTAGATAACACATAGTTGAGTGCCTTTTCCAGATCATTGGTTTCCTGATCTGAAATGTTAATGACTTCCACACTGGATTCATCAAAAGAATAGAAACTATCAAGATCGCCAACAATGGCATCAGGTGTGACGCCCAGATTTAATAGTATATTTCCACCACCATCTGCACCTACAATGAGGTCAGCATTGTTAACCTCCTTTTGAAGCAATTTTTCGGAAGGTGCTTCGCCGTTGCACATTATCAGAGCTTTCATTCTTTAAGAATAAGTAAAAAAGAAATAAATAACGGTTCATTGAATTCACTCATCAATTCATTAGTTTCGTTTTCATGTCGAACATCTATAAAAATCTGATTACAAAACTACAGGGCCACAAACGCATTGGTGTCTTTTCTCATCTAAGACCGGATGGTGATTGCATTGGAGCTCAAATTGCAATGTCATTATGGCTGAAAAAGAATGGGATTGATTGCATCGCTTTCAATGAAGACCCACTCCCGGATAACCTCAACTGGTTAGAGATATACCATAAAGTTCATCAGCCCGAAAACTATAATCTAAATGATTTTGATGCATTTTTATTTGTCGACGGAAATGCACTTCATCGCTTTGGTAAGAATGCGGAGAAGGCAGGTGTTCTTGAAAAACCAATGTATATGATTGATCATCACCCTCAGCCGGATGATATTTTTGAAGCATCTGTTTCGGTTGTAAAAGCATCTTCATCATGTGAACTGGTTTACAATATTTTCAAGCATCATAACCCGGATCAGATTGATGAAGGCGTTGCAAAAGCCTTATATACCGGCTTGGTGACAGATACTGGGTCCTTTCAGTTTCAAAGTGTAACACATAAAACGATGAGAGCCGCCGCAGATCTTCTTGAGAGAGGAAACTTTCGTCCTGATGCAGTTATTGGGAAAGTTTATTCATCCAGAAGACTAAATGAGTTGGCATTACTAAGTAAAGCCCTGGATACGATAGAAATTATTGAGGGATGTTCAATAGCTACAATGCGCGTATATCAGTCTATGCTGGATGAAACCGGTACAACAAAGGAAGACACGGAGGGTTTTGTTCAGTATCCACTAAGTCTGGAAGATGTGCATGCATGTGTATTTTTCAGAGAAGATAAAGATCGAATTAAAATCAGTTTTCGATCAAATTCAGATGATATAGATGTGAATTTATGGGCAAGAAAATTTAATGGAGGTGGCCATAAAAGAGCTTCAGGTGCGTTGTATATAGGTTCCATGGAAGAAGCGGTATCTACTGTCGTAACTGAAGGGATACTCCAGCTAAAAGAGAATTAACGGTGAGAATTAACGCTGATATGTTTAGAAAACCATTATTCTGTTTACTTCTATTAGTAATAACGGCCTGTGAAAAGCCTGAAGAAATCAAGTTGGCTAATTTATCTTCAATCTCATCTCCAGATGAAGAAGTCGCTGTTATTACTGATGATATTCAGCAGAAAAATAAGAACGGAAATAACGAACAAATTGCGCAGAGCAGAAAAACTGCAATTACAAGAGCAGTTGAAAAAGCAAGTCCTGCCATTGTTAGTATTACAGTTACTGAAATAGTAGAAGGTCGTGGCAACCTGCAATTTGATCCATATTATGGATTCTTCCTGGCGCCTTCCCAACGAGAGTTTAAAGGTATGGGATCAGGTTTTATTATCAGTAATGATGGTCTAGTGGTAACCAATGAGCATGTTGCCTCTAAAAATGCCAAGAAAATTGTTATCGCCATGCAGGATGGTAATAATTATGAAGCGGAGGTAATTGGCGTGGATGAATTGGCGGATCTGGCATTGCTTCAAATCAAAAGTGATAAGAGTGATTTTCCCTATATCAATTTCAGTAATTCTCAAGATGTAATGGTAGGTGAATGGGCGATAGCAATGGGTAACCCATTTGGTTTATTTGACGCAGGGCAACCCTCCGTTACCGTTGGCGTTGTTAGTGCAACAAAAAGAGATTTCAGACCAGACCCAGATGATCCCAGGGTGTACATTGATATGATACAGACCGATGCCGCAATTAATAGAGGTAACTCAGGCGGCCCGCTTCTCGATAGTAATGGTAATGTAATCGGTGTAAATACATTTATATATACCGGAGGAGCATCAGGTTTTGTTGGACTTGGTTTTGCGATACCTAGCAACCGTGTAATCAAAATTATTAACCAACTGAAGCAGACAGGAACAGTAAATCTGGATTATGATCCGGGTCTTGAGTTCACACCTATGACCCGTGCACTTGTCATGCAGTATGGGTTACCTTCGATTCAGGGATTACTCGTCACAGGAGTTAATAAAGACGGCCCGGCCTATGATTGTGGAATTATGCCGGGAGATATTATCTTAAAGATAGGAACGGAGCGTGTTAGTAGTGAAATGCATGCTTGGGCTTTATTAAGAGAGTTCGAAGAGGGTGAGACAATGCCAATTGAACTGCTCAGGAGAAATCAGCGATATGTAGCTGAAATGGAGTTAAAGAAGAGTATTAAGGGATAAACCTCTTATCAGAGATCAAAATAGATATGATCATATCAGATGTTCATATGCCCGGTATGGACGGAATGTAATTCCTCGAATCTCTGACCAAAGATGCTGACAGAGAAAACATCCCGTTTTTGATTATGACTTCTCTTCCAACGGTAGAGAAAGAGCAAAGGGCTTTTGATCTCGGAGCAGTTGATTTTCTGGATAAAGCTAAGCTCAAGAAAGGAGAGATTCTTGACCTGGTGAATATGAAATTAGTCTCCAATCTGAGAGCAGATCGCCCGGAAGATCGAGTTAAGGTTAATTTGAAGCTGATTAATTAGAAGATGATGTTTGCAGCGGCTTCAAGTGATTTATTCGCGACGGCCAGAAGCTTATACATGGAGATTAAGCAGCAATTTGCAATGGATCACATTTCACTCTGGACCATTAACAAAGGGTCGTCCAACATGATTCTGAGTCTTGGTTTACAGCTTCCGGGTGAATATTCAGCTAAAGATTTATTGGAAGAAGCACCATATCAGCAAACTATTGCTGAAAAGGAATCATACTTCAATAACAATATCCTTCATGATGAATTTGGTTCTGCTATAGAATTTTCAAGAGAGCACGAGCTTGTAACTGAATTCGGGGCTCCGATTTTTGCTCTAACTGATAAACAGTTAGTTCAGCTCAAAATGCGAGTACCAAAAAATGCCCCTGTGTTCGGTTATGTTCTGATGAAAAGAAAGAAACTACTATCAGAGAAAGAGAATAAGTTGCTTTCAATGCTGGTAACTCGAACAGGAACAATTCTTTACAGATTATACAAGGCTATTTAGCCTTATTGATAAATTTTTCTACTCGTTCTTCGTGTGTTGGATGAACCCATAGCTCAGTAAAGGGCTCAATTTCATTTTCAAGCTGATCAAGGCGTTCTTTTCTCCCTTTTAGAGTACTTTCTTTGAGTTTCTCTATGAAGAACCGATCATTTCTTGTGAGTTGTTTTGCCCAGTCAAGGCAAGCATTCTGAAGTTGTTCAACTGGAGCAATTTTTTCAATTATTCGCAGATCCAAAACTTCCTCTGGTGTCAATACTGCACTCTCCGCTAATAGCTGAAAAGCTTTTGATTTACCTATTTTTTCTATAAGTCGGGTTAATCCACCCCACCCCGGGCTTAGATAAAACCGGCCCTGAGTAAAACCAAATTTGGCATCCGATGAAGCAATGTGGAAGTCAAAGCTCAATAAGATCTCTATTCCACCTCCATAAGCAGATCCATTTATACAGGCTATGGTCCAAACTGGGAGGGCTTCGATATCCAGCAATAGAGCTTGAACTCTTCTTGACATACCTACTGCTTCTTCTTTGCTCTTTATTGTATGAAACTCTTTAAGATCACCACCCGCAATGAAAGTCTTGTTACCACCACCTGTCAGAATGAAGGCGCTTATATCATTATCTGTTTTAATGTATTCAACCAGACTCTCAAGGTCGTCAATTACACCGAAATTAATTGCGTTTTGAGCAGCAGGCCTGTCAATTACAGCCCTAAGAATGTGGCCATCAATAATTTCAGCTTTTAGTTCGGATAAATCAGGAAGTGACTTCACCTAGTAACCAATTTAAATATTCTTCATTTCCTTCATTTTCAGAAAGGTCGAAACAGATTACACAGGGACATTCATAAGTGTGAATCTCTTTAACATACTCAGTGAGTTGATTTACTTTTGAATGATGTGTTTTGGCTATCAGAACGCATTCTTCATCTTCAACCAACCGGCCTTCCCAGTGATAAAATGATTTCATCCCTGGAAGGATGTTCACACAAGCAGCAAGTTTTTTCTCAACCAGACTCTTTCCAATGCGTGAAGCTTCATTGACATCTTTTGTGGTTATATAAATGAGCCTGAGGTTCTTATACATAGCAAAAGAAAGGTGCCTAATTAGCTAATAAAAAACCATGATTTTTACTTCTGTTTTGGGTTGTTTAAACTTTAATAAACCATTATCTTTGGCAGCTCTACGAGATTTCAAGTTGCGAGAGTGGTGGAATTGGTAGACACGCTAGATTTAGGATCTAGTGCCTTAACCGGCGTGGGGGTTCGAGTCCCCCCTCTCGTACTTTCCTTTTCAAATTCTACTTATTTAAAAAAGCTTACCTGTGGATATATCCCTAAACGAACTTTCAAAAGTAAACAAAGAGATTACAATCAAAGCCAACCGCTCAGAGTTGGAAGATGATTTCGAGAAAGCATTTAAAACATACCAGGGCAAAATTAATATGCCAGGCTTCAGACCAGGAAGAGTACCTCTTTCTATTGTTAAGAAGCGTTTTGGTGAGGAAATCGAATTCGAAGAAATCAACAAATACATTCAGAGAGTATTCGAGAAAGAAGTAATTCCAGAATATGAGCCAATTGGTGAAACTCAAATGCTCGACCTCAAGTGGGAAAATGATGAGCTAGAAGTAAAATTCAAGATTGGATCTAAGCCTGAATTTGAACTTGCAGATCTAGCTAAGATCAAAGTGAAGCGAATGGTTCATGACGTCACTGATAAAGAAGTGGACGAGGAGATGGAGCGTTCACTGGAAAGAGGTGGTAACTGGGAAGATGTAGAAACTAAAGTTGCTGCAGACTCGAAAGTGATAGTTGATGTTGTTAGTCTGGATAAAGATGGCAATGAGGTTGAAGGAGAGAAAGACATTGATCAAGAACTTGATTTAAGATCAGATGCAGCTAAAGAGTTCAAGAAGTCACTGAAAGGAAAATCAATTGGTGATGTTGTTGATATGGAACTCAGTGAAGGTGATCAAAAAGATTCATTCAGAGTAACGGTTAAGAAAGTTCAAAAATTAACCACTCCTGAAGCGAATGAAGAGTTTTATAGCCAGCAATCTGGTGGTGAAGCAAAAACAGAAGATGAGTTCAAAAGCTTCATTAAAAGTCAGATGCAGCAATACTACGATCAGACTTCAGGTGATTTATTCAAAAATGATGCTGTTGAGGCATTAGTGAATGCACATAAATTTGATATTCCGGATGTATTGGTTGATCAAATTCTCAACAACTATGTTGATCAGGTAACCAAGCAATCTGGTGGAAATTTACCACCCGACTTCAATGGTGATACCTACAAAGAAAATATGAGAGAGCAAGCCATTCAGGAAGCAACTTGGTCATTCATTAGTGCTAAGCTTCAGGAGAAATTCGATGACATCGAAATAACACCAGAAGATATTGACACGTTTATTTCAGGAGAAGCTGCACGTTATGGTATGGCAGTTGATCAACTGAAGAGTTATTACGCACAGAATCCTAACCTGCTTGAGAATCTTAGAGTAACTATTCGTGAAGGTAAAGTATTTGATAAACTTCAGGATGAACTAAAGGTTGAAGAAATCGACAAAGATAAGTACCGTAAAGAGCAAGAAAAGAAGAACAAAAAGAAGTAATTATTAAAAGCCCAATATGAATAAACAACCACTTTATCCTCAAACTATTTTTGACTCTAATCAGTCTATTACGAACAACCTAGTACCGGTTGTAATTGAAACTACTTCAAGAGGCGAGCGTGCTTACGATATTTATTCACGTCTGCTAAAAGACAGAATTATCATTCTTGGTTCACCAATTAATGATGTTGTAGCTAGTAACATTGTTGCTCAGTTGCTTTTTCTGGAATCTGAAGATCCAGAAAAAGACATCAATCTATACATCAATAGCCCAGGTGGAGTAGTTTCTGCTGGTCTGGCGATATATGACACTATGCAGCACGTTAAATGTGACGTTGCTACAACTTGTATGGGTATGGCAGCTTCGATGGGAGCTGTATTACTTACTGCAGGTGCTGAAGGCAAAAGAACTGCCCTTCACAATGCAAAAGTGATGATCCATCAGCCATTAGGCGGTGTTCAAGGCCAGGCATCTGATATTGAAATCGAAGCCAAAGAAATCATCAGGATTAAAAAACAACTTAGTCAGATTATAGCTGATCATGCTGGTCAAACTCTTGATCAAATTATTGAAGATTCAGATAGAAATAACTGGATGACTGCTGATGAAGCAAAAAAATATGGCCTTGTTGATCAGGTTATGGGAGCGACAAAAAAGGCTTCTAAAAAGTAATTTTTTCATTTAAATTATCTTAGTGAGCGAAAAAGAGAAAAATAGCGACATTGTACACTGTTCATTTTGTGGTCGTTCCAGTCTGGAAGTGAACTCAATGGTTGCCGGCCCAGGTGTATATATCTGTGATCGCTGTGTTGAAGATGCCTCTTCGATCATTAAGAGTGATCTGGCTTCTCTTGCACGAAGAAGGGAAAAATCTTATCAGCCTCTTCTAAAACCAATTGAAATTAAAGCCAAGCTCGACGAGTATGTTATTGGTCAGGATGAGGCTAAGAAAACCTTATCTGTTGCCGTTTATAATCACTACAAAAGAATAAGTGGTGAGAATAAACCAGATCTTGATGATACTAAGATTGAAAAAAGTAACATTGTTCTTCTTGGACCAACGGGTAGTGGTAAAACTTTACTGGCCCGTACTCTTGCTAATATTATCGACGTACCCTTTACTATTGCAGATGCTACAGTTCTGACAGAAGCTGGTTATGTGGGCGAAGACGTGGAATCTATTTTAAGTAATCTGCTTCAGGCAGCTGATTATGATGTTGATCGCGCAAAGCGTGGCATTGTATACATAGATGAAGTTGATAAAGTAGCCAGAAAAAGTGATAACCCTTCAATAACCAGGGATGTATCTGGTGAAGGCGTGCAGCAAGCTCTGCTCAAGATTCTAGAAGGTACTGTTGCCAATATTCCTCCAAAGGGTGGTAGAAAACACCCTGAACAAAGCTTCATTCAACTCGATACAGCAAATATTCTCTTTGTCTGTGGAGGTGCTTTTGCCGGATTAGAAGAGATTATATCAAGAAGACTTTCTTCAAGTACTCTTGGCTTTCATGCCGGTAATCAAACAAAATTTGATAAAAACGACCCACAGATCTTTACTCATGTTGAACCGGAAGATCTTCAGAAATTTGGGCTTATTCCTGAATTGATTGGTCGACTACCTGTTATTTCAGGTCTTCATGAACTATCCAGTGACGCTATGCTGGATATTCTTCAAAAACCTAAAAATGCTATTACAAAGCAGTATATCAAGCTCTTTAAGATGGAAGAGGTTGATTTGGAATTTGAAGATGAGGCTCTGGAATCTATAGTTAAAAAGGCATTAGAAAGAAAAACAGGTGCCCGTGGACTTCGTTCAATAATGGAAGCTGCTATGCTCGACATTATGTTTACCCTTCCTTCAATGAAGAACATTGCTCGTTGCATTATAACTAAAGATACGATTGAAAAGAAGGCACCGCCGGTTTACGAAAAGCGAAAAGCTTCAGCCTGATTTTCTTATCTAGCTTCCATTCCCGAAAATCGGGATATTGCCATTGACATAAACCCACATCAATGGAACTCTTTGCCCGATCCACAAATATTAAAATTGTACTGATTGCCCTTCTGGCTACTCTGGGTTTTGGTTCAGTACTGTATAATCAGTATCTGGTTAAGGAAGTTTTGGAACAGGAAAAGCAAAGTGTTGAACTATGGGCTAAGGCACTTGAGTATTCCAGTCTTCCGGTACATCAACAAAATTCCACAAAACTACTCTCAGCCATTGATCTGCTTGAGGGATTAGAGGCAGTACCCGACTCAGTTATAAGATTAATTCAAGAAGCAGAGGCTTCTCAAACATCAGTTGATTTCGTAACCGATGAAATTATCCTTAAAAATGCCCGCATCAATAAAGTACCAGCACTTGTTTTAACTGAAAATGATGAAGTTGCCGGTCAGACTCCGGGTATAAATCCGGAAGATATTACAGATGAGTTTATTCAGGAATTTAAGTCCATCAATCCACCTATTGAGATTAGTTTTGGTGATGAAAACAGGATGATTACCCAGTATGTTTACTATGGAGAAAGTGATACTGTACAACTTTTAAGGCTCTTTCCATTTATTCAGATTCTACTTCTCGGCTTATTGCTGGGCATTGGCTACACTACTTATAGAAGTATAACCCGTTCAGAACAATCGAATCTTTGGGTAGGTATGGCGAAGGAAGCAGCTCATCAATTAGGGACACCGATTTCAAGTCTGTTTGGTTGGATTCAGTTGCTGAGGGATGATTATGTAAAAGATGAGAATGCCTCGCGAATAGCAAAAGAAATTGAAAGTGACGTAGAACGGCTGCAACGTGTAGCTGAAAGATTTGGTAAAATAGGTTCAGAACCTGAGTTGCATCCAACTAATATAAAACCAATCCTGGATCAGATTGTGAATTATATGGAGCGCAGACTTCCCAGAATTGGAAAAAAAGTTGAGGTCAAAAGAAACCTTAGTGCTGAATCGATCATCAATATCAATCCGGAATTGTTTCAGTGGGCAATAGAGAATATCGTAAAGAATTCAATGGATGCGATTAAAGATGAATCTGATGAAGCATATGTATCAATCACCTCCACTCAAGTAGATGATCAGCTCATTATCGATATAGAGGATTCAGGAAGTGGTATCCCTCCATCTAAACAAAATGATATTTTTAAACCAGGTTACAGCACAAAGAAAAGAGGTTGGGGTTTAGGCTTGAGTCTAACCAAACGCATAATTGAAGAATATCATCAGGGAAAAGTGATGGTGTTGAAATCTGCTCCTAATGAGGGGACCACCATGAGAATATCACTAAAAGTGACTAGTCCTCAGTAAACCCGCGTTTACGGGCATATTCCATCAGCTGTGTTTTAAGAAGATTTCTACCCCTGTGTAACCTTGAACGAATGGTTCCAATTGGTACATCCAGCATATTTGCTATTTCTTCATAAGTGAATCCTTCAACATCACACAGCAATACTACAGTTCTGAAATCTTCAGGTAGTCTCTCGAGAGCTCTTGAAACATCATCATCAATAAGCTCACGGAACATAATCTTTTCTAAATCAGAAGTGTCTGTACTTTCTGCCCTGATCGTTTCATAAAATGTGGAAACTTCATCGTAATCTACTTCTTGAGGCTTTTTAGAAACTTTACGATAGTTATTTATAAAGGAATTCTTGAGGATTCGGAATAACCAGGCTTTGGCATTCGTACCTTTCTCATAACTACTGAAAAAGCGATAGGCTTTTACGATGGTATCTTGAACAAGATCTTCAGCATCATTTGGATCAGTGGTCAGGCGTAATGCAAAATTATATAACGTGTCTAAGTGAGGTATAATCTCAGCCTGAAACTCCTGCTGTTTCTTATCCTCTCCCTGGTTGTACGACATTTTCTAAACTATCCCGATTTTATTACTAACAATGTATAGTTATAATTTACTGTACGCAAATGAGTTACGGCTATTGGGTTCATTCTAATAATTGATGAGAATCAGCTAATAGATAGCCCTAAGCACAGTTTATATACGAGGTTAAGGAATTAATAGATTGAAATAACCAGAACATCATACAAAGCGTGCGTCCAGGCAGCCATTCCAAAACCTCGGCTTAGGTATACAGCATTCAGGAATAAACCGAATATAAACCGATACAAAAAAGAACCAATTGTAAAGGCATCAGCATAGCCGCCGATATAGTGCACTGCTGAAAAAAGCATAGCGGCTAAAACAATAGAGGCGGTATTAACGGCCCACTTTTTTGTGAAGATAAATTTGAATAGATAAACAAGTAAACTGACTAGGATCACTCTAAAAAAGAGTTCCTCATAGAGGCCTGCACCTAGAGACAAAGCAAGTTTTTGAATATAAGTCAGTGATTGAACCTCGCCTGAGGCTTGCATCCCAACGATAAGACCAACCATTGTTTGGCTGATAAATGAAATAATGACGGCAAGTAGAACTGCTTCTAACAGTAAAACAGGGAAGTATGACCACTTTATTGTTTTGAGCTTGTCTCTTTCCTTATAGAGTATCCAGATTCCAAATAAGGCAGCAAGTATGAGGGTGAAAGAGAGTGCATTTAAACCAAAGATAGAGAACAAGCTTTTAAACCAAACATCAACACTGATCCTCACTATGTATGAGCTATCAGGCTGGGAAATCAAGATTAAAGCTTCATAAAGCAATAGTAAGGGTATTGCAAGAATGTAGCTGTAAAGAAGATTATGGGTGGTTGAAAAGTATGATTTGATGGTATTAGACATCAGTTCTCGACATATATGGAAACAGACTTTTGTCCATTAGGATTGAAAGCCAATAATTCGAAAGCTTTCTGTGAAAGTTTCAGACTTTCTCCAGTCGTTCTGTCATTTACCCGAACATAGGTGCCCCTGCCATTTTCAGGATTCTCAATATAAATCAGTGAGCCTAAAGCAATATTAGAGTGTGCTGCAGATAACTCATCAGGATTGTAGAGCTCACCATTTGTAGTTGTTTTACCTTTTTCTGCATTCTCGTAAACAATCACACTAACCAAGCCAAGATCTTCAAGGTTAGATTTTGCCAGATAAGGATTTTCGAATTCCTTGGTAGGAGGAAGAAGAACAGTAATTTTTTGTCCGCGAGTTAATCGACGAATATCTATTTCAGGATTTAATTCGATGAACTCAGATTCTTTCATCTGGAATTTAATAAGAAGGTCAGATAGTAGTTCACCTGCCTCAATGGTATACAGAACAAACATTCCCTGAGCAGAGGATTGGTCTGTAAACTCATTCACATTGGGAACAATTGAAGAGGGTGCTTTAACTAACAAACGCTGTCCAATACTTAAAACATCAGATTTAAGGCCATTTAGCTCTTTAAGCTGAGTTATAGTCATTCCGAAGTCGCGGGCAATCTTATAAAGGCTGTCACCGCTTTTTACCGTATAAAAAGTATTAGATGGAGTGGGTTTTACATCTAAGAGTGATTCACCTGCATCAAGACCTAAATCTTCTTCAAGGTCTGATACCACACGTTCTCTTTCACCTTTGAAGTAAATTAATTCTTGCCCAACAGATAATGAATTACTTGAAAGTTGATTCCAGTTTTGGATCTCAGTGATTGAAACTCCTAAATCCTTAGAAATACTGAAAAGGGTATCGCCGGTTTTGACAACATAAACCAGGCGTTCCTGATCCTGTGCATTAGCATTTTGACTGCTAACTAAAGTGATACTGATTAGTGTTGCTATGATAGCAAAGTATTTAAATACTGAAACCGATTGCATTAATGCCTTTTTAATCTTCTAATTCCATTTCCAGTTCAAAAAGAGCTGATTGTATTTCAGCTTTTGAGTGATTGTCCTGCTGATTTGTAGAAACTTCTATTCCCTTCTTATAGGTATCGATTGCATTTTTGTTCTCTCCAATCTCTGCATATAATTTACCTAAGTGATAATAAACTCCCACATACTCAGGATCATTTTCTTCTATATTTTCAAAGAGGGCTAAAGCCTTATTATTGTTACCAATTTTTATGAATTCCAGTGCTAAAGCAAATTTAGAAAAGGAATCATTAGGGTTTTCCTTTATTAGTAACGCAAGTTTTCTCAGTTTATTCATTGAATGAATTTACTGTAGTGCTCACTTATTTCTTCAATAGAGTCTCCGCCAAATTTTTCTAAAAATGCATTCGCTATAACTGGCGCGATTACACTTTCAGCAACAACCACTGCGCGAGGTAGTGCACACACATCAGAGCGTTCGTACCTGGTATCCTGTTCAATATGGGTATAATAGTCCACAGTCTTCAGAGGCTTGAGCATAGTAGGAATTGGTTTCATTGCACCACGAATTATAATTGGCATGCCTGTCGACATTCCACCTTCAATACCACCGGCTCTATTAGTTCTTCTCCTGAAGTCATCTTCTTCAAAAGTAATTTCGTCATGAACTTTATGACCTGGAAGTGTTCCTGCTTCAAAGCCTAATCCAATTTCTACACCCTTCATGGCTTGTGTACCCATTATGGCCTGAGCTATTTTTCCATCAAGTTTCTTATCCCAATGGGTAAAACTCCCTAAGCCTGTGGGAACGCCAGTAACTACAATTTCATAAATACCACCTAAGGATGAACCTTCTTTACGGTATTTTTTTATTTCGTCACGCATAGCACCAGAGAGTTCAGCATCAAGGCAACGAACTTCTGACTCATCTGCAGTCTTATAAAGTGTTTCAGCCCCTGAATTAATGAGGTGTTCTGATGCAAGCCTTGCATGATCCCAGTTTTTATACCCAATGGATCCGATCTGAATAACATGTCCACCTATCTCAATACCAAAATAGTTTAAAAATCTTCTGGCAACTGCAGTACAGGCTACTCTCATGGCCGTTTCACGAGCACTGGACCGCTCAATAACAGGTCGAACATCATCAAATCGATATTTTTGAGCTCCAACAAGGTCTGCATGACCAGGGCGTGGTACGGTAATCTTTTCCACTCCTTCGCCGTCACCCTCCTTGTTCATCACTACAGGCCAGTTATCTTTATCCTTTGTGAATGCTTTGTTGTTGATCTGAAGGCTAATAGGTCCACCAATGGTCTTCCCAAAACGAACACCCGATAGGATTTCTGCCATGTCACTTTCAAAAGCCATTCGACCACCACGACCATAACCCTTCTGTCGACGTGCAAGGTGAATTGCTATATCAGATTCTTTTAAAGGTAATCCAGCTGGTACGCCTTCAACTATACCTGAAAGTTTTGGCCCGTGTGATTCACCGGCGGTTAAGTATCGTATCATATTTAAAAACTGTGGGGATTTATAGATCTCTCAGCTAGAGAGCGATGATCTTTACATGCTTCTGTTCTGAATTGATCAATGGCTTTTAATTCACCAATTACAATGAGTGAATCACCAACATTAATTGTGTCATCCGGTCCGGGATTGAATCTCATTTTTCTCTCTTCATGTGATATTAATGCGATGATAAGTATTTCATATGTACCACGAACACCAATTTCAGCAAGAGTTTTATTGGCCAATTTGGAACCCTCAAATACTTTTACTTCATCAAATGAGTGATCATCAGTGGTTCCTTTAGTGTAGTTTTCCAGGAAGTTGATCACATTTGGTCTAAGAATAACATTAGCCATTCTGTCGGCACCAATTTCATAAGGTGAAATTACTTTATCTGCTCCTGCACGGTAAATTTTCTTTTCATTCTCATGTTTATTTGTTCGAACAAGAATGTAAAGATCTTCTCTCATGTCACGAGCTATCAAAGTCACAAACACATTGTCCTGATCACTTGAAAGAGTACAAATCAGTGCCTGTGCCTTATCTATTCCTGCAGCAGTTAAGACATTTTCATCTGCAGCATTTCCTTCAACATAAATGTGACCATCAGCAGCAATTCGTTCAATCCTTTTCTCATTGATTTCAACGATAACAACTTTAAGGTTTGCGTCTTTTAAAACAGTAGCAATTCGTTTTCCGATGCGACCATAGCCGCACACGATGTAATGATTCTCTATTTTTTTTAATTCCTGTTTCATGGCTCGTTTGATAAACAACTCACTCTCAAATAAAAGTTGAGTTGATTGTGATGCAATGTAAGAAATCACACCAATACCCAACACAAAGATAAGCATTGTAAATACACGCCCGGCTGGTGTGAGTGATTTTAGTTCGGAGAAACCAATTGTAGATATTGTGATGAAGGTCATATAGAAACCTTCAAATAGGCTCATGTCCTCTATTATATGGAATCCAATTGATCCTAAAGCAAAAATAAACGCAAGAATTGCACTGGCTATTCCGATCCGTTGGGCAACAGCCGTTTCTACAATCTGAGAAACCTCATTATTATTCAGATTACTCACTTTTCTTCGTCTTAATTCTCGAAGTTACACTGATCTGAAAAATCCCTCCCAGTTCACTATATGAACTCCGGCTAAAATCTATATGGAATTTATCAAACTTGAGTCCAAGTCCCAATCCAACACCTGCGAAGTCAAAGTTATCACGGGTTTTAAGTTCTTGATGCTGAAGCTGGTTAAATCCTATTCGAATTATGAATTGCTCACTAAAAGGAATCTCCCCACCCAGAACCATATGTCTAAAGAGATTTTGTGAAAAAGTTGGGTCATCTGTATCGCTTAACAGAGGCTGATTCCATTCATTCAGTTGTCGAAGCATGAGATTGACGCGAACTGGAAAATTTTCTGGTTTATGACTAACACCCAGTGAAATATCTAATGGAAGAGGTTCACGAATAGAGTTAAATGTGGTTATTTGAGACCCAACATTTCTGACACTAAAGCCAATAGTTAGATCCCGGTCAATATCCTCGTAAAGTGCTCCGAAAGATGCAGCTAGGGCTGTTGATCTAAAATTATCTATTCTTGAATGAATCCAGTTCAAAGATCCTCCAATTCTAATCCTTGAACTTAATTCTCTTGAAATGCCGGCATTAAATGAGAAGTCTCCGGGGTTGAATGTTCCGTTCTGATTATTATTCTCGTCCAAACGGTTAAACTCACCGTAGCCAGCGTATCGTATTCCCACACCAACAGTACCTACACCATCAATATGATATGCAGTATTGATAAAACCATAATTAGCATCGGCAAGAAAGTTGACATAGGATGCTGAAAATTGTCTGGAAGATTCTTCTGACAGATATGCTGGATTTACCATGAATAGAGATAGATCTGCCTGATAAAGTGAAACATGATTACCTGAAAGCGCTGCTGATCGCGCATTGGGTGGAACATCCAAAAATCGAAATACTGTCCGATTGGATGTTTGAGCCACTGCAATATTGCTTGTGGCAAGGAATAAGAAGAGGACAATCAGCTTTATTCTCAACGGAATGCAGGATTTAAACAACAGAATTTGTAGAATCTTTTGTAATATACCTCAAATATATTGCTCAATACAACGGCAGTTGCCTCATATTAGCATAATCGAATTTTATTTATGGATGCCCTGAATCAGCTCGGCAAGTATTCGCTCCTTTTATATAGAGCATTACTTTCGTCAACCGAGGTAAACACATACCGAAAGAACCTCTTTAGTGAGTTTGTTAAGGTGGGCTATGAGTCTATTCCAATAATTATGTTAACTGGGATATTTACTGGGGCAGTTTTAACACTTCAAACAGCTCATCAGCTCGATACCGGTTTATTCCCGATTTATATTGTAGGGGCAGTCGTTTCTCAATCGGTACTAATAGAACTTGCAGCTGTTATTTCAGCTCTGGTTTTAGCAGGCAAGGTGGGAGCAAGAATGGCTACTGAGTTGGGAACAATGAGAGTAAGTGAACAAATAGACGCATTGGAATCAATGGGATTTAATTCTGTTTCATTTCTTGTTGTACCTAGAATACTGGCTGGGTTGTTGATGTTTCCAATACTTTATATTTCTTGTTCTACATTGGGAATTCTTGGAGGTATTGCTGCAGGATCGCTGAATGGTATTTTGCCTGCTGGAGAATTTATGCAAGGTGCCAGAGAGTATTTTTTCCCTTGGGATGTAGTTTTTGGCTTTGTAAAGTCTTTTGTATTTGGTTTCATCATTACATCCATTTCCTGTTATAAAGGATACAATGCAACCGGTGGAGCTGAAGGTGTCGGGAACAGCACTACCCAAGCAACAGTACTCAGTTGTATTTTTATTTTGTTGGCTGATTTTGTGCTGGCAGCAATTTTACTTTAAAAAATGATTGAAGTTCAGAATCTGAAAAAGAGTTTTGGTGAAAACCTTATATGGGATGATGTTTCATTTACCATAGAGGAAGGAGAAACGCTTGCTATAATCGGGCGCTCAGGTTCAGGGAAATCAGTTCTTCTTAAACATTTTAATGCGCTGCTTTATCCTGATTCGGGTCATGTAAGGATGAATGGGGAGTGTGTTTTCGATATGGCTTATGCAGAACTAAGAAAGATGAGACAGAACTTCGGAATTTTGTTTCAGGGTTCTGCTCTTTTTGATTCCATTGACACCTTTGAAAATATTGCATTCCCACTACGATATTTCACAAATATGACAGAAGCTGAGATTACCAAAAGTGTTGATGAAGCACTGGATATGGTGAACCTACAAGGCACCGGTAAAAGGCTTACATCTGAATTGTCTGGCGGGATGCGTAAAAGAGTTGGACTTGCTCGCGCAATTATCCTGAAACCAGATTATCTATTATATGATGAACCCACTTCTGGTCTTGATCCTCAAACCTCAGATGAGATAAATGAATTAATTATTCAGATGGCTGATAGCCTCGATATTACCTCTGTTGTTGTTTCCCACGATATGCATAGCGTACTAAAGGTAGCCCAGAAAGTGGCCTTTCTGGAAAATAAGACACTTAGTTTCTTTGGGAGTATTCAAGAAATGAGAGAAAGTAATAACCAAGATTTGCTTAAATTCATCACAGCAAGCGAATATAAAATTAAGGAATAGGAGGCGCCTGTTAATGAAGGTATCCAACGAAATTAAAATTGGTATAACCGTGGTGATCGCCATTGTAGTGGCATATTTCGGCTTCCGGGTAATGAGAGACGTTCCTCTATTCGCTTCTTCTAAAATCATTTATACTAAGTTTGATGATGTCACGGGTTTACTACCAGGAAATATTGTAGCTATTAAAGGATTCAAGGTTGGGTCCGTTAGTAAGATGGACTTCATTCAGGATGAAGACAGTACACTAGTGACACTAAACATTGATGAAGAAATTGATATTCCAGTTGGTTCTATTGCAACTATTGTATCTCCAGGGCCAATTGGTGCTAAATACATTGAAATTGTGAAGTCAGATTCAGATGAATCCTACAAGAATGGTGATCAAATCACCGGTGTGTTTGGTTCAGGTATCCTGGAAGAATTTGCTGAAAAAGGTGAAGAACTCACTGATGATATAATTAGTACGATTAAGAATCTGGACACACTATTAGTTGGGGTGAACAACACCCTGGATGGAGATAGTCAGGAGAACATTAAATCTACCTTAAAGAATATTTCTGAAAGCACGGGTACTCTGGATGAGGTTATTCAAAAGAGTCAGGCTGATATAACTGATCTCATAAATTCAGTTAATAATGTGATGGCAGATCTGGATACACTGAGTGGTGATAACAGGGAAAACCTTAATAGTATTCTTGAGAGCCTTGAAAAGACAAGTTCAGAGCTTGAAATTCTAAGCTCGGAGTTAAATACAACATCAGTTACTCTGAATGATATTTTATTCAAAATAAATGAAGGTGAAGGCACATTTGGTAAAATGGTAAATGATTCTTCCCTTTATAATAACCTGGATAGTCTCACTTTCAATTTGAGTAAACTCATCAAAAATATTGATGAAAATCCGGGTCGTTATTTAAAGCACATGAAATTAGTTGATCTATTTTAATCATAGATAGGTTTTCTGCGTAAAGCAGCTTTAAATTCGTTGAATCTCGTTGTATATTTGCTCCCTTTCGCCAAAACCAACCTGGCGATGATTTATTAATAAGATTATAGAAAGAGGTTCCTTCCATGGGAGTAATGCAAAAAATGCGAGATGGTACGCCAATAGTATTGTGGCTGCTCATCATTTCATTCGGATTATTATGGGTACTATCCGATGTAAATTTCTTTGACGCCATCAGCGCAGGTCCAAGATCATTAGGTTCAGTAAACGGTGAGCCGATCACAATTGAAGACTATAACAGTAGAATTCAATACTACAGCAATACATACACTCAGCAAACTGGTGGTTCAATCAGCGCAGAGCAACGTGCTTTTTATGAAACACAAGCCTGGGAAGAGTTAGTTACATCCAGACTGCTTGAACAAAAAATGGATGAGCTTGGTATTACAGTTACTGATCAGGAATTAATTGATATGGTAATGGGCCCTAATCCGGATCCATTTATTCAGCAGTATTTTGCAAATGAAGATGGAAGCATAAATCAAGAGGCTCTTCAAGTTGCTCTTGCCGCTGACGAGAACTCAGAAATTTGGATTGTCATTGAGGATCAGCTCAGACAAGGAAGACGCCAGCAAAAGTTAAACAATTTTATTACAGCTGGTCTGCAAATCAGCGACTCTGAAGTGGAAGATTTCTACATCAGCAGTAACACAACAGCGGACGTTAGTTTTGTAAGATTCCCATACGCTGATGTAACTAATGATGAAGTTGAGGTTACTGACGAGGACGTTCAGACTTATTACAGAGAGAATGCTGAAAACTTCAAGAAGGAAGAAAGCTATAGATTTAACTTTGTGACTTTCTCAATTCTGCCAACTGCTCAGGATACACAGAGAATCAAAACAGAGGTTCAAAATCTTATCCCTGAATTTGCGGCTGCAGCTAATGATTCACTTTTCCTTGTTCAGAATGGTTCTACAACATTATACAATGAAACTACTGTTGATCGTAATGACATCAGAGAAGATTACGCTCCAGTAACCGGACTTTCAGTTGGTTCAGTAACCGAAATTATTCAAACGGGTGGTCGAGTAAGTATTTTGAAAAAGACCGCTCAAAGAGGATCCGAAATTTCCTTTGTTGTTTTTTCACTGGACATAGTAGCTGATCCGTTTACTACGGTTAACAATCAATTCGAAAATGCGGATGATTTTCTGTACTACGCTCAGGAAAGTGGTTCCCTAGAAACTGAAGCAGAGCAAAGAGAAATTAATCTTCAATCAGGATTCGCAACAAAAGGTAATCCGTTTATCCCGGGATTAGGTAGCAGTCAACAAATTCTAAACTTCCTTGAAATTTCTGAGGAGGGTGACTTCTCTGAAGTTCTTGAATTAGCCAGCGATTTCGCAATTGTTCAGGTAACTGAAATTGAAGAAGAGGGAACACGTCCGTTGGATGAAGTGAGAGCTCAGATTGAGAACACTGTCCGAATTCAGAAAAGAAAAGACATTGTAAGAGCACGGGTTGAGACTTTACTGGAAACTTCATCAGATCTATCGGCACTTGCATCAAATGCAGGTAAAGAAGTTCAAGAGTCACCAAATCAAAGACTTGATGCTTTAACACTTGTTGGTGGAGGTAGAGAACCAGAAGTAATTGGAGCTATCTTTGGCATGGAAGAGGATGTTATTTCAGGAGCGCTTACTGGTGAGACAGGTATTTATGTTGCTACAACATCTAATAAAAATGTACCTGATGTTACATTGCTGGATGCGGCGACAATGGAACAACTTCGTCAACAGTTAACTCAGGAAAAGAATGCAGCATATCTTGCTGTGTGGCTTGAACAATTAAAAGAAGAAGCTTCGATCAAAGATAACCGATCAAGACTGCTTCAGTAATTTAGTAAGCATGAATTTGAAGGGTGAGCAGTTAATACTTCTCACCCTTTTTTTATTGGGATGATTTAGACCGTTTCATAGTTTAGGTAATATGAGTTACGAATTCACATCTGCGATTGATCGAAAATGGATGACTCGAGCTATTGAGCTTGCTAAGAAAGGTATGGGTTCCGTTTCACCTAATCCTATGGTGGGTTGCGTTATTGTTTCGCAAGAAGGCGAGTTAATCGGAGAAGGGTACCATGAAAAGTATGGTAAAGCTCACGCTGAAGTGAATGCCATTAACTCTGTAGAAGATGAAAAGTTGCTTGAAGGTGCATCCGTTTACGTTACTTTAGAGCCCTGTTCATTTCATGGCAAAACTCCACCATGTGCCCAAATGCTTGCAAAATTACCTATTAAAAGAGTGATCATAGGAGTTAAGGATCCAAATAATAAGGTAAACGGCAAAGGTATTCTTCAACTGGCATCTGCCGGTATTCAGGTTAAATCCGGTATTATGAAGAAGGAAACTGAGAAGTTGATAGAGTTCTTTTCTCATCATCAAACTTATGGAAGACCATTTATTACTCTCAAAATTGCACAGACAGCAGATGGTTTCATAGCAGCGGCCGATGGTGATTCGCAATGGATAACAGGAAAAGAATCCAGAAAACAGGTTCATAAATGGAGAAGAGAATATGATGCTGTACTGGTAGGAAGAAGTACTGCATTTGTAGATAACCCTTCACTAACTGTAAGGCATGTTTCCGGTCGACAACCCAGAAGAGTTGTGATAGATGGACCTTACGAACTACCCAGAAACTTAAACTTGTTTTCAGATAAACATGAAGACAAGACTATCATCATCACACATAATAAAGACAAAGCAGCTACTGATGCTGATCCTATGCTCAAAGTAATGCAGCATAATTACTTTCGTGGAGAGGTACTTGTGGTTCCTAAGCATGAAGGACATACTGATTTAAGACTGGCTTTTAAAAAGCTGGGTGAATTAGGAATTACTTCTGTATTGGTTGAAGGGGGTCGAGCCCTATCATCCACATTAATCAAAGAGGGCCTTGTTGATAAACTGGAATTGTTCATAGCTCCGAAAATGTTGGGTGCAGGAACAAGGTCAGTGATAGATATTGGCATTAATAAAATGTCAGAGATTGCCGAACTTAAAGATATCACCTGGACTCAAATAGGTGATGATATACTACTAACAGGATATTTCTAATGTTTACAGGAATAATTTCAGAAATCGGGAAAGTACACACCATTACACCAATCGGGGATGGCTTACAATTTCAAATAGCATCATCATTTGCCGGCACTTGCCATGTTGATGAAAGTATAGCAATTAATGGTGTATGCCATACCGTTACTGCTTTTGATGAGGAAACATTTACCGTTCAGAGTGTGGCTGAAACTTTAAGGAAAACGTCGCTAGGCGAACTTGAAGTTGGAACCGGCGTTAATCTGGAACGGTCTCTCACTCTTCAAACAGGAATAGAAGGACACCTTGTTCAAGGGCATGTTGATACAACAGCTGTAATCACAGAAATCTTACAAGAAGGTTCAGACTGGTTATTTACTTTCGAATATGAAAAAGAATATCAGAATCTGATTGTTGGAAGAGGTTCAATCACTATAGATGGTATTAGCCTTACTGTTGCGCGAGATGAAGGTCAACGCTTCACTGTAGCTATTATCCCATACACATTCGAGCATACCAATCTGGGTAATAAAAAAGCAGGTGACAAAGTTAACCTCGAATTTGATGTTATTGGCAAGTACGTTATGAAGTATATGGCCAATCTCCACGGAGAGAAATAGATTACCTGTAGATAGTTGTACCTGTCGGTGAAGAGTTTCGCTCAAGGTTATTTAAGAGAGGTAATTTCTGGAATAGCGACTGTATTTGAGCACTATTTACCTGTAGCCTAAAGAAGTAGTATTGGAAATCTCCAAATGGATTGATCTGGAATGACAGGGTCCAGCATTCCATGATTCTTGTCAGATTAAACTGGGACGGAGTCAATTCCTGCTGAATGAAATCATATCCCAACCGGGTACTGAATGACCAGAGAGGTGTTAAATTGAAGGATATGTTATTCGCATTGAAAGTAGCTGATCTTCGGGGGCTATCATTAAATCGATAGTTCCATTGATAATTGAAGTTCAATGTAACTGACCAGGGGTCTGCTCTGTTTATGATGGGTTCTTCAAAGAAGTAAGGATCAACCGGGTTAAAGTAAGCCTGATTGAAAGGATCATAAACCTTGCGGTATTTAGGAGTAGTTACTTTAACTCCTCGTCTTCCACCACTAAAAGATGTTCCGGCAGATAAATTTAAAGTCTGAAGTTGAGCAACTTTTCCACCATCAGCCCATAAAAACTGATCAAATTCTCTTCCCAATGAGTCTCTTTCATAAAAACTGAATGTTGCTGTAGCTCTGAAATTGATCCCATTTACTACGGTTGAGCTCATGTTCGTTCTCAACTGCGATAGTTTCAGACTATCGGCTGCAAAGTTGTAACGTGCATTTGCAGATAAATCATCAATCAGTCTTAGGTTTCGCTCTTTAACTTCGCCTGTTGTATCTCTATCCACCAGTTTAGTTTCAAAGATGTTTTGAATATTGAAGCTTAGAGCTTGTTGTTCACCTCGGCCTGGACCTCCAAACACTTCCTGGTCAAATCGTGAGAATGATCTGGTATTACCGAGGCTATCGATCTGAACTTCATCATAGAAGCCCCAGACATCCTCAGAGAAGTCGGGACGGTAAATATAGCTTACCGTGGGGCGAACTGTATGACGGAAGCCTTTAAGCCTTCCAATCGAACGATTCGAAATACCATAGAAGGTTGTATTCAAAGATAAGTTAGTGTTGAATTCCCGAGCCGTGAAAAAGCCTCGCTCTCTTTCTGTCTCCAGCTGATTTGTTGTGGTATTAAAGGTTCTCAATGTCTGAGTAGGATACCATAGTTCAGTGAAATTCAGGGATGCCGATGCATTTAGAAATTGACTTCCAAGAAGGTCGTTCAATCCAACAGAGCCCACTTGCTGGAATCCAAATCTGTAGTGGGCGTCATTTCCTGTAGCTTCCCTATAATCAGAAGGGCTAAAGAGAGCGTCGAAAAAGGATATTTTAGAAGAATCACCATCAATTGGATTAAATCGAAAATCTGACCTGAAATTATTTCTATAAGTCAGGTTCAGACTTTCGTAGAATTTTTTCTTTCCCTGATTATTACCTGTAGATCGTTGAAATGGGGATAATGCTTTTAAAGAGAATGTGGCATTTGGACCCGTAAGGGAGGTACTACTATTTGAAAAGTTTTGGGCTAGCTGAGTGTTAATACCAAAGGAGTAGTTGCCATCCGGTTGACGGTAGTTATAACTCAGCTTAGAATTAGAAGTTAACTGGGCTCTATCGTCTATATCAAAACTGTTTCTTCTGAAATAATCGGAGGTTCTTAGATCAATACTGGAAGAAATGCTTGAGTAGGGGGAGAACTTTTGATTATGAGTTAAGGCAATTCTTCTATTGGTAGTTTTTGTGAAATCGGCATCTGTTGATTCCAGCCCTCTTTCAATTGAATAGCCTAGTGTGATTCTCCCATCATAGGCATCTGTTTTTCGGTAATTAACGGTACCATTAGTAAAGAATGTACCAGATGTAAACATGTCTACAGAAGCTGTTGCAGCCAGGTAATCATTGAAATACTGAAACCAGCCCATGTTTTGTAAACCTATACCCCGAGTCGAAGTATTATTAAAAACATATGTTGGTGTGAGAAGTCCTGATTTTGTTTTCTGAATATCTGCAGGAACATATCCGAATGGAAAGATGAATGGATATGGTATATCCAGAATGTAAAGTCTGGCATCACTGAAGAATATTTCATCCTGATCAACCACTTTCATTTTTCTGGCTTTGATATAGTAATAAAGATGATCGGCTGGGCAAGTTGAGTAAATGCCATCTTTGATAAAAACTTCAGATTCGCTCACATTTTTAACCTGAGTACCAATTAGATTACCATCCTGAATTTGCACAAATGCACTTTCGAATTTTCCTTTTTGTGTCTGATAATTAAAAAGTATGCGTGTACTTTTTATTTCATCAATCTCTCGTTTTAAAACAGGATAACTGAGGGTATCTTCAATATTAGAAGAGCGTGCTTCTACGGTGTTATCATCCAGGTTCAAAGAAATTTTGCCTGCATTTAGCTCCCCTTCTTCATGTGTAACCTGTGCAGAACCAAATAATACGCCCAGGCGCTTTCCTGTTAATCTGAAAATCAGGCTATCTGAACTTTGAAAACGAACAGCGTCTTTAATGTTCTCATTTCTGCTCCTGCTTTGTTTATTCGGAGAAGTGGCGGTACTCTGTTGTAAGGTTGTATCTGTTCTTACAGATGTCGAATCACTTTGCTGTGCTTTTATTTCAGAAGAAAAAAGAGCAGCAATTATCAGAAAACCGATAATTTTAGTGATTCTATGCATTGAGTCATTTTTCAGGAAAATGCTTCGAAAGCCAAGCTACCGGCACCCAGTAACGCACTGTCGTTGCCAAGATCTTCACTCACAATTTCAAAATGTTCATGAAAAGGAGGCATCAGGTAACTGAGTGCTGCTTCTCGAGCAGGGTCAATAATCCAGTGTCCGGCTTTTGCTACGCCCCCGCTAATAACAAACTTTCGAATGTCCATCATGTGAACATAGTTCACAATGGCGTAACCTAAACGAGTACCGCTCTTTTTAAGTATCTCAATAGCAAGTTCATTGCCTTCATTTGCGGCTAAAGTGAGATCCAGCGGTTCCAGCTTTTCAAAATCTTTTTGAAATGAGGTGTAAAGAGGGTTTTCAGGGTGCTGCCTGATCAGATCGGCAGCATATCTGCTTAAAAATCTTTGGCCTAAGTAAGCTTCAATGGTTCCGCGTGTAGCTGAATTTGAAATAGGTCCATGATAATCTATAATAACATGGCCAAGTTCAGCTGCCATGCCATAAGCACCCTTATAAAGCTTTCTGTCGTAAACGATACCACCACCAACACCGGTTCCCAGAGTGATCATGATAAAGCTGTTATAGTCTTTAGCGCATCCAAAATGAGCTGATCCAAGGGCAGCAATATTGGCGTCATTTTCAATTTTACAGGGTAATCCTGTTCTTTCTTCAAGCTCTTTAGATACGTTTACAGTAATCCAACCAGGAAGGTTTGGTGGGCTCATTACTGTTGTTTGGTCCAAACTGACCATTCCAGGAATACCCATCCCAATTCCCATGACATACTTATCAAATCTTGAAATAAGCTGTTTGCAAGTTCCGGCAATGCGGTCAAGAACATGGTCCTTACCTAACTCGGCATTAGTTGGAACTGATATTTTATCCTGTATCCCGTCTTTTTTACTAATAATGGCGCATTTGATATTGGTCCCACCCAAATCAATTCCAAGTACGTACATACCGTGCTATTTAGTTGCTAAATGTGCGATAAGATATGATCGAATTAAGCATGAAGCTAATTAATCCTCACCCACTTTTTTGATTTTATAGACCTTTTCTCCAGGCTTTCTCATGCCGTATTCTTCACGGGCGATTTTCTCCAGAAGAGCCGGATCATTTTCAAGATCCTCTATTCTTTGCTGGATTTCCAAAGCATCTCTGTTAAGAGCTTCAGTTTGTTCAATAAGCTCAACTTTTCTGCTCGCCATTTCCCATCTGGTTTTAATTGAATAAGTATCAATAAATGCAAACCAAACAAAAACAAATGAACTGAGTACTAGTATAAGGAAGGACTTTTTCCACCGAAGGGGATTAAGAAACTCAAGATTCATAATGCAATAATTGTAGATGATTTAAAGATGCTGTGAAAGAAAATACAGTAATTTGGCAAAAATTGATAATGGGCAGGTGAGATCAAAAAAAAACCCCATCCGAGGTCAATCGTCTGGGGTTGGTCAAGAGAGAGTCAATATGAACTTGGGTTTTTTCACCCAGTGAATCGGGAGGGGCTCGAACCCTCGACCCACGGCTTAAAAGGCCGTTGCTCTACCAACTGAGCTACCGATTCGGTCACTTTTTTCAAAGACCCCAAATATACGGCTTATAGCCTGATATTTTCAAAGAAAATTTAGTTTAAATTTAAATAGTCTTATCGATTCTCTCTATTGCCAACAATGGTAAGTGTTGTGCATTTAAAACAACTTAAAACTATCTTAGTTCTAATTACAAAGCGAAGACTTAGCTATGAGCAGTATTTTCACAAAGATAGTTGCAGGTGATATTCCATCATTCAAAATTGCTGAGGATGAACATCATTATGCATTCCTTGATATTAACCCTTCAGCAAAAGGGCATACACTTGTCATTCCAAAAGAAGAAGTGGATTACATTTTTGACCTGAGTGATGTGAGAGTTCAATCTTTAATGTTATTCGCTAAGAAGGTTGCGAAGGCTTTGGATCAAGTTTTAAACCCAATCAGAACAGGTGTCATAGTAGAAGGTATGGAAGTTCCTCATGCTCACATTCACTTAGTACCAATTTATACTCCACATCAGCCTTTTAGTCTTGGAAAGAAAGTTGAAATGACCTCTGAAGAGATGAAGAATCTTGCTGATCAAGTACATAAAGCATTCAAATCATGAAAATATTACTACTGAATGGCCCAAATCTGAATAAGCTAGGTGAAAGGAATCCGGACGTATATGGTGCCGATACCCTTGAAGAAATTATCAATGAGTTGAGATCAGATTTCCCTCAACATGAAATTGATAGTTTTCAGTCTAATGTTGAAGGTGATATCATAAATGTGATACAGAATACCAATGCTGATGCTATTGTTCTTAACCTTGGGGGATATTCCCACACATCTGTGGCGATACGAGATGCACTGGAACCAATTGACATTCCAAAGGTTGAAGTGCATATCTCAAATATCCATGCTCGAGAAGAATTCAGACAACACTCAATTACAGGTGAGGTAGTAAATGGTGTGATTACCGGTTTTGGTAAGAACAGTTATAAGCTTGGAATCTTAGCGGCAGAACAACTAAAGCATAATCGTTGAAAAAACTTAAAGAGCTTTTTTCGGACACCATCATATATGGGATAAGCAGTGTAGTTGCGCGTTTCATCAACTATCTGCTGGTACCATTATACACATATGAATTTAGCCCGGATCAGTATGGTGTAGTTGGCCTGGTATATGCAGCAATAGCAATACTGAATGTTGTTTTTACCATGGGGATGGAATCATCTTACCTCAGGTATGGAAAAAACAGAGAGGAAGCAAAAGATTGGTTCAAGAGTATTCAGGTTTTCCTGCTCGGTGCTTCAGTGATAATTACTCTGTTATTATTTGCGTCTTCTCCACTATTAAAACCTCTTGTCAGCTTACAAAATAATGTATCTATATACTGGATGATGATGGGTATTCTAGTGTTTGATACACTAGCAATTGTTCCTTTTGCAGAACTCAGACTTATTCGAAAAGCAAAACTCTTTGCCATACTAAGGGTTCTGAATGTTATCATTAATATTGGCCTGAATATTTACCTGATCATATTTAAAGGCTGGGGCATTGAAGCCGTTTTTGTTTCAAATCTGATCGCATCTGCCTTTACAACTCTGGTTGTTTCACTCTTCACAGTTAGTATGTATGCCGGCAAACTTGATGTACCAAAACTAAAGACCGCACTTATATTTGGCTTACCTTTCATTCCAGCTGGAATTGCTCATGTTATTAATGAAACTCTGGATCGCTTTTTTTTGAAGGGTATGGAGCAGGAGGTTGTCACTTCATTATATGGTGCATCCTATACTCCTGATGATATAGTCGGGATCTATAATGCATGTTATAAGCTGGCTGTTTTTATGCTGCTATTTATTCAGATGTTTAGAATGGCCTGGCAGCCATTCTTTATGAGACACTCTGATGATGAAGATGCTCCGGAGGTCTTTGCTTCAGTTTTTAATTTCTACAACTTATTTGCCGGAATTGTATTTCTGGGCGTTGCACTTTTTGTCAGAGAAATTGTCCAAATCTCACTACCCATACTCGGAACAAACGTCAACCTTATTGACCAGAAGTACTGGCTTGGGTTGAGTGTTGTACCCATACTCTTAGGGGCCTATTGGTTCCAGGGAATGTACATGAATTTCTCTGCTGGCATTTTTATCAAAGAACAAACCAAAAGATTGCCGCAGGTGACTTTGATAGGAGCTTTAATTACTATAATAGGAAATGTGGTATTGGTTCCAAAATTCGGAATGGAGGGGTCAGCCTGGGCTACACTTACCAGTTATGCTGTGATGGCTGTTCTTCTATACAAATACAGTACAAGATCATTTAAAGTGCCGTATTCGATTATCCGAACATTCTTTGTTTTAATGATAGCGGCTTCTGTTATACTTATTAAACCAACCTTGATTGGCGTCTTAGAAAATTTATGGGCTGTCAATCTGATATTATTCTTCACAGGTGCCGCTTTAATGACAATAGTGATACTACCTAGTTCTTTAAAAAAAATTAAAGCATAAGATCAGCATAGGTAGTACTCTGAAAATTATTTAGGTATGGATAAGAATCTACGCGTAGGTATTTATGTGGACGCCGTAAATGTTACAATGAACGGTGGTTATGGGCTCAGATATGATGTACTGAGAAAGTTTGCAACCCGGGGTGATGGTATTGGCAGTCGATTGAATGTTTATCTCTCTTATGATGCGGAAAGAATGAATGAGGATAGAGAGTATAAAAATAAAACAATCAGGTTCTGCGAGATGTTGCGCGACTACGAGTACAAAGTAACGGAAAAACCTGTACAGCATTATACAAATCACGAGACAGGTGAAAAGATTACTAAGTCAACAGTAGATATGGATATGGCTGTTGATATGGTTGTTCATTCGGATTACCTGGACAAGATAGTTTTACTTACTTCAAATGGTTCCTACTGCTCGGTTGTGAACGCAGTGCAGAATAAGGGGGTAAGAGTGGAGTTGATTGGATTTGATAATGTCTCATCAGGATTAAAAAAATCGGTTGATTCACAAATGTCAGGTTACCTAATTCCTGGCTTGCTACCTATAGAATCACCAGCTATCTGGGGTGAAGTTGGTTCACGTGTTCGTGGAGTCTGTTATGATTTCTCACAAGGTGACGGTTACGGTTTTATGCGTTACCTGGTTAATCTGACTGATAAACTGTGGATTACAGATTCAAGAGATTGTAACTCACCATATAAAACGGTTTTCGCTCATATATCTCAGTTTGAAGATGATTTTGATTGCAGTTATCTGCCGAGTCGTGAGTTAATTTTTGAGTTCGATCTTGTCGAGAATGAGAAGGGACTTATAGCCGAGAATATTGTTCTTATCACTGATTAAGAACCCATAGCTACTTTTGGGCATAAAAAAAGCCCCGGGGTTGCCGGGGCTAAGTGCAAGTAGTGAGACCATGTCTCATTATTTGTTATTTAGAATCCAGCGCTCTGAACGCATCCAGAGTACCGCGAACGGCATCCGCTGAATTATGTAGAAGTTGCTTTTCTTCGGCGGTTAAGTCAAGCTCAATAACCTCTTTGATCCCGCTTTTTCCGAGCTTAACAGGAACACCTATATAAAGGTCATCAACACCATATTGACCATCGATATGTGCACATACAGGGAAGATTCTGTTTTGATCAAGCAAAATAGCTTCAACCATTTGAGCAGCAGCAGCGCCTGGTGCATACCATGCTGAAGTACCTAGCAATCCAACAATCTCACCGCCACCTTTTTTTGCACGGTTTACGATTTCTTCAAGCCTTTCATCTGAAATGAAGTGTGTAATTGGCATTCCGGCAAGTGTAGTAAATCTTGGAAGTGGAACCATCGTGTCTCCATGTCCACCCATTAGCAGAGCCTGAATATCTTTTGGAGATACATCCAGTTCACTTGCGATAAAAGCGCGATATCGAGCAGTATCCAGGATACCGGCCATTCCCATTACTTTCTCGTAAGGTAACCCGGAAGCTTCATATGCAACCTGAACCATTACATCTAATGGATTTGAAACCACGATAATGATTGTATCAGGAGAATGTTTTACGAGGTTTTGAGTTACAGTGCGAACAATATTCGCGTTGATGCTTAAAAGATCATCACGACTCATTCCTGGTCGGCGCGGAACACCAGCAGTAATTACACACACATCTGAACCTGCAGTATCTGCATAATCTGTAGTTCCTGTAATTCTTGTATCAAATAAGTGAATTGGAGACGCTTCCCACTGGTCTAGGGCACGACCTTTTGATGGGTAAAATGTTTTCTCGTCAGTCTTTCTCTCGAGGTCCAGTGCAATTACTTCTTTAGCGAAGTCTCGTTGAGCAACGCTTAATGCTACAGTTGCGCCTACATTACCACCGGCACCTACTACAGTTACTTTCATGGGTCTATTTTTTATTAGTTAAAGTTTCAAATGAATAGTCTGAATTATCTCTGAAGAAAATATGAATCATATTCATGAATTTCGCCTGCTATTGCTTCCCCAAAGCAATTTGTTTCGTAATGTTTCAAAATAATTCTGATCAGGCAGTTCAATAAGATCAACAGTAAAATCTGACCTGCTTATTTCGATCTCAAAAGGAAGCTCATCGATCTCTGAAACATTCCCATCATAGGAAAATAAAGTTTCTGTTCTCTGCTCATTCAGGCGGATCGTTAATTTTTTCGATGATGGTAGAACAAGAGGGCGAGTGGTTAGCGTATGAGGGTTTATTGGTGTTAGTACAAGAACCTCAGTTGAGGGCATGACAATAGGCCCACCGGCAGATAAATTATAAGCAGTAGATCCTGTAGGTGAAGAAACAATTAACCCATCTGCCCAATAGGTATTTATTAAGTCACCATTAGAAGAGGCATCCACATTTATCATGGATGTAGAATCTTTTCTGGTAAATAGGAACTCGTTCAATGCATAAAACTTTTCACCATCCTTTTTTTCAGCAACGAGAAAATTTCTTTTATCGAGCGTAAAATTACCAGTTTTGAGACAGTCAAGAGCCATGCGAAGGTCGGCATGTTGTGTGTTTGCCATAAACCCAAGCCGACCTGAATTGACACCAAGAAGGGGCTTTTTATAATGCATGGCAAGAGTTGCGACTCTAAGAATGGTCCCATCACCACCTAATACCAGAACATAATCAGCTTTTGAGATTGCTTCTTCATTAGACTTCACCAGAGTTACAACCGGTTTTGGATCAACCCCAAGTGTTTCACAAACATCATCCTTCACAAAAACGGTGACATCATTTTCCATAGCCCAACCGGTTGCTTCATTGAAATTATCAGCGACCTGATATTTCGTAGGGTTTGCTATGATTGCCAGTTTCACTTTATATCCTCAGAAATTTCTACAGACTTTAGGTCCAGCCACCAAGGTTCTGCATTCGTTTTAACACCACTATAATTCAAATTTGAAAGAGAAAGCACTGGGAATGAAATTTTTATGAAAGCTTCAGATGCCGGATATGGAAAATCTGATGAGTATAGACTCACAGTTGGGAAAGGAATTCGAATATTGGTGAGTTTTAAAGGCTGAATATTTCCACCAAAACTTTGATTGATCATCTTATAAGTTGATCTGATAAAGGGATTATCAGTTTCTGTTGTATAGATTGTCAGATCTTGCGGCAACTCTTCATCATTACCCTCAGAAAGTAGTTCAATATCCAATATGGAACCATTGAAGGCATCATTGTTAATGAGGGTTTGTGCTAAGCTTTCTCTGGATAATTTTGAATCAGGATTGAAGTAAATTTCATAATTGAGCTCTTTATCAGACTTCAGAAGTCTGAATCGATCTGCGTAAATCACATTCAAATTCATTGCAGTATCAAGTACAGTTTCAGCAATTTCCGGACTCAAAAGAGGAATGATATCTATTTCATTTCTGGCGAAGAACTGAAATAGGTCAGATTCAGATTGATCATGATATATATCAATTCTGTTTGTGTTTACAGGCTCTCTGTAGTCGCTATGCTTACCAAGAACTATATGTTTGTCTGCTTCAGGCCGCACATAGCGAAAAGGTCCAGTGCCTACATAGGATTCCAGCATCATGTCGGCATTCACAGCTTCTCTCGGATATATTACTGCTGATGGATGTGCCAGTTTTTCTAGAAATTCAGCATCTGCTTCATTTAGAGTGAAGGTTATTGTTGAATCATTCTGAACTGAAATTCCGCTTATTGATGGTAGAGCTCTTTCTGATTCAAGGTGAACATAATGTTGTTCCAGGAAGTAAGATTCGAAGCCCTTAATATTGAAAAAGTTTTTAGCTGCTTCGGCGGGAACCTCAATATCAGCCATTCTTTTAAAAGCATTCACAATATCCGTTGCTCTGAGTCTACGACCTATACCACTACTGAAAATGCCTGAGTCATGAAAATATACATCAGATCTCAGATTGAAAGTTACTGAAAGAGAATCGTCACTGTACTGCCAGGATCTGGCTAATAATGGTTGTACCTGATTATTCTCATCAAGCCTGGTAATTCCTTCAAATATAAATTGAATGGTATGATGCTCCGCATTGGAAATTGCAAAAAGGGGATCGAGGCTAATGATGGGTTGTACATGACCGATACGGTACTGAAGGAACTCGGAATCAACATCCGTTTCGGTTGAATCGGCAGTATTATTCACATCAACAAGCTGAAAGGGGTTGTCATCTACACGGATAACTTCCTCGCTACTTTTGCAGGAAATCAGAATAAGGAATGAAAACAGGAGTGTGAGTCTCAATAGATACATAAGAGGTGTTAAAAATTGATTGATTTTCCCTCTAAAACAGGAATGTAAGAACTTTATTTCCCTTTTAAACCCTTAATTCCTGTAGCCGCTTTTTCGCTTAACAGATTTGTGTCGTAACTACGAATACGCCCATTCTTTTTCTGGTGCTTATTGAGGGCAATTTCAATGAGTTTATTTACCAGCGCTTTGAAATCAATGCCACTTTTATCCCATAGGTAAAATGAGAATGAACCAGGAATTGTGTTAATCTCATTGAAGTAAACTTTGTTGGTATCAGAATTAACGAGAAAATCTAAGCGGGCCACTCCGGATGCATTGAACAAACGGAAGATTTCAGACGACATTGCTTGAATATGTTTAGTCAATTTATCGGAAATATCAGCAGGTATAATCCGATCTGCAGAAGCCATACCCTTATCTGCGCCTGAATTGGACATGTATTTGTCTTCAAAAGATAATGTATCAGTCTGTCCCAGCGGGCGTTCGCAAACACTGACCTGGGCAACTTCAGCATCACCCAAAACTGAGCAATTGATTTCCATTAAGGGTTGAATGGCTTCCTCTACAAGGATGTGGGCATCGTAACGAAACCCGGTTTCAATAGCATCAGTTAACTGATCACGGTTTTCAGCTTTCACAACACCGATGCTGGAACCAAGGTTTACAGGTTTAACGATAACTGGATAACCAAGGATTTCAATATTTTTTATGTATTCATCCTGATTTGCTACCCATTCACTTTCGAAAAAATCTACAGACTTAGTTACCGGGATATTAGCTGATAAGCAAAGCTTCTTAGCTGTGACTTTATCCATACCAACCGAAGAAGCCTGTATGCCTGATCCTGTATATGGAATGTTAAACTGCTCACAAACACCCTGAAAAGCTCCATTTTCTCCATCACCACCATGAAATGCACAGAAAACGGCATAAACAGGGATTGCTTCAGCTTTTTTGAAAAGCCCACCACCATCACTCTGCTTTAGAAGTGTAATACCAGTTTCATTTTTTTCAAAATGGCAGAGTTTAGCCTGAGCTTCCAGCTTCTTGATGTCTTTGTAGTTACTTAGATCTGAAAGAACATCACCGGTATACCATTTTCCGGATTTTGAAACATAAAGTGGATGAACTGAATAATCGGATTCTTCAAGAACCGACATAACCTGAATGGCAGAAAGGACAGAAACTTCGTGTTCCGGGGATACGCCACCAAATGCGATAACAAGATGTTTTGACATTAGCTATTCTTCATTTGCGCCCGAAAGGGCATTAGAAAATATCTTGATGAAGATACTCAATCCTATCCTATTTCTGCGCATTACAATTGTTCCTGATTTTTGAATTTCGGATATGAATCAGAGAATTAAAAATTAAGCTAGCTTGGAGAAAGATGGATTTTGAATGTGCTTGTAACAAAGTCAGTAATATATTATCTATTCATGTAAACTGAATAATTACATGGGTATAGAAATGAAAAAGAGAGTATTCGGTTTCGGGTTTATTTTCCTGCTAATAGCCTGTAAAACCATCACACTTGTTCCTGATTATGATGCTGATCTGGCAAATCAGATTGATGCTACTGCTAAGAAAATTGATATGATGTATCTGAAAATGATGGACGCGTCAGAAGAAGATGATAGCAGGGACTATAGCTATTACTCGACTGCTTATCTGGGTATTGAAGTCGAATTAAATTCCATTTTAAGAAGGAATAGAATTCGTCAAAAAAATCAGGAATCGATAAGCATTTCGGAGAATACATTAGAGCTGTGGAGGCGATATAAAAAACGTCACAAAGAAGCGAATTCAATCAGTGATGCTGATATAGAGTTGAACATGAAATTCATGAGCGATCAAATGTATCTGCTGATGCTATCAGAGGATAAGAAAAGATATGCTGAGGAGACTGAATCATGAACCTGGACATAAATGAACTACTGGCAAATATCCTCGAAGAGTTGAAAGTGATTGCTGGAGATCAGTGGGATGATTATAAACAAACCGTGACATCCATAGTTGAAAACAAGAAGGTGAGATTAGGTATACTCGCCTCATTTCGAATGGAAGGAAGAATCTCTCAGGAACAGTTTGAGGAAAGGCTGGAAGATGAGAAGCTAATTACAGAATCAGAGCTTCATGTAATTGCCATTATGAAAAAAGTGACCGCACAGCGAATGGCTAATGCGGTCATTAATGCATTTAACACGGCAGTTCAAACAGCGATCGATGCTGTCACCTGATCTTATTTAGATAAGTACAGGCTCTTGAACTCATAAGGTTTTCTGAAGTGTTCATCATTGAAATCATCAGCGAAGTAAATACTTTCACCGGTTGATTTCATCTCCGGTCCAAGCTCCTTCTTAATGCCCGGGAACTTATTGAATGGGAACACCGGCTCCTTAATTGCCCACTTAGTTAACTTCGATTCCAGATCGAAATCTTTAAGTTTAGCACCAAGCATTACCTTAACTCCAATTCCTGCTTCGGGTCTTTGAGTAGCCTTCGCAATAAATGGGATAGTTCTTGTTGATCTCGGATTGGCTTCAAGGATGAATACATTTTCATCTTTCACTGCGTACTGAACGTTCAGGAATCCAATAATTCCCATTTCGGCAGCTATCCGTTCCTGATATACTTCGATGGTTTTAATCACCTCATCACTAAGCGAATAAGGAGGAAGTACAGCAGTTGAATCTCCAGAGTGAACACCAGCTGGTTCAATATGCTGCATGATGCCAGCAATGTGCAGTTGTTCACCATCATAGACTGAGTCAACATCCACCTCAATAGCGTGCTCCAGATATTTATCAATTAGGAATGCGTTTTCAGGATGTGATTTCAGAATGCGAGCAACATATCGCTTCAACTCTTCTTCTTTTACGGCGATTCTCATCCCTTGTCCACCTAATACATACGATGGTCTGATCAGAACCGGATAACCGATTCTATTAGCAATCTCTAAAGCGCCTTCGACGTCTGTCGCTGTGCCATACTCAGGAAATGGAATATCCAGCTTAATCAGAACATCAGAGAATTCTCCACGATCTTCGGCAAGGTTAATTTGTTCGAAAGGAGTTCCGAAAATCTTAATTCCATGCTCCACGAATTTCTTACCAAGCTTGAGGGCGGTTTGACCGCCTACCTGAAGTATTACACCTAATGGTTTCTCATGCTCAATAATATCCAGCACGCGCTCCCAGAATACGGGTTCGAAGTAAAGCTTATCAGCCACATCAAAGTCAGTTGATACTGTTTCAGGATTACAGTTGATCATGATTGCTTCGTAGCCCATATCTTTGGTAGCCATCACAGCATGAACACAGCTGTAATCGAACTCAATGCCTTGACCGATTCTGTTAGGACCAGATCCAAGAATAATCACTTTCTCACGATCGGTAACTTCAGACTCATTCTCACCTTCGTAGGTTGAATAATAGTATGGTGTTTGAGCCGGGAATTCAGCAGCACAAGTATCTACCATCTTGAAGGCCGGGATAAGCCCCATTTCCTTGCGATGGTTTCGAACTTCATTTTCAGTAACAGCATCACCGCTTTTTGAGATTAGGTGTGCAATTTGAACATCAGAAAAACCGGCCTGTTTTAGCTCGTACATATCATCTTTTGAAATTTCTTTCAAAGACTGACCTTCTGTTCTATTCTCAAGAGAAACCATGTATTCAATTTGCTTGAGGAACCATGGGTCATATTTAGTGATATCCTGAAGTTCTTCTACAGAAGTACCTAATTTCATGGCATTTCTTATCTGTAGCGTTCTATCCCAGTAAGGGCGCATCAGTCTTTCTCGAACAGTTTTGCGGTCGATTTCTTCATAACCATCCGCACCTAATCCAGCTCTTCCAATTTCAAGTGACTGCCACGCTTTATTGAGTGCTTCAGGCATATTTCTACCTATACTCATCACTTCACCAACCGCCTTCATTTGTGTGGTTAGCCCTTCGTCGGCCCCAACAAATTTGTCGAAGTTGAAACGAGGAACCTTACAAACGAAGTAGTCAATACTTGGTTCGAAACAGGCTGATGTAGTTCCGGTAATCTGATTCTTCAATTCATCAAGAGTGTAACCAACCGCCAGTTTTGTGGCGATCTTTGCAATTGGATAACCTGTTGCTTTAGAAGCAAGAGCTGAAGAACGACTCACCCTAGGATTGATCTCGATGGCTACTAAACGATCAGATCCAGGCTCCATTGCAAACTGCACATTACATCCTCCGGCAAATGTCCCGATGGAGCGCATCATATGGATGGCTGCATCTCTGAGCTTCTGATACTGCTTATCAGTCAGAGTTTGTGTTGGGGCAACTGTCACTGAGTCACCTGTGTGAACTCCCATCGGGTCCATATTTTCAATGGAACAAATGATTACCACATTATCATTGGCATCACGAAGAAGTTCGAGCTCGAATTCTTTCCACCCGAAGATACTTTCTTCCAGCAGAATCTGGTGAACCGGAGAAAGCTCTAGTCCGCGAAGTACCATCTTATCAAACTCTTCTTCTTCCCAGATGATACCGCCACCCATACCACCCATCGTAAAGGATGGTCGAATTACCAGAGGAAGTCCACCTAATTCCTCTTTAATCTCTTTTGCGTCTAATAGTGATTCGGCAGTACGACTGGCACATTGTTCAACACCGATTTCTTCCATTAAATCACGGAAGCGTTGGCGATCTTCGGTAATTTCAACAGCATCCATATCAACACCGATAATCTGAACGCCATTTTCTTTCCAAAACCCTTCCATTTGTAGATCTCGACAAAGGTTTAGACCAGTTTGTCCACCCATAGTAGGTAGAACAGCATCTGGTTTTTCTTTCTCCACAATCATTCTAATGGAGTCTGTAGTGAGTGGATCAAGGTAAACAGCATCAGCCATCATTGGATCGGTCATGATGGTTGCCGGATTGGAATTTATAAGCACTACCTCATAACCTTCTTCAGCAAGGGATTTACATGCTTGTGTTCCTGAATAGTCAAACTCACAGGCCTGGCCGATGATGATCGGTCCGGATCCAATAATCAATATTTTATGTATGTCGTCTCTTCTAGGCATAATATTATTTTATATGTCATCCTGAGGCTTGCCGATGGATCTTTTCAAATTCGTCTTCAATTGTTAATGAAAGATTCTTCGCTTCGCTCTGAATGACTAGAATTATTTTTTAGTTTCTTTGATCATGTTGATGAATTGGTCGAATAGGTAGGAAGAATCGTGTGGACCAGGTGATGCTTCCGGGTGATACTGAACACTGAAGGCATTCATGTTTTTATACTTCAGTCCTTCTACAGTATCATCGTTTAGATTTAGATGTGATATTTCAGCCACACTCGCATCCACTTTCTCTTTACTTACTCCAAAGCCATGGTTTTGAGTTGTAATTTCAACCAGACCTGTTTCCAGATTTTGAACCGGATGGTTAGCTCCGCGATGCCCAACAAACATCTTATCAACTTCGATGCCTTCGCTCAAAGCCATCAACTGATGTCCAAGACAAATTCCAAACATCGGCTTTCCGGTTGATTTGGCATACTCTACAGTTTCTAAAGCATATTCGGCAGTAGCATTTGGGTCACCCGGGCCATTGCTGAAGAAGTAACCATCTGCTTCCCAGGCTTTAACTTCTTCGAGAGGAGTTTTTGCTGGGAATATTCGTAAAGTACATCCTCGATCATTCAGGTTATTGATGATATTCTGCTTGATTCCATAATCGAAAGCAGCCACTCGGTATTCTTCTTCACCATGTACAGTCTGTGCTTCAGTTCGGCATACTTTCGAAGCCAATTCCAGACCACGCATATCGTCCCAGTCTTTGGCCATTTGAACCAGCTTATTTTCATCCAGTTCGACAGATGAAATTACAGCATTCATTACACCTTTGGTTCGGATGTGTTTTACAAGAGAACGAGTATCCACTCCGGTAATACCAGTAATTTCATTTCGAACCAGGTAATCCTGAAGAGATCCATCAGCCATAGGATTTGAATAATCCCATGAGAAGGCTCGGACAATGACTCCAGCAACCATAACTTTTCGAGCCTCATCGTCTCGAGCTGAAGTACCATAATTTCCGATATGTGGATAGGTCATCATCATGAGCTGACCATGATAACTTGGATCAGTAAAAATTTCCTGATAGCCTGTCATTGAGGTATTGAAACAGAGTTCACCACCAGTGGTGCCATCCATTCCGATGGCATAACCGTGGGCGACCGTTCCGTCGCTAAGTGCAAGTATCGCTTTTTTTCTAGGATAAAGAGACATGCCTAAATTGGGTGTTAGTTGTTAATGTGGAAGGATTTGGGTCAAAAAAAATCCGACAACGGGAACCGTGTCGGATTGCAATTTCATATGAATCAACTGAAGGAAATAACATTACTGCTGGCCTCCTTTTGGGCGTAGGTATTGCAGTAAGTGTGTGTAAGATTTCAAGATTGCTGTGTATTTCCTTGACTGATTGCTAAACTCAGTCAATATACTGAGTAACGCTTTTTCTTACAAAGATTTATTGGGAAAAAGTCCAATCAATAAATATTGATAGTGTATATAATTAAACTTTGTTTATACCTGCAAACAGGTACTTCTTCCCCGAATTATCTGAAATCCATTCCCAAAGAGTACTCAAACCCGGTGCATTAAATAGTGCCCATCCATTGGTAGTCTGCCGAAAAAGCCTTTAATCTCAACTATCGCTTTTACTTCAAAGCCTTGTGTGCTTCCCTCTATATCTCTTTCCATAACATCAATAGAATAGAAGGTAATTTTCCTGTCGATATAATTCTGAAGGTCAGCACGTTTATCAAGTGTGGTGGCATCTGGAATCACGTATTGCAGGTCTTCATGAAAGAGTAGGTTCAGAGATTTGACATCCTGCTGAATCATAGCTTCAATCAGTAAATCTTCAAGCTGTTCAATGATGTGGGTCATTCGTTGAACTTAGCTTTTCCATGTCATAAATAGAAGGTCATCCTGAGGAAACGAAGGATCGTATCATTATAGGATAAGATCCTTCACTCCACCTGACGGTGTGTTCAGGATGACAAAAGAGAGATTAAAAGTTCTGAATGATCATCAAATATATGGGCATACCTATGGTGATATTCAGTGGGAAGGTGATGGCTAATGCCATAGGAATATATAAACTCGGATTAGCTTTAGGTGCAGCCAGTTTCATAGCGGCCGGAACGGCGATATATGAGGCACTCGCTGCAAGAATCGCGAATAGAAACTGGTTTCCTGTACTGTCTGTAATGAATTGACTGGTTATAGCAACTATGACACCATTAATGAGTGGCATAAATAGTGCGAAGGAAAGAGAGAACCATCCGTTTTTAAGAAAAGTACCGAGTTTTTTTCCGCTAGTCACTCCCATATCGAGTAAGAATACAGCTAGAAAGCCCTGAAAGATGTCAGTAGTAAATGGTTCAATTCCCTGAGCTTGTGCATCATTGGCAAGATATCCAATCAATAGTGATCCTATGATGAGCATTACAGAACCATTAGTAACGGCATGGTGAACCATTTGCCTTTTGGACATGTGTTTGAACTCTCCATTTCCAAAGATGGACATAAGAAGAACACCTATGATAATGGATGGGGCTTCCATAATGGCCATCACTGCAACCATGTGACCACTGAATTCAATGTTTTGTATATCCAGAAAAGAAACGGCTGTGATAAATGTTACAGCACTCACTGACCCATAAGCGGCGGCTATTGCACCGGCATTGGCAACGCTAAGTTTCCTTCTTAGGTAGAAGAATGAATATACCGGCACAGATAATGCCATCACGACTCCAAAGAGAAGTGACCAGAAAATCTCCATATCAAGCTGGCTATGAGCCAATTCTTGTCCGCCTTTAAATCCGATAGAAAAGAGGAGGTATAGGGAAATGAATTTTGAAGAGGTTGGTGGAATTTCCAGATCACTCTTTAGTTGAACTGCCAATAAACCCAGGAAGAAAAAGAGCAGAGCGGGGTTGGTCAGGTTATCAATCAATAATGATAAATCCATTCTGTTAGTACCAGTAAGTAGTCTTAGTTAGGCGGAATTTTAGATATCAAGAAGCGATCTTAACCGAACCTGATAGTTTAAGTTTGATATCACTGTCAGCAGCATCTTCGATGAGTGCATTTAGGTATTCTTTCTGAATCTCCAACTCAGCAATTTTACGGTCTAACAGCTCTCTGCTAATGGTGTGGTCTTTTTCCCAGGCCTTCCAATGCTCTAGTTTAAGTCTGTTGATTCTCTTCTCGATCAGTTCATTAAGTGCATCAATGGATTCTGATGCAGAAAAAGTCTGGTTCATCAATTCAATAGGGATTTGGGTATCCTTAACAATCATTGTCAGCTCCAATTTTATCTATTAGATCTTCTTTGTTAATGTTGATGTGTTGGTGTTCACTCATTTCGTCAAGAATTAGTGTACATCCAATTATGACACTGGCCACAAGAAATTCCTTCATAAGCGGGTTTTGTAGATAAATACTTAGTAGGGCGAAGAATCCAAGTAGCACAGCCAGGAGAGAGCGAATATGGTATCTTGAAAGTAAACCGGCTTCTGATTTAGCTGAAGCTGTGTTTATTCTGTTTTTTGTTGGTAGGAGTGAGTCCTTAGTGTTATCAAGCATGAAATTCGATCCGATGTTAATTCGGATGCAAAGATCTCGTGATAATCACATAAACAAAAGTTTATAATCTTAATGGTAATGATAAAGTAATGTTATGACTAGAAATCGTTAAGCCAGCTAAACTTTTCTTTGATGATTTCTTCTTTATGAGCCCGTAGGTATTCGAGATACCTTTCTGCTACACCAGACATTTTTTTATTCTTAAGCCATATCATACGCCACTGTGTCACGATTGGTAAGTCGTCTCTCTCCAGTATGTAAAGCTGTTTATTATCCAGTTCATTATGAATTCCGATCAGGGGTAATATGGAATAACCCAGGCCAGCCATCATCGCTTGCTTACAAGCTTCATTCGTTGCGAATTCGATTCTCTTTCTTTTTTTCTGTTGCCCGAAGTAATCATCCATTGCAGACCTGGTAGCTGAACCTTTTTCTCTGTAGATGAGGGATTCCTCTTCATCAAACTCAGACACCCCACCAACTAAATAGAGTTTGTTTTCCATTATGATTTCTTCCTCAACATCCAAATCAGTAGGCAGTGTAGAAACCCATGCAAAATCAATGATGTTGTTTTTAAGGTCTTCAATCACCTGTGCTTTGTTAGTCACATCAAGAACCAGGTCAATCCCTGGAAATTCCAAATGAAATCCGGTCAGGAAATAAGGCATTACATATTTTCCGGTAGATGCAGAAGAAATTCTAAGTTTACCAGTTAAGAGGCCGTCATACTCCTTAGTCTTATACTGAATGGCTTCAGCTTCCCGAAGTACATTTTCTGCAATCTCAGCAATGGAGTGACCAAAATCTGTGACATATAGCTTACGAGCATGTACTTCAGTAAGTGGTTGATCAAATTGTTTCTGAAAATTCTTTAGCTGAATTGATAAAGCAGGCTGAGTCATGTGCATTTCTTCAGCAGCTTTAGTAATGCTCTTTTGCTTTACTACTTCAAGGAAAATATTGAGCTGATGTAATGTATAGTTCATAAGTAAATATTATGGATAACATTCTAAAGATAAATAAATGTATATAAAAAAATCTCGTTATTTTATTGTCGAAATAAAAGGTTTACATGACAGACATCAATAGACAAAGAGTTACAGTAGCAAAGGATGATGGTAATGGTCAGAAAATTTTGGATGCAACGATGTCTATTCTAAAAGCCGCTGGAGCAAGGCTTGAATAAGATTGTTTTTTAAGAGAAAGCAACAAGATACAACCAAGATAGAAGTAGAAGGTCCTGTTAGAAGGGAGAAAGAGTTCGGGTCTAAAAACAGCGTACCCCTAGAGACATAGATCCGGACTTGTTTAGCGGATGGCCGAAGGTCTCACCCACTTATGTTACCTGGTGGGTGGACCTGAAGCCACTTTTAATATGAAACTATTCATCATTCATTCTGGGCAGGTGGAATTTTATAAGTGTCAACCTACTCCACCTGACCCTGAATGATGATCTAATAAATATTTACAGCAGAATCCCTTCATTTTCATTATCTATCCCTCCATAAATTAAAACTAAGAGATAGATACTATGAGAAGCCTCATCGTCACATTACTGCTCATTTTTGTGAGCTATTCAGTCACTGCTCAAAATATTCTAAATCCGGATTGGAAGAATACAACAGAGCATGAGATAAACATTAAGGGTAAAAAGGTGCCATATACAGCTACGATAGGGTATCAGCCTGTATGGGATGAAGATGACAAAACAGTTGCCGCCTTATTTTACACCTATTACAAGCGAAGCGATGTGAAAAATGATGACCGTCGTCCTCTTATTATTTCATTTAATGGAGGTCCGGGATCTGCTTCAGTATGGATGCATCTGGCTTACACAGGCCCGAGAATCCTAAATATTGATGATGAGGGATATCCAATTCAGCCTTATGGTGTTAAAGACAATCCATATTCCATTCTGGATGTTGCTGATATTGTATTTGTGAATCCTGTTAACACAGGGTATTCACGAATTGTAGATCCAGAAGCTGATCGTTCTATGTTCTTCGGCGTGAACGCAGATATAGAGTATCTGGCAAAATGGATTAATACATTTGTGACCCGCAATAATCGTTGGTCATCACCTAAATACTTAATTGGTGAAAGCTATGGTACAACACGGGTATCAGGTTTATCATTAGAACTTCAGGACGCCCAATGGATGTATCTGAATGGTGTAATTCTCGTTTCTCCAACCGGACTAGGAATTGAAAGAGATGGACCAGTAGGTATGGCAAATAGACTGCCATATTACACAGCAGCTGCCTGGTACCATGAGAAATTACCTGCCGACCTTCAAAGTAAAGATTTACTGGAAGTGCTTGAGGAATCTGAAAATTACACAATGAATACTTTACTGCCTGTAATGGCTAAAGGAGCCTGGGTTGAGGATAGTGATAGAGCTGAAGCTGTTAAGATGTACAGTCGGTATTCCGGTATTAAAGAGGAAGTAGTTCAGCAACATCATCTGGATGTTCCTTATTCATTCTTCTGGAAAGAACTATTAAGAGATGAAGGGTTTACCGTTGGGCGACTGGATTCACGATATAAAGGAATTGACGGTAAAATTGCGGGAGAACGCCCCGATTATAACTCCGAATTAGAGTCATGGTTGCACTCCTTTACACCAGCAATCAACTACTATTTTAAGAATGATCTGGGATATGAAACCGATGTGAAATACAACATGTTTGGTCCAGTTAGGCCATGGGATCGTTCTGGTGACCAGACGGGTCAGAATTTACGTCAGGCAATGGCCATGAACCCCTATCTAAATGTACTAACACAGAGTGGATATTATGATGGCGCTACAACCTATTTTAATGCTAAGTATAATATGTGGCATCTTGACCCAAGGGGAGTGCTGAAAGATAGAATGAGTTTCAAAGGGTACAGAAGTGGACATATGATGTATTTGAGAAGAGAAGACCTCGAGAAAGCCAACGAAGATATTCGGGTTTTTATACAGAATTCTCTGCCTCCGGCTGGAACACCGGCGAAGTATTAATTTTGAGTCATTCAGAGCGAAGCGAAGAATCTTTTCTGACATAGGACAGAGTTAGAAAAGATCCTTCGATCGTCACATCATACGTGACTCCCTCTGGATGACAACATAATAGAAGAGGATATAATGTCAGAATTGAGAATTGAAAAAATACTGAATGCACCTTTAGCAAGGGTGTATGATGCCTGGACAAAGCAGGAACATTTTGAAGCCTGGACAGGCCCAAAAGGATTTAAGTCGTCAGTTAAGGAAATGAAGGTTGAAGTAGGTGGTGGTGTTCATTATAAAATGATTAATGAGCAGGGCTATGAAATGTGGTTAAAAGCTACCTATCTGGAAATCGTACCCAATGAAAAGATCGTTTTCATTGAAGCGATGAGTGATGCTGACGGCAATTTTTATAAACCACCGGGAATGCCTGATTGGCCATCGCATCTTAATCATACTATCGAGTTTGAAGAATTTCATGGTGTCACTAAAATGATTCTTACAGCCTGTGGTCATGAAACAGATGAAAAGGGTGATGCTGCTTTTGAGATGGGCAAAGAACGCATGAAGATGGGCTGGGAGGCTGCATTTGAAAAACTAGCCGACTATATTGAAGATTAAGCCCAGAAAAAGGACTCAAAGAGGGTGAAAGAAATAACATTTTGAAACGTTACTGCCCAAAGATTAATTTTCTCATCGTTATGTTATCAAAAGTTCAATTCAGCATGAAAACAATTGGAATTTCGATACTACTATTAGGTCTAAGTAATGTTCTTTTTGCACAAGGTATTCAAGCAGGCATTAAGCTGGGTACAGGTGGCAGCTATATACTTACTCAAGAAGTGGCCACATCGAATTCCTTCGAGCGTTTCCCCTTAAACATGATAGTGGCCGGTGTGTACGCAGAAAAAGCAATGTCTCAAAACTTAATAGTTGGCGCTGAGTTTTTATATCAACGAAATGGTGGCAAGGATATTGAAACCTTTCAAAGGCCAGATCTTGGAAACGGACAGGTAGCAGTGCTGGAAAGAGCTGACCGACGCCGAATTTTTTCAATGGTGAGCCTTCCATTATATGCTCAATACTCAAGTAATTATTTTAATTTCCGTGCCGGACCTCAAATCAACTTCATCATGGATGGTGACATCGACATCGATGCCGTTGTTGGGCAGGGAGTTGCGCAGTTTGATAATGATTCAAATGGAAACATCAGAGGACCAAATGTTGATTATGGACTTACTGCTGGGGTAAGTTACTGTAACTGCATTAACAGAGAGTTCAGTGTGGAAGTACTTTTGTATTATGGTCTAAACGATTTATCAGATAGTGAAAAGTCCAATATGCTTAATATCACTGCTGGTATTAAGATGGCCATATTCAAAGAATAATCTATTTCTTCAAGTTTGGACTTACTCTGTTTGTATTGAATAAGCTCCCTGTCAAAGTGGAAAGCCCACCTACTATTCCACCAATTAAAGCTGTTATAAGAATGATCAAGATTGGCGATCCAATGCCAAGTAAGTTGGCAATTCTGGTTGAAAGAATAGCATCATTTTGAAAATGAATTAAAATAGCCTGAAACCCCCACAGTAGGAAGATCCCCAGGAATCCATAAACGAAAGAGGGCAAACTTTTCTTATTGAAGTAGTAACCCAAGATTAATCCGGGAATAGCTATGGACCACCACGGCATAAAGAAGCTTAATACCCAGGCCAGAAGAAGTATGAAAAGTGGCATTAGCATCAGTTTTCCTCAGGTTTTAAAGTATATGAGTACTCTGAATTATTCGGTTTTTCACGATAAAAATTCAATTCGAAATGATCTCCTGTTCTCCAGTTCTCAATGAAGGCATCATAGTTTGGTGAGCCTGGATTTCCAGTAGTGCCACCGGGATAAACACCCCATCCTTTTACTTCTGGACCAAGTTCAACTACCATTCTCCAGCTGGGACCATAACCAAATCGAGTTGCATTAATTACTTCATAAGAGCCGTCAGAATAAACATTTTCAACCCCAAGACCAGGTATTTGACCTACATGCTCAATATCATTGTTCATCACCCATCCCCAATTCCAAGATTCACTCTGATCTCCATAATATCGGTTTATATTTGAGTATGCCTGTTTAAATGATTTGGTTGCGATGTCACGTAATGTTTCTTTTTTGTCAGTTGTGATATCATCAATCATAAAGAAATCAGGTTCCTCTTTAATCACTTCTATTACTCGGTCACGAGATGGATATCTTAATCGTTGATCTGAGGTATAATATTCATCATTGAAAATGGATGAGTTAAAATTTCTCCACCAGAAGTAAAATACCGAAGGTTGAATCAAGTCTGCATTCATAGTGTAGTCCCACTGGAACATCTGATCGAATAAAGCTTCTTCATCCTCAGACAAACTATCTCTATAAACCCAAGCGATTAATTCAGGCATAATACTTTCAGCATGCAAACTATAGTCATCCATTTGCATGTCCATCATATCCTGAGGAGTTACATCGCCAGATTTAACCTCAACAAAGTCTCTAAGTAAGTCATTAATGCGACGACCCCTTTCATAAGGAGCATAGTTTTCACCAAGATAATAGGGGTAACTTTCGTCTGCAGACTCCTGATTAGCTGAACTAACAAAACCTCTGGAAGGGTTTAAGACATATGGATTATGTTCAAATGGGATCCATCCCTGCCAATCATAAGCTGGATCAGATCCATCACTAACCGTTCTTCCCTGATACTTCCACTTATTAGGAAAGCGACCATTCACAGATATAGCGATATCTCCCTCATTGGTGGCAAATAGAAAATTCTGAGCCGGAGCTACATAATTACTTAAGGCTTCGCGATAGTCTTCAAAGTTTTTAGCCTTATTAAGGCCCAAGAAAGTCTTCAGACTGCTACCAGCTTCATGTGCAATCCATCTCATGGCATGATAAGATGGAGCCGTTGTCGAATCGCCTGGATCTGAAACCATAACCGGACCATGATGAGTGAATACAACTGTATCAATGATACTTTCAGCTCCTCGGATTTTTAGTTCTTCAATTCGTTTAGTCGTTTTTCTCCAAGCCCCGTTATACCAATACTCATCCATCTTATCATCTTTGAAGGTAATTTCATACCAATCTAAAACGTCTGAACCGGTATTGGTTTCTGTAAAGGCAACATTTTCATTGAAGCCAATAAGAATGCCAGGGATGCCCTGGAAGGCCACACCATACACATTTTGTTCAGGAGAATGAAGTTGCATTTCCAACCAGATCGAGGGCATGGAAAGCGATAGGTGCGGATCACCTGCTAAAATGGGGTAACCACTTTTTGTGTGTTCGCCACTGATTGCCCAGTTATTTGACCCTACTCCTGCGTCTGGATCAAAGAATTGAATACGCTCTGCCGTAGTTGGTACATAAAGACTTTCGGGAGCCTCAGGAATTACAGGATCGAAATCCCATTTCTTTGATGGTGGGATTATGGGTTCATAATCTTGTGTCCTCGTACCAAAGAATTTCTCAACAAAATCTTCTCCAAAGAAAGCAAGCGTGTTGGATGTACGGTCATCGGAACTCCCTCCGGCAAGAGTTCGATTCATATTCATATGAAGCTGTGCCGTTTTAAGTGGGGTCCACTCCTCAGGTTCTAAATCCAGAATTTTGTATTCAAGTGGGTAATCGGCGGGTTTTAGTGAAGAAACCCAGGCATTTACACCCTTTGAATAAGCTTGATTAACTTCCGTTAAAGCTGAGTCACTAAGTATAAAAGCTTCTTTTTTCTCAGCAGCCCAAGTCATACCCCATCGACGAGTTCTTAAATCTCTATTCTGTATACCTTCATTTTCACCAAGTAATTCCGAAATACGACCGGCTGCATCATAAGTCTGAATTTCCATCTGGAAAAGCCTAAGCATAGCCGTGATATAACCCTGTGTGTAATACAAGTCATGTTCATTTTGGGCAAAAATGTGCGGAACACGCCGTTCATCAAAAAAAACTTCTACTTCTTCCTTCAAACCAGAAAGACTTAAAGTCATTGATTCAGGTGTTTTTGTTTCTGCATTTGCCCAGAAACCATTTACCGGGTCAAAAAACTTTCCTATTGGGGGAACCGAACCGAAGCGGGTATTAAGACTTATAATAAGTCCGGCCAACAGTATTAGAGAGAGATACGCTTTAAATTGTTTCATATAACTACCATAAAAGCATTTTCATGCAAAAAACAGATCCGCCGGATTTTATGTATTCGAAGGTACTGAATTCATGAATATTAAAACCTGCCTCTTTAAGTTTCGCATTAGCATCTATACAGCCTTGTTGAATGAAGACATTTTTACCATCTGGGCAAGTAGCATTGCAGGCAAAAAGTTCTTCGGATTCATACTTATTAGTTTCAATTACATTTGGAATAAGAGTTTTGATCAATTCAAGCCCATTATCTGTAAATGCATCGGGGTAAATCAAAACCGTATTCTCATTGAGAGAACATAAGCAGGTATCAAGGTGATAAAACTTTGGGTCCTTTAATTCCAGAGCAATAACAGGAATATTGAATTTCTTTGCTATGGCTTCGTAGGCTATAAGAGAGGTTCGAAAACCATAACCACCAAAAATGAGTCTTTTTCTAAAATGCCAGATGGCATCACCCATACCTTCAAATGCTACAACTCTGTCATCTTCCACATGATGGATTTCATAACCAACATTTTTATACCAATCTTCAATAAAAGACACCTCATCAGCACGTTGTTCAGCTCTCATTATACTCATGAGCACTTTTTTGTTACCCTCAACGTCAATGAAGGGAAAGCTTTGATTGGCGCAAAATACCATATCAGGCAGTCCTCTTTGCCCATCAATTACATGAACATTTAAACCAAGCTCATCATAGGCATTTTTAAGTGTTTCCCATTCATTTATAGCAGCTGGTTGATTCACGTCACCAATGTGTCCCTTCATATGAGGGTTGATAACATACTCAACTTCAAAAAAGGTTGGTTTAACCAGGAGAACTTCACTCGGTACAGGCATTTCTGCAAGATCACTCAGAGTGAAATTCAGTTGATCAATAGATGTGATTAGATCAGACATAGAATTAAATTAGGGATATGCTAAAGTCTCAAAAAAACGTTATATCAAGCAATACCTAAAAAGGAATTCTTAAATTTGTTATTACACCCTGAACTTATATCCCGACTAGCCCCTCTTGAGCTTAAAGCCAAGAAAATTGTGGAAGGATTCATTTCCGGTTTGCATAAGAGTCCCTACCACGGTTTTAGTGTAGAGTTTGCTGAGCATCGCCCATATAATCCGGGAGATGACTTTAAGCATATAGACTGGAAAGCATATGGGAAGAAAGAGCGCTTTTATGTGAAGCAGTATGAGGAAGAAACCAATCTGCGCTGCTATGTTCTACTGGATACGTCTTCATCAATGATGTATAAGCATTTTTGTGATTGGTCTAAGCTTAAATACTCTGTACACTTTGCGGCCGCACTTATGTACATGATGCAGAGACAGCGCGACGCTTGTGGATTGATTCCATTTAGTAATGAAATAGAGACTTTTATACCGGCAAAATCGACATACGCTCATCTTCGCCAGATTTTTGGAGTATTAGAGAAGAAACTTCAGTTTGAAAATGATGATGACATTGAGCGAAGGGTTACTGCTTCTGCAAAAACAATCCATGAAGTTGCAGAGAGAATAAATCAACGTAGTCTGGTTGTGATTTTAACAGATCTATTTGAAAATGTTGATGCTCATGATCAGTTAATATCATCTCTGAAACACCTTCGCCATAGAAAACATGAAGTTTTACTGTTTAATGTGGTGGAAGCTCGTTCAGAAAGAGAACTGGCTTTTCCTGATAAACGCTTTGTTTTTCAGGATATGGAAACAGGTTCAGAGATTGAAGTACTTCCGGCACAGGTTAGACAGGATTATCAAAAACAAATTCAGGACTATACCCAGAAATTCAAATCAGCCTGTTCAGAATTTGAAATTGGTTTTGAGCTAATGGATACTGAATCAGATTTTGATATTTCTCTGCTTGCTTATCTAAACAAGAGAAAAAGGCTGGGTTAGAGTTCGAGTTCTTCCAGTTCGGTAATAAAGGCTTTTATTTTGGATGCCACATACTGGTGCCCTTCAGGTGTCCAGTGATTTCTGCTGAATGAAAAAACCATGTCGTTGCTCACATCGACAAATGGTATGTTTTTACTCTTTAGGTAAGAAATCAGCAGATCATCAGTTTTCTGGAGACCGACAACAAGTCTGCCATCACGGGTCCTAAGATATTTGTCCATGGCATTGAAAATCCGATGAGTAGGGTCTTCATTAATCACCTTTTCAGGAGAGCGATTTTTGTACCAGGCATTTACTGATAATCGGATTAAGTAGAGGTTTGACCAAAATGGGTGTTCAGAAAACCAATATACAGCACTTTTAGGAACCGGTTGACCTTGAAGAGCCAGTTTATCTTCTTCAAAAGTATAATAGGGCTTATAGACTCAGATTGGCTTTATTATGTGACATCTGATTTAAGAAGGAAGCGGTATAGAAAACCAGGGAAAAATCGGCTCATAAATAAACCTGATGATTCCTTTCTGCCTGCGATATACACTTCTCTTTTCTTTTTTGCGATTTTTGGAAGTAAAACATCGGCAAATTCATCTGCTGTCATTGCTTTTTCATGATTCTCGCCACTTTGATTAAAAGCAGAACCATCGCCCATCATTGCATTTTTACTGATGTTGGTATTCACAAAACCAGGGCAAACAAGGGTAACACTCACATTGTTTTCGAACTGCTCTAAACGTAAGCTGTCAAAATAACCATGCAGTGCAAACTTGGATGCAGAGTAGGAAGATCTTGTTTTGATTGTATACTTACCCATCACGCTCGACATCACAACAATGTGTGACTCATCCTGTTCGATGAGATAGGGGAGCAGAGCTTTTGTTATTGAGATATGCCCAAAGAAATTGATCTCCATAATCTTCCGAACAGTCTGCATAGAAGTTTCAAAAGCGCTTGAACGCTGGCTAACTCCACCATTATTAATAAGAATATCTACACGTCCGTAAATAGAATGAGCTTTTTTAGCTAATTCTTCGTGTGTTTCAGGTGCGGTTAAGTCAAGAGCTAATACATGAATATTCTTCCCACCCATATCTTCTTTTAATTCCTGCAAAACCTGCTCGCGCCGTGCAGAAATGATTATATTTGCTCCTTGATTATGGAAGGCTCTTGCAAGTGCTTCACCCAGTCCGGACGAGGCCCCTGTAATCCAGACTACTTTATTTTTAAAACTCACTTAATGTGCATCAATTAATTGTTGAAAAACCTAAATTTCGTAAATAAGCGGCTACTTTACTATTTTCGACAAACTTTAAAATTCCTATGTCAGCAAAGCACTGTATTTTTTTAATGGAAGATGAGGAAGAATCAGGCGAATTATTAGCCAATTTCCTCGAACTAAATAACTATGATGTCATCTGGTCAAAAGATGGAAAAGATGCTAAAGAGCAAATTGACCTAAACGCCAACAATATTCATCTGGCAGTTCTCGATATCATGGTTCCACATCATGATGGCAAGGAGATTTGCACTTATATCAGAAATCATCCGGTTGTTTCTGATATTCCGGTCATCTTCCTAACGGCTAGAGATGAAGAGCAGGATGAAATTGAGGGATTAAACCTTGGCGCTGATGATTATATATCCAAACCGGCTAGTCTGAATTTGATTAAAGCGCACATTGAAACAAATTTACGTCGTCAGAATCCGGACCAGGTGAACTGGTTACAGTATGGCAAAATTTACTTGGATACAGATAAGAAGGAAATGTATATCGAGGAGGTTAAAGTTGATCTGACAATGACAGAGTACATCATCGCAGAGCTCTTTTTCCAGCATCCAAAGCTGGTCTATTCACGTCATGAGATTCTTGAGCATATTTCTGATGAAGACAAGTTTGTATTCGATAGAACAGTAGACGTTCATATTAAAAACCTGCGGATAAAGATGGGTAGTTATGGGGATATCATTAAAACCTACCGAGGTGTTGGGTATGGGTTTAATCGCGAATTCCTGTATGCATGAATATCAGAGCCAAATTAGCCTGGACCTACATTATACTATTAATCATAGGCATCATAACCATAAGTGCCTATTCAATCCT
>CBFHVG010000026.1:0-16404 GCA_965659005.1 uncultured Balneolaceae bacterium
TGAATCATGATCCAAGAAGGCCCAGAAAACTATTACTATCTAAGCGAGAAATAAAAGAAATGGATAGGCAGGTAAATCAGAAAGGAGTTACTCTGATTCCATTGAAACTCTATTTTAAAGGTCATCTGGTGAAAGTGGAGATAGGGTTGGCTCGAGGTAAGAAGAAATTTGATAAGAGAGAATCCATCAAAGAAGCCGACACCAAAAGGGATATGGACAGGAAGTTAAAGGGCAGCTTCAAGATTAAGATGTAATCACCCTTAAATAAAGAAAAGGCCGCCCTTTAGGGACAGCCTTTTCGTATTTCGTGGTAAAACTATAAGCCGGATTCTGTGCATCATACTTGCGTATGAATAGGTAACCATTTATCTAATGCGTTCTACCCGATAGCGTCACGACAAACGGCGCATACTATCTGCTTGAACTTGCACCCCGCGAGGTTTACCATGCCCCATCAGTCACCTGATGAGCGGTGAGCTCTTACCTCACCTTTTCACCCTTATCACGCCGAGGCATGACGGTATATTTTCTGTGGCACTTTCTGTGATTTATTCGTTTCTGAATAAAACCCTCTCTTTTGGAGAGCACGGTGCTTGTTGGTGTCCGGACTTTCCTCCCAAGACATACATCTCAGGCGATTACCCATTTTACCACTAATAAGATACGAAATTATCCGATACAGCTTAGCTAAACAAAAAAGGACCGATAAAATCGGTCCCTTCACCTAATCATTTAGGTGTGCTGATCATATTGAGGATGATGGGTTGAGCATCAAGCCTCAAGCTGTTTTTTAGCTTCGTCAAAAAATGACTGGTCAATAACTATACGGCCACTGTGTTCGTCGATAATGATTTTATTCATTCTTCGAACTTCAACCTGAGTTTGTGGTGGAAGCGCCATGCCAAGTGCTGCGCCTCTTTCCATGGCCACAACCGCACGCCCGTTTGTAAGTCCGGTTCTAAGTCTCTTATAGCTTCTTAGATATCTTTCTTCAATATCTTTTTCGATTTTCTCGCGCGTAGCTATAAGTTGATCTTCTTCTTTTTCAGTTGTTTTGGTAAGGTTATCCAGAGCCTCCTGCTTTTCATTAAGCAGCTTCTGAGTATCATTGAGTTTGTACTCTGCCTCTTCAAGCTCAGGCCCTACATCTACTTTTCTCTTCTCCATCTCTTCGAGGCGAATATGAGAATTCTCAATAATTTGTTTTTGAGCTTCAATTTCTTTCGTTAGAGCATCATACTCACGGTTATTTCTAACAGCTAACTGTTGCTCCTCATATTTCTGAACTCTCTCTTCTGAAGCAGTGATTTCAAGTTTAGTTTTATCAAATTGAACTTCCAGATTAGTGGCTTCTTCTTTAAGCTTATTTACTCTGGCTTCAAAACGATTTATATCTGTTTCAATATCCAGAATCTCCTCCGGAAGGTCGCCTCTCAACTGTTTTATTTCGTCAATGCGGCTGTCGATATACTGAAGGTTTGCTAATTGTTGTAGTATTTCTTTCATCTGTTATTCAGGGATCAGGTATTTTGAATATTTAAGTTTTTTAAATCAGGTATATATGTTTTCATCGGGTTTGTGACGATACTTGTAACCCTTACTGTAATATTGTCGAATGCCTCAGATAATTCTTTTCTAAGAGCCTCAACAACAGGGAATTCGCTTTCATAGTGCCCAACATCCACTAATAAAAAGTCCTTTTGTTCTGTGAAATAGTCATGGTATTTGATATCTGCCGTAACGAAGGCATCAGCACCAGCTTGAATCGCTTTGTCTTTAAGTGAAACTCCAGAACCACCACATACAGCCACCAATTTAATTTCTTCAACTTCTCCGGAAAAACGAATGGCATCAGTTCCAAGAGCTTGACTAACAAGATGTAGAAACTCGTTTTGACCAATTCCCTCATCCGGGTACTCACCAATTACACCTAAACCGAAGTTTGAAGATGGTGAGGTAAGGCTGGTTACCTGGAAGTGCCCGTCCAGTAGCATACCCTCATCTTTCAATGCTTTCTGTAACTCTTCTACATGCTGCTGGTCAATAATAGCCTCATAACATTTTAGGCCAGCTTCACGACTCTCGACTTCAAAGTAAAGAGCCTCTTCACCGGAATAAAAGTTCATTAGTCTGAGTATGGCTTCACTATCCTTGTAAGATGTAGTTAGGCTAATTTTTCGGCTTATGTTATAGTCTTTATTCAAAAAGCGGAGATCATCCAGCCCAAGCATGTTGGCCAGAACAAAGGAAACGCCATCCAGAGCTGCATCAAGATTTGTGTGTGCAACGATGAGACCGATATCATATTTAATCAGCTTGTATATGCACTTTCCCTGTTCATTAGTTGGATTGATGGATCCAATTTTATTGAAAATAAGAGGGTGATGAGCAACAATAAGCTCACAATTCTGCTGAATTGCTTCTTCTATAACATCTTCGGTAACATCAAGGCAAGTGAGTATGGATGTAACAGCTGAATCAGGGTCTCCGACTAGTAATCCGACATTATCGTAATCCAACTTTACACTTGGTGGAGCCCATTGATTAAGGAAAGTTGAAATATGCCGAATTGTTGTACTCATGCCCTTCCAGTTCCTTGAGAGTTCGGTTGGGACTTCGGCCTGTATAAAGGCTTGTGCGATCGGGATATGTAATGAGTCAATTCCAGAGGCAAAATCGATTTTTCAATAGGTCCCTAAAATAAGAGAATATCAAGAATGATAAAAGGTTATCTTGTATAGTTATTTCTTAACCAATTTATACTCAGCCATACAATAAGATGATCAAAGAACATCTTGCAAAAATCCATGAAAGAATGCACTTAGCTTGCGAAAAAGCTGGTCGTTCAAGTGATGAAGTAAAACTGATTGCTGTTTCAAAAACGAAACCTATGGAGATGATTCAGGAAGCACTTGATGCTGGCCAGATGCATTTCGGAGAGAATAGAATGCAGGAACTTCAGGAAAAAATGCAAAATATTACTGCTGATAATGCAGTTTGGCATATGATTGGAACTCTTCAAACGAATAAAGTGAAATTCATTGCCGACAGAGTTGACTGGATTCATAGCCCTTACAAACAGAAACATCTGAATGAAATAAACAAAAGGGCATCACAACATGACCGGGTAATTAACGTTTTGCTTCAGGTTAATATCAGTGAAGAAGAACAGAAAAGCGGATGTAAACCATCTGAGATTGAAGGTTTAATTGAATATGTTCGCTCTTGCGAGAATATCAAACTCAGAGGATTTATGGGTATTGCTGAATTGGTTGATGATCCGGAAGAAGTTCGGCCACAGTTTAAAGCATTGAAAAAATTACTGAATGATCACCAACACCATAATGGCGGGAATATTGATCTTTCTGAATTATCAATGGGCATGACAAATGATCTTGAAGTTGCCATTGAGGAAGGTTCAACAATGATTCGGGTTGGACGTGCAATTTTCGGTGAGCGTAACTATAATTAAGAGATAACGTAGCAAGTCGGTAATAAATCTTTTGGAGACATAAATATGTTATTAGGGATTCCTTGGTTTGCCTGGATTGCAATTGTAGCAATAGTTGGGGGAATGTATACAGGGTATAAAACTGAAAAGCTCAAGGTTCAGAGCAAGCTATCTGAAAAAAATGATGAGCTTGAGGCTGTAAGAAAAATTGTTTCAAGCTTGAAATCACGTGTTGAAAATTTGGAAGCCATCGCAGCGCAAGCTCCTGATGATTTTGGAAAAACCGCAGGTGATATTGAAATGCCACATGGTTATGAAAACCCCGCTGATGATTATCAGAAAGAGGTTTCTAAAATTGCTAATGATTTAAGGAGTAGGTAATGTCGGAGGAAGAATTTGTACTTGCACTAGTTGGTATCATATCTGGTACAGTATTATTTGGAATATTTGCCACTGGCTTTTTTGGCTTGATTAAAACCTGGATAAACAGAAAAAAATCTGAATCTGAATTAGACCCTCGGTTTTTTAAAGCACTGAGTGAGTTCAAAAGAAATACGGAACAACGCCTTGAGAACTTGGAAGAAATTGTAATTGAAGAGGATATCGCTGGTACCTCAAATCGTTCAAGGTCTAAAGGAAAAGAAGCACCCTCTATTCAAATTGAAGAAGAAGATCTTCGGAAAAGCTCCCCAAAAGAGAAGGACAGTAGTAATCTGCGGAACATGTTAGATGAATAAGTGTTATTTTATTTAATTGTAATACGAATCACCTAAAGGTTTGCAGCTATGAAGTTTACTCCACTTGAGATAAAACAACAAACATTTGAGAGATCACTGCGTGGCTTTGACGTGGCAGAGGTAAAAGCTTATTTGTCACTAATTTCCAACGAATGGGAACACCTACAAAAAAAGAACAGAGATCTTGAAGACAAAATCGATTCTCTGGAAGAGCGTGTAAAACATTATGAAAGAGTAGAAGAAGCTCTACATGAAACTCTTCAAACAGCCAAAGACTCAGCAGAACAAAAGCTAGCGGGAGCTAAATTAGAAGCTAAGAATTCACTTGAAAAAGCTGAATTACAGGCAGATGCTATAATCCGTGAAGCCCACCAAAGAAGACAAGAAATTCGTCAGAGTATACTTCGACTTACAGATAAAAAAGAAGAAATGACCAGAAGCCTCCAGTCTTATCTGGATATGCTTCAAGACTCGTTGTCACAGATGGTTGAAGATGAAACAGAGGTATTCACCCTTCCAAAAGATGACGTACTGGATAATATGCCTACTCCATCACGACTTATTGAGCTGGATACTGAGCAAAATATGGAAGAAGAAGAGGTTGATCTGGAACTGAGTCTGGATATGGATGTTGAAGAATCAGATGAAGAAGAGAAAGAAGATGACGACGACGACCATTTTAAACTGAAAGTGAACGGTGAAAGTGATTCTGAAACAGATGATGGGCTAGATCGCCTTGATGATCTCCTCGACGAAATCGACTAAGTTACTGAAGGTTAGCAATCTCAAATTAAATTCATGCACATTCAATCTGTTGAAGAGTTCAGAGCTAATCGCGCTGAAGCAGTCTCATACATTAGATCTAAAACAGATTTCGAACCTGAATACACCCTCATACTGGGAACAGGATTAGGTCAGATGGCCGATGAAATCGAAATAGTGGAATCTATCCCGTATGAAGATATCCCCCACTTTCCGCTTTCAACTGTAGAAACGCATGCCGGACGCTTAATTTTTGGGCATCTTGGAGGAAAAGCTATAGTAGCCATGCAAGGACGCTTTCATTTTTATGAAGGCTATAGCATGAAGCAGATCGTTTTTCCGCTTCGGGTTACCAAGCAATTGGGTTCTCAGACTCTGTTTGTTAGTAATGCTTGTGGTGGGATGAACACAAACTTCAAGCGTGGTGACATCATGCTTATTAAGGACCATATCAATATGCTGGGAGATAACCCATTGATAGGTCCAAATGACGATGAGGTTGGCCCTCGTTTTCCTGACATGAGCGAGCCTTATACAGAAAGATTAATTGAAGTAGCTGAGAAAGTTGCCCTTGAACAACAAACTCAAATGCACAAAGGTGTATATCTGGCTATTAGCGGACCCGCTTTGGAAACAAAAGCCGAATATAGATACATGAGAATGCTGGGTGCTGATGTTGTGGGTATGAGTACTGTACCTGAAGTAATTGCAGCTGTTCATATGGGAATGGATGTACTTGGAATCTCTGTAATTACAGATGAATGCTTCCCTGACGCACTAGAGCCATTAAATATTGAACATGTTCTCGAAGCGGCAGCCATGGCTGAACCCAAAATGACCAATGTAATGATTGGCGTTTTGGAGCGACTTTAAAAACTTTTTATCCACATAATGCGTTAGTTGTCAACACACCTATTGCGGCTAAGCTAAAAGTTTTGTTTCTATATTAAACCCTAACCCTAAGCTCTCTTTTTATTGCATATGCACACGGATGGATACGAGGACGGCATCTGGGATGAGCACCGATGGGAAGCTCATCTTGAAGAAGTCGAAAAAAAGAGTGAACAACTAAGAAAATTCATTTCATCCGACCAAAAAGGCTCTACGCCGCGTTGGATTACACTTCTTAAAGAAAGTTTAAGCGAAGATGATGCTGTTGATGCATTCATCGAAGAAGAACTTTTGCTGGATGAAGCTTATTTCCCGGAAGATGAAGACGACTGGGAAGATGAGGATGAATTTGATGACGAGGATTTTCTTTTCGGTTCAAATGAGACTTTTGAAGAAGAAGACGATTTTGATAAAGGTGAAGAATGGAAATCACTAAGTGATGATTTTACTTATTCAGATTATGGATCAATTGATAATCTGAATCTGTACACTAACACACGAATGCTGGCTGTTGACATTATAAAATGGGTTGAATCCATTAAAGTTAGTGACAGGCCGCACATGCTTAACGATTTTGTTAGTAACTCACTTAAAATCGGCGCCAAACTTGCCGGTGGTTATTCTTTCGGTTTCGAAATCGATTATTTAGGTGCCAATATCGCCTATACCAAACGTGCTCTGTTTTATGCTAATCAGGCCTTATCTCTTTTGCAGGAGCTTAAAGGATATAAGCATATCAATAATGAGCTTTATGCTGATTTGCACAGACGCCTTTTCGAAATTCGAAACGATATTGGTATTTATATTCAGGACTTAAGAGAGCGTTTTAAATACGGTCTCGAGTAAATTTCGGTACAAACCCATTTGTTTTGTTTGGGCCATCCCTTTAGTCGAGGGATGGCTTTTTTATATCCATTAAATCCTGAGCTGTAAGTATATAATCTAAATTGGGTCTTTTCAGCATGAAGGACCCTATCTACAGCCTGGCTACTTATCCCTTTGTAAGACTGATGCTTTGCAGTATATCAGGCATACTGCTTGGCTATCAGTCATCAACTAGCCTTTCTGGCTGGATTGTTATGGGAGTCGTTTTGCTCATTCTTCTTTTAGGACCAGTATTGATTGGCATAATCCTAAAATCACAACTCTATAGCCTTCAATTTATTTACGCCCATGTCAGTTATCACCTATTTGTGATTCTTGCCACTTACCTCATTTACTGTGTATCGAGTTATGAAGTGGATAATGAGTTGAAATCATATTTGAGATCATATCAATGGGAAAAAGTTGAAATTCGCGGATTGGTATCCTCTTCAAAGAACAGTAATGAGGATTTAAAATTAATACTTGAGAATAATCACATTACAATTGACGGTAATCAATTGGTCTGCTCTTGTAAAATTTATGCCTCCGGTATTGAGGGTGTCATAGATGAAGGGGATGTTCTAAAAGTTAAAGCTACAGTGCTTCCATCTGATCCTGCACGCAATCCACATTCTTTTGATTCTGCAAAATGGATGGATCAAAATGAAATAATGATCCGGGTCAATGTCGATGAGTTCAAAATCATTGAAAAAAAACAGCGGTTTAGCTGGCACCAAATCAGGCGAATTATAAAAGATCAATTACAGCTGTTATATAATTCTGAAAACATAGGTCTTGCATCAGCTTTAATTGCCGGAGATAAAGGGGAAATTGATTCGTTAACTAGAACGGCCTTTAGTAGAGTCGGTTTATCGCATATTATGGCTGTTTCTGGCCTTCACGTTGGGTTTTTGATGGCGCCCTTCTGGATATTAATACCTCATGTGTGGTCATATAGGTATCGGAAACATCTCTTGGCCATTTTAGTGTTGTTAGTTTTATTTATATATGTCGGTATTACCGGATTCTCTCCTTCAGTAATTAGAGCTTCAATAACCGGATACATTTTATTTGTAGCTCGTTTGTTCTATAAGTTCTCAAGGCCGATCAACCTAACCTCATGTGCCGCATTCTTTATGTTGATACTCTATCCTGAAAACTTATTTGATATAGGGTTTCAGCTTTCCTTTTCAGCGGTCTTCATCATCCTCATGATCATGCCTACCATACAGTTATCTATTTCCCCAGGACACAGACATTCCTGGTATTCTGCTTTGATGATGACTGCTATAGTATCAATCATTATTCAAATTGGTCTTTTCCCAATTCAGGCGCACTATTTTGGGGAAATCTCACTAGTTAGCCCACTATCAAATGTTTTGTTTGTTCCACTGCTTGGAATAGTACTTCCCTTCTCTGTATTCAATCTGATTTTATCATTCCTTCTGCCAAATTTTTCATCCATCCTGAACATCGTTTCAGATACTTATTTCACAGGAATGATCAAATATGCCCATCATGCGAATACATGGTCAGGTACCTGGACATCCGTGCAAGTGAACAATATTATGATTTGGCTGATCTGGCTCACTTTACTTTTTTTCATAGCACATGTAAGATTCCACAAGATTCGGTGGAAAGTACTCGCAGTATTGCTTCTCTGTATTGTAGGCTTTCAAGTTATTGAAATCGCCAGAATCAATGAGTATTCCTTACTAAAAATTACCTATTTCGACGTTGGTCAGGGTGATTCAGCACTCATTCAAACACCCAATGGTAATGCCATTTTAATGGACGCAGGCGTTTGGTCTCCATCATATAATTCTTCTCAACTAATTCTTGAATACTGTGAAAAAGAAGGGATTAGAAAACTGGATGCTGTAATTCTTTCACACCCTCATGCTGATCATATAGGTGGTATCCAAGACCTTATTGGTTCAATAGAAATAGATATTATATATAATTCGGGTTTCAATTATGATTCAAAGCTGTACGGCAGCTATATCAACAAGGCCTTGCAATCAGATGTCCCCGTATTCAACCTAAGTTCAGGTGATATTGTTGATGTAGATAGTTCTATTCTGATGTTTGTATACTCACCTCACCCGGAATTGACTAGTTCAGATGCAAATGAACATTCCATTGTAGCGGAGTTAATTTATGGAGACACTCAGTTTTTATTTACTGGTGATGCTGAACATCAGGCCGAGCAAAAATTGATTGAAAATTACCCCAATCTCATCGAAACCGATGTGTTGAAAGTAGGTCATCATGGGTCAAGAAGTAGTACAGATGAAAGATTGCTTCTTAAGATAAAACCAGACATAGCCGTTGTTTCCAGTGGAGTAGCTAACAAGTTCAACCATCCACACCCTGAAACTGTTTGGGCATTGAATAAACATGAAGTCCAAACATGGTATACCGCAAAGTCAGGATCTATTGAGATCACTTCAGACGGGCAGAAATTCACGGTAAAATCTGAATTACAATAGGTTAAATGGTCTCAGAATAGGTGTCTTCTTCTACGAAAAAAAGGAACCAAAACTGCATATCTATAGTATATGATTAGCACACTAAAAAAGTGTATTTTGAGTATTAGCTTTAAAAACTTAGACCAGCGGAATCATTATAAATGGATGAGAAGGAACGTATTAGCTTCGAAGATGCTTTAAAGAAGCTCGAAGAGATAGTTAGTCAACTTGAGGACAAATCCATAACACTGGAAAAATCCGTAGAGTTATATGAGGAGGGATTAACGCTCTCTAAATATTGCAATGAAGCTTTGGAAGAAGCAGAGTTGAAGATCAAAAAAGTTCAAGCTGAAGAATAGTACACAATATGGAATTTGAGAAGAGTATACCGGGTCCGTTGCTGGCTAACATTAAAACTCCGGGAGACCTAAGGAAACTTAGTCCTGAACAATTGCAGGATGTGGTTGACGAACTCCGTCAGTTTATTGTAGACGAAGTGTCTGTTAGGGGTGGTCATTTTGGTGCCAGTCTGGGGGTGGTAGAACTTACTGTTGCTCTTCACTATGCTTATAACACGCCAAAAGATTTATTACTGTGGGATGTTGGACATCAGGCATATGGTCATAAAATTCTAACTGGTCGCAGAGAAGAATTTCATACTAATCGCAGATATAAAGGACTATCCGGCTTTCCAAATAGAAGCGAAAGTGAGTATGATACTTTTGGTGTAGGACACTCAAGCACATCCATTTCAGCCGCTCTTGGTATGGCTGTTGCCCGAGACCTGAATAAAGATGATAAGAAAGTAGTTGCTGTAATTGGCGATGGTGCCATGACAGCCGGTCTTGCATTCGAAGGTTTGAATAATGCCGGATATATGAACAGTGATATGCTTGTTGTTCTGAACGACAACTGTATGTCCATTGACCCAAATGTTGGTGCCCTTAAAGAATATTTAACTGATATCACCACAAGTAAAACCTTCAATAAAATGAGGGATGAAGTGTACGATATGTTAGGACACTTCAAGGGTGCTGGTGATAAAATGAGGAAAATTGCCTCAAAAATGGAAAAGGCTGTGCTTGCAGCTGTAACTCCAGGATCTTTGTTCAGAGCACTTGGCTTCAAATATTATGGCCCAATGGATGGTCACAATGTAGAAGCACTGCAAAAGACATTTGAAGATTTGAAAGATGTGAAAGGTCCAAAATTACTTCACATTGTTACTGTAAAGGGAAAGGGGTTTGCTCCAGCTGAGCGCGAGCAAACTAAATGGCATGCTCAAAGTTCTCCATTTGATAAGATTACAGGTAATTCACTAGTTAAGCCTAGTACAGAAAAGAAAGCCCCAAAGTATCAGGATGTTTTTGGTAGTGCTTTGGTTGAGTTGGCTGATGAGAATGAAGATATCGTTTCAATGACACCCGCTATGCCAAGCGGATCCAGCTTATGGCCGATGATGAATAAATATCCTGAAAGAGCTTTTGACGTGGGTATTGCTGAACAGCACGCGGTGACTTTTGCAGCGGGTATGGCTACTGAAGGAAAAAAAGCGTTCTGTGCTATTTATTCTTCATTCCTTCAACGAGCTTATGATCAGGTTATACATGATGTAGCTATCCAAAATCTGCCTGTTGTGTTCTGTATAGACAGAGCCGGGTTTGCTGGCGCTGATGGTCCTACGCATCATGGTTTATACGACGTTGCCTTCCTAAGAGCGATCCCTAATATGATTGTCTCATCTCCTATGAATGAGCAGGAATTACGCGACATGATGTACACTTCATCTGAGTTCAATGATGCTTCCTGGGCAATTCGTTATCCTCGTGGTCAAGCAACCGGGATGGAAGTACGTGAAGGTTTTGAGCATATGGAAATTGGTAAAGGTCGAACACTTAAAGAGGGTGACGACATTGCCATACTCTCTTTTGGTCCAATTGGTAATTATGCCACTGAAGCAATAAGCAGAATGGAAGCTGAGGGTGTTATCGTTGGGCACTATGATATGCGCTATGCTAAGCCGCTAGATGAAGAGCTTCTGGATGAAATTGCTATGAAATACTCTCATATCATCACCTTGGAAGATGGCTGTAAAATGGGTGGTTTCGGTTCAGCAGTTGCTGAATATCTGATCGAAAAAGATCATAAACCTACGATGAATATCATGGCAGTTCCTGATCGTATTGTGGAACATGGTACACAACGTGAACTACATGATGAAGTGGGTATTGGTCCTGACGGTATTGTTGAAGCTATACAAAAAGCTCTTGTTCAAATCTGATCGTGGCTTACACAATAGACGATTTTGATTATCACCTGCCTGATGAGTTGATAGCCCAGTCACCAGCTCACCCCAGAGATCATGCACGCTTATTAGTATTTGACCGTAAAACCGGATCAATTACAGATGATTATTTCTACAATCTACATGACTACCTCCCCAAGGATACAAGTCTGGTTGTAAATAATTCAAAAGTTGAAAAGTGCCGGTTGTTATTTGAAGGCGGAAAAATGGAAGTCTTTGTGGTTCATGCACATAATGACACCATGGTGGACGCTCTTGTTCGTCCAGGCAAGAAATTCAAAATGGGCGCAGAAGTAGAACTCGCAATGGGGATTACCGCTCAAGTGTTAGGTATATCGGAAGACGGCATTCGAACACTTCAGTTCAATCATTCACTGAATGATTCAGCTTTTGATGAAGTGATGTACACGCCATTTCCTCCATACATTGAGCAGAATGAAGAACTAGCGGATGAGTATCAGACTGTGTATGCCAAAGATCTGGGATCGAAAGCAGCACCAACAGCCGGACTTCATTTTACAGATGAGTTATTGAGTAAAATAGCTGCAAAAGGAATAGACAAACTTGAGGTGACACTACACGTTGGTCTTGGCACCTTCGCGCCTGTAAAAGCTGATAAGATTGAAGACCATATCATGCATTCTGAATGGTATCAAGTGGATGGAGAAACAGCTGATAAGCTGAATGCTGCTAAGCATATTACAGCTGTTGGAACAACGAGTGTTAGAGTGCTGGAATCGGCTTACACTGAAAGAGGCTTTGAGCCTTGCAGCGGTGAAACTGATATTTACATTACTCCAGGTTATGAGTACAAGAATGTAGATGCTCTCATAACCAATTTTCATCTTCCAAAGAGTACCTTACTCATGCTTGTTGGCGCCTTTATAGGATTGGATGAAATGTGGAAGGTGTACAATCACGCTATAAAAGAAGGGTATCGATTTTATTCCTTTGGGGATGGAATGCTTTTGCTTTAGGTATTTGGTGAATTGTTATTAGTTATTGGTTATTCCTTTAACTAATAACTAATTTTCACTAAATCATGCGCCCGTAGCTCAATCCCGATTGAATCGGGAATTTCGGCTCTTAGTAGAGCTGATAATGAACAAAGGTAGCAGTTTATTGAAATTATATGCGCCCGTAGCTCAACTGGATAGAGTACCAGATTTCGGCTCTGGGGGTTAGGGGTTCGAATCCTCTCGGGCGTACTAAAGGCTTTCATGAATATCATGAAAGCCTTTTTTGGCTCAGGGTCATCCATTTTGTAATAACTCAAGAATCAGTTTAAGACATTCTGAATTAAGCCAAATTTATACATGATCGTAAATTAAATAAGTATCGAGTTCGATTCCTGAATCCTACTACTCAGTTTGACTTTAAGAACTGTATTTAGTTTATATCACATATTCATCATGTAATAAAATCGTCGGCCTACCCTTAATTGACGAACTCCTAAAAGTGAGGACTTTATGATGAAATATGTGATTATCTGCTTCTTTTCCATTCAAGCTATACTCATAAATTCTGTTAACATTCTATCACAGGAGGCATTCAGTTCATCTCTTGTGTACCTAGCAGACTATGACATAGGTTATAATCATATGAATGATTGGCTTGATATGCATTATGATTATACCATTCCTGTCCTCGAATCACTGGAGCAACAAGAAATAATTAATGGATTCACAATTTGGCAACATCATACTGGCGGTACATATAACTGGCGAATGATCATTTACGTTACCGAGTGGAAAGACCTTGATGTGTTTTGGGATCATTTCGTCAATAACATGATTAAGAATGAAGCTCTTTCAAAATCAGGTGAAATGACGAATAGACATACCGATAGTATTTGGAATCAAGGAGATGGTAATTGGAATAATAAACAGAAGGCCTCTCTCGCATATGAGTCTTTGTTTGAAGTTCCATTTAGTGATTTAGACTTGTGGTTAGTAACTGTTGAAAGAACTACTAAACCTGTCTTGGACAAAGCAATTGATGATGGGATTCTAAGTGGGTACAATGTTATTACTCATCACACCGGGTCAACTTTTAACAGTGGAATTATTTATTACTTCTCAAACTGGGATGATATTGATGAGGTATTAGATGCTTCTTTTCAAGCTATGGTTACTGACAATGAGGAATGGTCTTCAATGAGTTCAATAATCAAGAAGCATACTGATATCATCTGGGAGATAGTGCCAAATAAAAGGCAGGAGAATTAAAACACTCAATAGTAGATCATCAGGAATCTACTATTTAACTTGTTGCTTCATAAACAGTTTATTCTTAACTGAGTCACATGAAAAGAAAAATAGGAGCCTGGTTAAAGAAAACCAGAAATTATCTAATCGCCTATTGGGCCGGTTTCCAAGATTGGATTGCCGTAATGATCCGATTTCTGTTTAGAAAACTCAGAAATATCCTGATCCCTATTCAACAACTTTTTGGATTTGAGGTGATCAGTGTTAAAAGGAAGACACTAAGTGTTGATATAAGCACATTCCTCACCAATACAGATCAAATTTTATCCCAGATTCCTAAAGAGTATAGAAAACACTTCTTAATTGAGAATGATATCACTGAAGATGTGTACATCCGATCTGAACATGCAAACATGTCCGAATTAGGAAAAGTTTTTGATGCATGGAAAGAAGATGTTCCGTCCAATGTTGCCATTATTGGTGAAAAAGGTAGTGGAAAGAGCGAATACATTGACCAGGTAACCGCCTCAATTTTCACAGATTTTGATTGCAAAAAAATCATGATCGAACAATCCACCTGGAAAATGGAGCAATTCCTAACTTCCTTTGCAAAAGAGTTTGGTATTGAAAATGTGAAACGTCCTGAAGCTTTCATTCATGAACTTAAAGCATCAAACAAAAAGCAGGTTGTAATTTTAGAGGGTATGCAGAATATGTATATCAGGAACATCAATGGTTATGATGTTCTTGATGCTTTGTGGCTCATTATTTCTGAAACAAAAGACCAGGTTTTTTGGGTGTTAACCTGTTCTCGTTATGCCTGGAATTTCTTGAATAAAAGCATGGGAGTTGAAACACACTTTAATCTGCTACAACATACAGATTCACTTAAAAGAGATCAGATTGAATCACTTATTATGCAACGTCATAATTTAAGCGGCTATAGTATTGAGTTCCTTCCAGATGAAGAAACAAGAAAGAACAGATCCTATAAAAAGAGATTACACAAACCTGAAGAATTACAAATCTACCTTAGAGAAAGGTTCTTTGATCAACTTGCTGAAGATGCAAAAGGCAATGCTTCTGTCGCTATCATTCTATGGCAACGCTCCATAAAAGGAGTAGAAAATAAACAAGTGACTATCTCTACTTATCAGTCATTCTCACTTGAGTCACTAGAAATAGTAACTTCAGAATTCCTATTTGTTGCCGCTGCATTCATATTACATGACACCCTCAAAGTTGCCGAACTATCACGCATTCTTAATATCGATTTATCAGCTAGTAAAGTGATGCTTACACGACTTAAGAGTAAAGGTATTCTTCAGGAAAATGCTGGTTTGTATCAATTAAACCAATTGGTCTACAGGCAAGTTCTTAGTTATCTGCAACGAAGAAATGTAATACATTGAGGATGATTATGGTAAATAGATACATATTGAAGAATGCCAAACCCTTATTGCTGACAGCACTATTTGTGTTCTTTCCCTTAATATTATTAGCTCAAGTTGATAGTACTGCGGTTGAAGCTGGAAAAGAAAACTTACTGGATCCATCAATTAATCAGCTACAGGAGTTATTCTCTCTATCTAAGATTGTTTCAATCTTATTTACAATTGGCCTGGCCTATTTTGGCAATAGGCTTGTTAGTTTTTTACTCGAAAAACTGGCTGAAAATCAGATTAATTATCGGCTTTTTATAAAACGTTTAATTCCATTTATAAATTTAATCATTTGGTCAGGAGCTATATTTGTAATAATTGTTGGTATCATTAATCCCCCATTTGAAACCGTTATTACTGTTAGCGCATCGATTGGTATAGCTGTTGGATTTGCAGCTCAGGATATTCTGAAGAACATTTTTGGTGGCTTTCTAATTATAATTGATCGTCCTTTTCAAGTTGGGGATAAAATAGAGGTTGGTGAGCATTATGGTGAGGTTTCAACTATTGGACTAAGAACGACACGCATTATTACCCCTGATGATTCCCTTATTAGTATTCCAAATGCTTTAATTAGCAGTACATCTGTATCTAATTCTAATGCAGGTGAGCTGTATTGTCAGGTAGTTTCCTCAATCTTCCTTGAAACGAGTATGAATCTTGCAGAAGCAAAGGAAGTAGCTTATAAAGCAGCTATTACATCCAGATATGTTTATTTGAATAAACCAGTTGCTGTGATAGTAGAGAACAAGGTTATTGACCGGGTAAATATGATTGAGCTAAAGGTGAAGGCATATGTTCTTGATATTCGATATGAATTTCTGCTAAAAAGTGAAATTACCGATCTTATCTTAAATGAGTTGAATAGAAGAAAAATTGAAAGAGAATTGGCTGAGGCTAATACTTAAAAAATGGTCCATTTAACAAGATTCTGAATCATCGGGTCTTTCCAGATTATCAATAAGGATGGCATTTTCTTCACTAACTAATGGGTGAACTGATTTCAGGAAACAACCACTAAAGAAAGTGGCCCCGAAAAAAATGATTAAAATAAATCTTAGTATTTTCATGATTATCTCGTTTGGTTAGTTATGGTTTGTAACTGTTCCAAAGATGAGGAGATAATCATGATAGCCCTATTCTTTTCGATGAAACAGGGGGTTCACACGGTGAAAAGGGGTTGTTCCTAGCTTTGAGGAACAACCTTGAATATTCCTCGACCATCAACAGCGAGGTAGATATATCCATCCGAACCCTGACGCACATTTCTAACG
>CBFHVG010000027.1:0-4254 GCA_965659005.1 uncultured Balneolaceae bacterium
TATTAATATCCTTTTCCAGAGAAGAATTGGACATGTACATGAGCTCTTCAAATGAGCCTACAAGGAAGGGGACGATCTTATATTCATGATCCCAGATGTGATTGAGCATCAAAGCATGTAATTCCAGGCTGTGCTCTATTCGATGGGCTCGATTATCAAAGGATATTCCTTCAATATTTTGTTCTTGAACAACAGATTTAAGTTGGTCAAAAAACTCAGAATCTGATTCTATCTCTCCATTTACCATCCTGAAGTTTTTATCAACAGCTATAAAGGGTTTGTATTCATAAAGCTGCCCAAATAAACCTGAATAGTGAGATGTCCCAATCATCACTACTCGCTTTGGTTTGATATGCTGAATGGTTGAAAATGCTTTCACATATGAGGAGATACCAACTCGGGTGTCGATGTGTGGAGCAAAAAGAGCTTTGGGATTTTTATTGAATTCCTTTTCAGCCTGAAATCCCTCGAACATCGTATTCAGATATTGCCCTAATGAAGCTTTATCATCTGAATATGAAATGCCTGCCGTATTGGATTCATGAACTCCAGATTGTTCATATTCCAGATCCATCTTTTCGGCATGAGCTCTAAAGTAGTCAGAATCCAAAATCCCATTCTGATCCAAGAATTGAACATATCTGAGTATATCATCTGCTTTAATTTCATCAGAGCAGTACATCATGATTTGCTGAATGGAATATTCTCCATTTACTAATGAAAGAATCTGTTCAGCAGAAGCTGGTAAACCAAAATGTGGAGTAGCATAACCAAGGTCATCATGGAAGCCGAGTATTTTCTCACCTTCATTTTCGTCTTCGAAAATATGAATTCCAGGACGTATGCCGGGTACCGGATCTATATAACTATTGAAAATATGATCTTTAGGATCACTCATTTGCTTTAGCTTCTTTTGCTCTCATTTTCTGACACTCACAATGTCTTCCATATTTAATACACACAGGATGATCAGGAGCCTTTGAAAATCGGGCTTTACAAGCCGCTCTGCCGTGGAGGATAAGTAAGTGAGATAAATCTGTCCAGTTTTCCTGAGGGAAAAGAGCCATTAAATCACGTTCGATTTTGTCAGTGTTATTCTTCTCCCTGGTTAAGCCAAATCGATTAGAAATTCTCTTCACATGGGTATCAACAACAACGCCAACATTGATTCCAAATGCATTCCCAAGAACAACATTAGCTGTTTTTCTTGCTGCACCCCTAAGAGTCAGTAAGTCATCCATATTCTGAGGTACTTCACCATTATATACTTCAACTAGTCGTTTTGAAGCCTCCTTCAATGATTTGGCTTTATTTTTATAAAAGCCTGTAGTTCTGACCAGCTCTTCCAGATCTTCAAGAGGAGCTTCGGCCATGAGCTCGGGAGTAGGGTAGAGTTCAAATAGTTTTGGTGTCACCATATTTACCCGCACATCAGTACACTGAGCACTCAGAATTGTGGCAATCAGTAATTCGAAAGGATTAGAGTGAGTAAGTTCGCATTCAGGAGCCGGAAAATCCTTGTACAGCTCATTCATGATTTCTATTGCTCGTTCTTTCTGAGCCTTAGACTTTCGTGGTAGTTTCATTTATTCTGATTATTCAGGATTCGATTAGCCCTTTTCATCATATCCGCTGATTGCTGGATTTTCATTTTTAACTGGGCATTATAATCCGGTCGATCGCTTAAAAATTTCTCAACAGTTTTAACTGCTGAATCTGAATTATAATTTCCGAGCGTAGCATCCAGCCAACGTTTTGGAAAGAAAATATCACCGGTTCGTTGAATTTCCTCCACCAGAATCAAGCTTGGTAGAATATACTTTTCGGATTGTGCTCTTCTGGATGGGTGATGTAATGCTCTGAGTCCTGCAAGAACCCATGATTCAGTTTGCCGGTTTTCTTCCTTCATTAAGGAAACGAAAAATTCATCCCTGATAACTTGTGATCCTGATAGGGCTGGGGCAATAAACTCAAATCGCCGCTTTCTGTCCTCATTACTGATTCTCTTCATTTGAGTATCGATGAAAAATTGAGAGCGATCGGGATTGCGAATTGCCAAAGTTGTAGCCATGTTGATGTAATCATTCTCAGAGAATGAAACACCGGCAATGACCCTATCCTTATTCCATACTTCTTCTAATCTTTTCAGGGCTTCCGGACTTGAAGCAACACCTCTATAAGAATTAAAAAACATTTTTTTAATACTGCTTTGCTCTCTTTCCTGCAATTCACCCCAGTAAATATTCTCCAACGCTTCCGAAATCTCAATGGTTTTATCCGTATCAATAAAAGAAGTAAATAGTCTGCTTGCCTGTCCCATTGCAAGATTTAGCAGTAGCTGATTCTCTTCTAACTTAATTATTTCCATCAGTTCGAGGAATAATGACAAAGCCTCATCACTTGATGTGCTAATTGCATTTTCGAATAATGAAATCAGTAAAGATCCCTTTTGTACATCACCCATCGAGTCGTAGTACAAAAGCAGATTTTGTTCAGCTTCGAATAAACCATAACCATATCCATTACTGTTAAGTAAGGGCAGTTCTTCGAAATCAATTGATAAATCAGCACTCTTATTTTTTAGCTCTATTGACTCAGTTCTGGAAGTCTCAGAAAAATAAGATGTTTCAAAGACCTGAGGCCACACTCTGTTCATGTTCCACGAATCCGTCTGAATCAATTTATTCTCTTCGATACTAAGATCAGGTCGGCCTGGTGTATTAACCCACACTTCACTCCATGCAATAAGGTCTTCTTCTGTTAAGGCATCAAGAATCTGGACCAGATCTGGCCAGGTAGCATTGGAATTAGCAAATGTGCTTAGATATTCCTGCATGCCTTTCTGGAACGTTTCTTCACCAAGAAGCAGCTCTAATTGACGCATCATGATAGGCGCTTTATTGTAAATAATAGCCCCATACATGGTTCCTGCCTCATTCAGGTTTGGCAGTTCCTGACGAATAGGATTAGCTCCCTCTGTTCTGTCTACTGAATAGGCTGATGGATAATGTCGAACAAGAAAATTGAGATCGTGATTGATTTCAGGAAAACTAGGATTCACAATCTTCGCAGCCATGAAATTTGCAAAAACTTCTTTGGTCCATACATCATTGAACCAGTCCATGGTTACCAAATCTCCAAACCACATATGGGCTGTTTCGTGAGCAATCAAACTAGCTCTACCCAGTAACTGACTTTGTGATGGTGATTCATCCAGAAACAAAGAACCGGCTCTGTATTGAATTGCTCCCACATGTTCCATGCCACCATATTGGAAGCTTGGGATCAGAGCAAAATCAAACTTCTGAAAGGGATAATCGATGCCGGTATAATCTTCCAGCCATTTAAGAGAAGCAGCATGTAACTGAAAAATGTCATCCAGATTTCGCTCAACTTTTTTGTCATCTGTTTCACTGTGGAGTAAGGTCATTTCACGCCCACTAACTTCTCTCGTTATCTTATCAAACTTACCGGCAACAAATGAAAATAAATATGAGGGCAGCAGATCAGATTCAGCAAACTGTAGTTCCCGAGTATAATCGTCTTCGATATCAGCAATTAACCTGGCATTCGAAATGGCTTCCCATTCTTTTGGGATGACTAGTGTAAGTTCGTAACGAGCCTTCAGGTTTGGTTGATCGAAAAGTGGGAAAGCTGTTCTCGCACGATCCGGTACAAATAGGGTATATAGGTATTCGGGATTCCTGTTGAGTGAGGTTTCACCGACTGTGAATTCAATATCTATTGAATTTTTACCTTCAATCAGGGCTGTTTTAGGGAGTTCAATATGCTCAAGGCCAATTGAGTAATAAACTTCTTCACCATTTACGAGTAATCCTGAAATCTTATCACCACTTTCTCTGAAATCAAGCTGTAGATCCTGGAAAGTATTACCCAGGTTAAATTCGATGGTTTCTTTACCTGTTATAGGAGTCTCGAGATCCTTTGGTATAATAAAAAACAGATCATATTTAATATCAGTAATGGACGCTTTTCTATACTTAGCTAATTCAAGGGACACACCGGGTTCAACTTCAACCTGGTTAAAGTCACATGAAAAGAGTGTGATCGAAATGAAAATGATAACAAGACTAAGTATTCTCATTGATCTGAAAATGTATGTTAGTTGATTTTGATGTCGAATATCAGGTTTGCATTGGGTGGAATAACATCTCCAGCACCCTGGTCGCGGTAACCATAAACAGAAGGAATATATAGTGTGATTTCACCATTACCACGATTTACGAGTGGGAG
>CBFHVG010000028.1:0-6209 GCA_965659005.1 uncultured Balneolaceae bacterium
AATCCTGTGATTAAACTGCTACTCATCATAGGAATATGAATTCTCCTAAGAATTGAAAAGAACGAATAACCAAGTCCTCTGGCAGCTTCATCCATGTTAGGAGTAATCTTTTGCATACTAGACTCTACTGTATTGTAGGAAACCGCTAAAAAGCGAACTATATAGGCGAATATCATAGCGAATAGTGTCCCGCTTAATAGCAAGCCGGGTGAGAAACCAAAAACCCCTTTACTGACTTCATTAATAAGGCTATCAATCTTACCAAATGGGATAAGTATCCCAACAGCTATTACCGATCCAGGGATAGCATAACCTATTGATGCTAATCTGTTCATGAATCTAACTGATCTTATAGGATTCAGTCTTACAGAATATGCCATTAATAGGGCAACTATTATTGCTATAACGGCGGTTAGAAAACCAACTGTTAATGTATTAATCATTGTTCTAATGAATCTCTGATGTAAAGCTACATTCAGATTACCTAAGAACATGATCAATAGCAGTATAATTGGGAATACAAAGCCAAATAGGATAGGGGTTGAGCATATCAACACGCTTATGCTATTCTTAAAACCTTTCAGCTTAAAAAGTTGAAGACGCTTAAACCTACTTGTTTGATCTTCTTTGACCTTCTTTATCCTTGAATAACGCTCAATGATTAATAAAATGACTATAAATCCAAGTAAAAAAGCAGATAATTGAGCTGCGGCTACACGTTCACCTAAGCCAAACCAAGTTCTGAATATCCCGGTTGTAAAGGTTTGAATTCCAAAATATTCAACTGTTCCGAAATCATTTAAAGTTTCCATTAAGACCAGCGCTAAACCAGCCATTATTCCTGGCCTGGCTAAAGGTAAACTTATCTTAAAGAAGCTTTGAATAGTTGAATAACCAAGATTTCTACCTGCTTCCATATATGAGGTAGATTGCTCAAGGAATGTAGCTCTGGATAACAAATATACATAAGGGTAGAAAGCCATTGACATGATAAAAATGGCTCCAGTTCTGCTTCTGATATCGGGGAACCAGTAGTCTCTTGCACCGATCTCAAATATGTCTCTTATCAATTGCTGAGCCGGACCGGCAACATCAAAAAAATCTGTATAAATGTATGCTAATAAATAGGCAGGGATAGCTAGAGGTAGCAATAGAATCCACTCGAAATACTTTCTGAATGAAAAATCACACATGGTAACCAGCCAGGCTGTAGAAACTCCAATTATTGTCGTAATCGAACCAATTCCTATCATAAGAATGATGGAGTTGTTGATATAACTTGGAAGTACAGTTTCAGAAAGGTGTGACCAAATATCTCCCGAAGGCACAAAAACATTTATGAGTACCGTAAGAATGGGTATAGATATCAGTAAAGCAATGAAAGTGCTCGATGCCAACCAAAAAAATGGCTTTGAGCTAGAAGAATGATCTAACTTTTCTCTGAAAATTTTGAAAGACTGTATAAATTCAGACAAGATCTAGAAATCTTTAGATAATGCAGCCTCAGCTGCGTGATACCCACACATTCCATGAACACCACCACCTGGAGGGGTTGCTGAAGAGCAAATATACATTCCTTTCAATGGAAGTGAATATGGACTAAACATGGAAACTGGTCTGTGAAAGAGTTGAGTAGTTATTGCAGCACCAACATTGATGTCGCCCCCAACATAATTTGAATTGTAACTCTCAAATGCTTGAGTATTCATAGTATTCTTTGCCAGAATTATGTCTCTAAAACCTGGAGCAAATTCTTCTATACGATTTTCAATAATTTCTGTCATATCTAATGTTGAACCATTTGGGCAATGAGCATATACCCAAAGCGTATGTTGCCCTTTTGGAGCTCGGCTTTCATCATCAATACTTTGTTGAGAGATCAAGAGGTAAGGTTCTTCTGATACTACACCATCCCAGGCATTCTGCTCCGATTTGACCAGCTCATCCATTGATCGGCCTATATGTAAGGTTCCGGCTTTTCTGGCAAATTCGTTAATCCAAGGAACTGGTTCACTCAAAGCATAATCTATTTTGAATACACCAGGACCATATTTATAAGACTTAAGCTTCTTGGTATAGGAAGAAGGGAGTTTATCACCGAGTATTCCCATCATTACCTTTGGTGATGTATTAAAGAAATAGGTTCTGCTTGACTCAAGGTCACTCAATGATTTCACAGTGTGATTCACTTCAATTTCACCACCAAGTTCCTGAAAATGAGATGCCATTGCTTTTGTGATACTATGAGAACCTTCTTTAACAATTGGCCACCCAACCGCATGTAAACTACTTCCAAGAACCAATCCGAAAGCAGCAGAAGCAGAATAAGTAAGTGGAATAATGCTGTGTGCAGCCAGTCCACCAAACATGGCTTTAGTTCTTTCTTCCTTAAACAGGCTATCAGCAAGAGATTTGGCAGATCTCAGCCCATAAAGTCCGAATCTGGCCATCTTAAATGGATTAGATGGAAAGGGACTAAATGGCGCGAAAAGATCATTCTTTAATTCATCCCAGGAATCGATAAATGGTTTATAAAGCTTTTTATATGCTTTACCATCTTTACCTAAATGTTTAATAGTGTCTTCAAATGACTTCGAAATTACTACAGCGTCACCATTGTCAAGAGGGTGAACCAAAGGATACTCAGGGTGTATCCATTCAACACCATGGCCTTCAAGGTTAAGAGTAGATAGAAAAGGTGAAGATAGGGCAGTGGGGTGAACAGCCGAGCAAATATCATGCTTAAAACCCGGTAATGTTAATTCCAGAGTTCTTGTTCCACCTCCGATTTCACTGCAGGCTTCAACTACCTTAACTTTTTTACCTGTCTGAGCCAGTCTAATCGCAGCAGATAATCCGTTTGGACCTGATCCAATTATAATGGCATCATATGTGGGTGAATTTTTTCTCAAATCGCCCAAAGATACATAGGTTGAGACTTACCTACTATTCCTGATTCGTCATTTGTTCAGCCAGTTGAACAGTTCTTAATGCATTTACAATACCACCCGATGCAGATAGGCTGGAAAAAGGAACATACTCTATTTGTGAACCAGGTTTCTGTATTTCATCAAATAATGGCTCAGCACTATCAAAAATGATTCTTTTAACCTGCTCTGAAGTTAATTCCGGATAATAACTCATTATAAGTGCTGCAAGTCCTGTAACTACAGGCGCAGCCATACTTGTGCCATTCAAAAATTCATATTCATTATTAGGAACAGTAGAATAAATAGATACACCAGGGGCAAAAACATCCACATTATTTTTCCCATAATTAGAAAAATCTGCAGCTATGTTTAGCTCTTTAGCTGGTGTGCTTGCACCCACTGTTATCCAATTCATGGCGTATCCTGTGCTATCGGCATAGTATTTATTTGGATAATTTTTCTTTACATCAACATCATATCCATCATTTCCAGCACCATGTATCATCAAAACGCCTGAAGAATCTGCATACCTAACTGCGTCATCTACATATTCCTTTTGAGGGGAAAATGATTTACCAAAGCTCATATTAATAACATTAGCTCCATTTTGAACTGCATACCTAATTGCATTGGCTACATCTTTATCTCTTTCATCACCATTAGGAACAGTTCTTAAAATCATTATTTCAATATTATCAGCAATACCATTCATGCCAATGTCATTGTTTCTAATTGCCCCAACAATACCTGCAACATGAGTTCCATGATCTGCAAATGGTCCAACAACATCATTATTCCCATAATTTGTAACTGTCAGGTCATCATAATCATCTCCAACTATATATCTTGTGTCATTAGCAGGGTCAAGGCTATTTAGCTGATTCTCAATCATATTATATTCGAATTCCAGAACTTCATCTGTTATTGCTTGTCCGACAAAGAATTGCAATACTTGTTTAGCATTTTTTACTGCTTCTGTATCATCATCTTTAAGACTAAGATCCATATCCTGTGCTGCGTCTATACTAGGAATGTTGAGTATGGATTGCGCAAAATTAGCTGCCAAAACGATTTGATTTAACTGATCATAGATCGTTTTAAGTTCTTCCTTATTGCTTTCATGATCCTTTCTTAAAGCCAGATAGTATTCGTAGTCCTCCTTATCACTTTCACTAATACTATCAGGGTTTAGACCTTCAAATCGTTCATTCATTTCGAAGTAGATACGGGTTAACTCATAAGAATCATTTTCGACATGCGAGCTGTCTTTACCCCCGATAAAATTCCAGCCATAAATATCATCTACATATCCATTATTGTCGTCATCAATACCGTTTAAGGGAGTTTCATCTTTATTTACCCAAATGATATCAGAGAGATCTTCATGAAATCGATCAACTCCTGAATCAATGATAGCTACTAAAACCTTTTTCTTAGGCTCTCTGCTGTTTAGGTACTGTTCATAAGCTAAATCAAGATCAATCCCTTTATATTCGGTATCCGTTGATGACCATGTATGCCAACCTTCAAGTGATGGGATTTCTTCAACAGTTTCTTCTGAATTCTCTTCAGTTGATTCAGTTTCTGAAGTGTCAGTACTTAGTGTTTTAGAACTTGAACAGGAAATACTGATTATTAAAAATGAAGCAAGTATGAGTTTTATTGTTAATCTAGATATCATTTTAAAAGAGTGAGTTTAGAGCTCTAAAGATGCACGAATAAATGAATTACTCGTATAGCAAACAAAAATATTATGGCTTTTTACTCAAAGAAAGAATCAAAGCATCCGCCATCAAGATTAAGCCACCCAATGCAGTTAATACTATTATACTAACCAGTGGTTCCCAGATTACAAATCCACCAACAGTACCCAAGACAGCTCCTAAATACTGAATAAACTTAAGTTGGTCGTTGCTGGCATTTTTGATTAGCATTTCAAGTCTGTGTTCGTCGTATTGGAGTAGATTATCCTCGACAAGGTGATGCACATCTAGTTGGTTGATCAGCTTATAGAGCAGATTTGTAACTATGTTTTCGATAATGTCACTATTGTTGTCTATCCGGTCGGGGAGAGTATCAAGGAAGTCATCCATTTTATTCAATCCCTTTTCCAGGCTGTTAGGTAGCTTAACAATCGCGTCCTCAACTATTTCCTGCATTTCTTGTCCTTTAACAAAGGAATATGCCTTTAATGCTACTTTTTCAAATGAATTTTCATCTAAACTCTCTTCAATCTGGTCAATAATTGCTATAGCAATATTTGCTCTTACATCCGGATTTGCGATCATTTCATCAACATAATTAAGAGTCAAGCCTTTAAGATCTGACCTGAAATCCGGGTCATCAATTATTCCTCTTACATACTCAGTAGCTTTCTCTCTGTATTTAGTTATGGCCTGAGACTCCTGAATTTTCTTTTTAATGATCTCTGGATTGATCAGATCTTCAGATACTGCTCTGGCTAATCTAAAAGCTATTCGTTCTTTTTGAGCCGGTATTAGTCCATGCCCAAGAAGTGGACGCTTTCTGGATGGTCTGAAAAGCATTGTGATTGCAACCCAGTTAGTAGCAAATCCTATTAGACCTGAAATACTGAGTATGGATAATAATCCTTCATATTGCACACTATAGCCAAATAGAACAGATCCTATACCATCAAAATCCCAGAAAAATGATGTTATAAATAATGCTACCAAGAGTACAGGAAAGCTCAATAAAACTCGGAGAACCCATTTATTATTAATACCAATTCTCGGAGGAGCTTCAGGTGAAATTTGTTCTATTTCTGTTGATTGATTCTTCTCAACATGATTCGATATCAATCCCCAAAGCTCAAAAGCAAAGTTTTTACTTTTCTCTTTTATCAATTGCTGTTCGTCTTTTTCCTGCATGAAGCCGTCTACGATGTAATAATGATTAGGTTATAAGATAATTAAGGAATAGATAACAAAATGGTAATGAAAAGGGAACTGTAGTTCATATCATGTTGTAGCGACAACATTAAATACATTCTAAAACGCCAAGTATGCAATTTCCATTTAATTCGCCGGAAGAAAAGACAGGATATCTCATCTATCAGGTCTACTTACTTTGGCAAAGGAAAGTGAGTCAGGTAATTGAAGACTTAGATGTTACTTATAGAGGAGAGGATAGTAAACTTAAAGATTCAAGCTAAAATCTCTGAGGTCCAATTATATCAGTTGTCAGGCAGGCTGATCGAAAGTTCTAATTAACTAAGCTTTAGATATTTGTTCTCAAGCATGGTCATTTGTTGCTTTG
>CBFHVG010000029.1:0-40500 GCA_965659005.1 uncultured Balneolaceae bacterium
TCAGTTGCATGAATTTTTTTACTTGACCATCCTGAATTTTCTATAGTACACAAGATTGGAACATGTGTCTTATTGGTAAATGTAATGTTTGGTTCACTGCTTACCTGAATTTCTTCCTTTTCACTACTTTCGTTTGAGAAAATTACATTAATAGTATCCAGACCAAGATCATCGACATGTAAAGTTACCACCTCTTCATTATCGCCCTTCCGAATGTGATATGTACCTTCCTCTAACATTACATTTAAATAACTCACATCCCCAATATTCAGATACTTCTGGACAACAATCTGATTTTTTTGTCTAGGGTCGTCGACGGAATAGATCTTCTCGTTTGGCTTTCTAATCAATGGATGTGGTCGGAAAACCAGATAAACATTACCATTGAAATCGACATCGAACTCATCTCCGCAAAATTCACAAAAAACTGGAGATCTAAGCTCACTTAATCTATAAATGTGCTGTTTAATATTGTTGCACTTAGGGCAAGAGATATCCCATCCAAACTCTAATAATTCAAGTTTAGCTGCATTTAAAAAGACATTAAGTACAGCGTATTTGTTTTCTCCCCAGGTTTGGGCAAGTTCGTAGGAATGAATTCTAGACAGTTCCCAGTCTTCGGCTTTCTGAATAAAGTCTAATAATTTCTTTACTGTTCTTGGGCGTCGGGTGAGTTTGATAAGCTCATCTTTGATTTTTTCAATCCTAGCCTTTGCACCAGTTGGTAGTGATTTTGTTTTAGACAGCTCATATGGTTCTACCTCATTCTGAATGCTATCATCGAAATATTGAATTGTTTTTCGAAGCTGCCGACGTAATATACTCGTCATGTAGAATGCTAGTAAATGTTTAGAAATAGTATTACGGGCATTCCCAGTCAGTTTGACTTTAATTATTGTACCATCGTCGTAATTAGTTAAGTCTATTGTGAACTTTAAATTCTCCAGTAAACCAATTCTGTAGCTCCGGACGGTTCCATATCTGAATGGATACTCCCACTGATATGGTTGTTCCTCCCAAACGTTATAGGATAACAAACCAGCATTCATTAATTGGTGAAAGTCTTTCGGGGTACTTCTGGAAAAGGTAGTTTTTTTAATAGAAGAGAGGCCGATACTCTTAAAAAAGAGGTTTAGATTCGAAAGGTATGGCCATAAGGATTCAGCACTGGATTGTGCGGGAAACTGCCAGCTATACGCTAATCGATATCCTTCCATAGTTTATACTGAAACAAAAAAATCAAGCAAAGCAAATGGGTTATTAATGAGGCTTTACCTTATCTTTACGGTCTGTTTTTAAGAGGAACCCAAAATAATTTGTTACAAAATATCTAAGATTAATGGCAATTGAAAAAACACTAACCATCCTTAAACCCGACTGCGTACGCAAAGAACTAGTCGGTGAAGTAACCAGAAGAATTCAAGAAGCAGGTTTTAAAATTCTTGCTATGAAAATGACAAGACTCACTCCAGAAACTGCTGGTGGTTTCTATGCAGTGCATAAAGAGCGTCCATTTTATGCTGAGCTATGTGAATTTATGAGTAGCGGAGCATGTGTGCCCATGATACTTGAAAAAGATAATGCAATTGCAGATTTCAGAACTCTGATTGGAGCAACAAATCCGGCTGAAGCTGATGCTGGAACCATCCGTGCCGACTTTGCTGACAGTGTTGGAGAAAATATGATCCATGGTTCTGACTCAGTTGAAAATGGTAAAATTGAAGCTGCATACTTTTTTGCAGAATCAGATGTGGTAGCTAATATTGCATAATCATTTGTATTGAGCAGACAAAGTCTGCATTTGGTATTTTGGGGTATGATAAAATTATTATACCCCATTTTTTTTGTCCTGATTTTAGTATTCGGATCATTCTCTTCTTGTGCTCAATCAGCAAAGCCAGAACCCATAGTTAAAACTGGTGCACAAATTCTATTGGAAAATCACTTACCTGAGCTTGAGGGTAAGCGCGTTGGCTTAGCTATGAATCCTACTGCAGTTATTCATGGGGTTCATATGCTTGATACACTGTTAAACTCCGGAGTTAATATAAAAGCTCTTTTTGCTGCTGAACATGGTTTTAGAGGTGATCAGGCTGATGGGGAGGTAATTGAGAATGGGATTGATCGGGCAACTGGGCTTCCGGTTTTTTCACTTTATTCAGGTTCAAAAAGGCCAACTCAAGAAATGCTCTCGAATGTGGATGTTATCATATTTGATATGCAGGATGTTGGTGGGCGCTTTTATACTTATTACCAAACACTTTTCAACATAATTGAGGAAGCGTCAAAGGCAGGAGTGGATGTATGGATACTGGACAGGCCTAATCCTGCAGGTGGTGATTATGTACAAGGATGGATTCTAGATAGTGAGTATTCATCTTTTATTGGTAAGCATCCAATTCCAATGGCTCATGGTATGACAATAGCCGAACTTGCAAAGATGGCCATAGGTGAAAAGTGGATTGATGGAGGTGAGAGTTCAAGGATCAATGTAATTTCAATGACTGGGTGGGAAAGGTCTATGCGTTGGAATGAGACAGGGTTCGAATGGATAGCTCCATCTCCAAATCTACCCACTTTCGATCACGCACTTATTTATCTGGGTACTGTATTATTTGAAGGTGCTTCTGTTTCTGAAGGGAGAGGAACGGATAATCCCTTTCTGACACTAGGATCACCAACTATTGAGCACAACATGGATAAATTAGACGATATCGCAGAGAAGTACTCAGTAAAAATTGACACTCTTCTAATAACACCCAAAAGTATTCAGGGAAAAGCTTCAAATCCAAAGTTTGAAAATACTCGAATAAAGGCCATCGAAATCAGTGAAATAGGTTATGATAATATTGACCCGGTTCAACTGGGCTTAGATCTTCTTTTATATTTTGAATCGAATGATAAAGGTTTCGCAATGAGGGAATATCTGAATTTACTTGCCGGAGTCGATCTGATAGGAATGATTAATTCAGGTTATGTAGATTTTGTAGATGCATCTGAAATAGAAGATTTCAAAAATAGAAGAATGGAATACTTACTCTATAAATGATTTTTTTTCCATTCATAAATTAAGATTCCTGTACTTACTGACGCATTTAAGGATTCTACATCATTGCTCATAGGCATAGATAGAGTTTCGTCTATCAATTTTAAATGATGTTTTTTTATTCCATAGCCTTCATTACCAATTACAAATGCCACAGGTTGGTTGTATTCAAATTCCCAGATATTCTTTTCAGCATTTCCATCCAATCCAATAATTATAAATCCTGCAGCCTTAAGGTCATTTAAAGCATTAGCTACTGTATTTGCTCTGATTATAGGGATTTTACCAACAGTACCTGCGGATGTTTTATGAACAATTCCGCTTACAGGTGCTTGTCCTTGTTTTGGTACCAGAATACCATTTACGCCGGCTGCTGAGGCAGTTCGAATGATAGCCCCAAAATTATGAGGGTCCTCAATACCATCTAATATAATCAGACAGGGATTACTCTCTATTTCAGTTTCATAGAGCCAATCGAGCAGATCTACATATTCCACAGAACTCATTAATGCAACAATTCCCTGATCATTCACTCTCCCAACAAGACCAGTTAATTTTTCCTGTGGAACTTTAGAAACAGGAATTCGATTGGTTTTAGATAATTCTCTGACTTTATAAAAACTGGCATAGAGCGAATCTTTAACAAAGATCTTCTCAATTTTGTCAGGATTGTTTCTGAGATTTTCGATAATTGGATTGCGTCCGTAAATGTGAATTTTTCGATCTGACATAGAAACTATTTTAAAAAAAGACTGAGTATTAGTATAATATTAAAGTATTCTTTAGGTTAGCAAAAAATCATAGGACATGTTTGACGATAAAAAAGAAAAAAGTCATTTTTTGAGAGAACTACGTATTGAAGAAACAACTAAAAAGGTTTTCAGGATCAACCAAGTGATGGAGCAAGTGCACTCTGTCAATACCTTACATCTGATTTCCGCAATGAGTCAGATTTTTTTAGGTTCATTTGTGGTAGCGCTTACAATTCTTGGTGTAATTAAACCAGTATGGTTGTCAACCATCATTTCAATATTTGGTTCGATTACTACGGTAATCGGATTATTTTTTACTTATCAGATATTCTCTGAGGCAGATGCTTTCAACACACTGCTACATAGAGCTATTAAAAGAGTAATTAATTCTCAAAACTAGTATTTAAGTTAAAATTAAACAATAATTTAACTCAATATTCAATGTATTGAGGTAGGTATTGTTTGTATTAATTTACTACTAATCTTTTAATGGTTTCATAATAGTAAAAAACCAAAAATTGCCCTTCCTTCTATTACTATATGAGTCAAAGATCTAATTAAAATCCTCAATGAATGAAATACGCAACTTTATTTTTAATTCTGCTAATCGGAACATCACAAATAGCAGCTCAGGAAAAACTGGATTTCGATCTAAAATTACCCAAGTTATACAATGATAATGGGGACGGTTTTGTTGTTATTGCACATCGTGGAGCAAGTGCGTATACACCTGAAAATACTTTAGTTGCCTTTAGAAAAGCTGTTGAACTTAAAGCCGAAATGATTGAACTCGATGTGCTCATGTCGAAAGATGGAATACCTGTGGTTTTTCATGATGGTACGCTTGATAAAACCTCAAATGGAACTGGAAATGTAAGCGATTACACTTTAGAAGAGTTAAAGAAGCTCGACGCGGGTTCCTGGTTTAGTGATGAATACAAGAAAACCAGAATCCCTACTTTGGAAGAGGTTTTAGAATTCGCAAAAGGAAAGATTGCCTTAAACATTGAGATCAAAACTGAAGCAGTAACTGATAATTTAAGAGGTGGGGTTGAAGAAAAGGCTATTGAATTAGTCCGAAAATATGAGATGGATGATTATATCATATTTTCCAGTTTTGATTACAGAGCAGTAAAGCATTTAAAAGAGTTAGCTCCTGATTTGTCAACAGCCCTTCTTTATGAGAATAAACAATCAGGTGACAGAGGTCCTTTCCATTTAATCACAACCCTGAGAGCCGATGCTTTCAACTGTAGTTACAGACAGCTCACTGAAGATTGGATGAATCAGCTTAAGTCGAATGAGATACCCGTATTTGTATATACAGTTAATGATGAAGAAATAATGACTAATCTTATTAAAAGAGGTGTGACTGGTATTTTTTCGGATAAGCCTGATGTGCTAAAAAAAGTAGCTACCAATCTTTTGGGGGACAGGTAATATAGAGTTTTAATTTCTAATCATCATCATTGAAATCAGGTGACTTTAGCATTACTTTGTACATCCATCAATCTATAGCTAAAGCTGAATGTCTACTAAATATATTTTCGTTACCGGAGGGGTAACGTCATCCCTCGGTAAAGGAATAATTTGTGCTTCACTGGGTCGACTACTTGTCGCTCGTGGGTTAAAAGTTACTATCCAAAAACTAGATCCTTATATCAATGTGGATCCGGGTACAATGAATCCTTATGAACATGGTGAAGTTTATGTAACTGATGATGGAGCTGAAACTGACCTGGACCTTGGTCACTATGAAAGATTCCTGGATATCCAGACCAGTCAGACTAACAATGTTACAACTGGCCGTATTTACTACGATGTAATCACAAAAGAAAGGCAAGGCGCCTATCTGGGCAGGACTGTACAGGTTATTCCACATATAACAGATGAAATAAAATCTCATGTGGTTAAGCTTGGAGAATCAAAGAATTATGACGTTGTAATTATAGAGATTGGTGGGACAGTTGGTGATATTGAATCACTTCCTTATGTAGAAGCTGTACGACAGCTTAGATATGATGTGGGTAGAAAAAATACATTATCTATACATCTGACTTTAATCCCTTATTTGTCAGCAGCGGGCGAATTAAAAACCAAGCCTACTCAGCATTCTGTTAAGACCCTCTCTGAAAGTGGGATGCAACCTGATATTCTTGTATGCAGAACAGAGCATCCTATTGATGATTCAATTCGTAGAAAGGTTGCTTTGTTTTGTAACGTTGAATTGGAAGATGTTATTGAATCCAGAGATGCAAACAGCATTTATGAAGTTCCATTGTTAATGAGAGACGAAGGGTTGGATAGTCGAGTTATTTCAAAATTAGGTCTGGAGACAGGAGAACCTGTTCTGGATAATTGGATGGGTTTTGTTGATGCTGTCTGTAACCCTTCGAAGAAAATAAAGATCGCTCTGGTTGGTAAATATGTAGAGCATCATGATTCTTACAAATCTATTGTTGAGGCATTTGTTCATGCCGGTGCTGTAAATGATTGCAAAGTTGAAATTGAGTGGGTACAAAGTGACAGCCTGGAGCCTTCAAAATTTGATAAAACCTTCAAAGGTGTTTCAGGAATTCTGGTTGCCCCAGGTTTTGGCGGTAGAGGAATAGAAGGCAAGATTGCAGCTGTTCAATACGCCAGAGAAAATAATATTCCATTTTTTGGTATCTGTTTGGGTATGCAATGTGCAGTAATTGAGTATGCTCGAAATGTTTGTGGCTGGACCGATGCCCACAGCACTGAGTTCGACGAAGACTCAGAATATCCAATTATAGATTTAATGCCGGATCAAAAGGATATTGAAAATATGGGCGGTACAATGCGTCTTGGTAAGTATGCATGTGACATTGAGAAAAATAGTAAGGCTCATACGGCTTATGGCGATACAAGTATTGAAGAACGTCATCGTCACCGGTATGAAGTAAATAATAATCTTAGATACAAACTTGTTGAGAATGGATTACTCCTATCAGGCTTAAATCCTGAGAGAGATCTGGTTGAAATAGTTGAGATTCCTGAACATCCATGGTTTGTCGGTGTACAGTTCCACCCAGAATTAAAGAGTACAGTAAACAACCCTCAGCCTCTGTTTGTTGATTTTGTAAAAGCAAGTGTTGAGTACGCAAAGGAAAATAATCTGACTGTTTCTCTTAAGGATAAGAAGCAAGAAGTTGATGGCTAATGAGCATTGAATCCTATCAGAATTCATTGAGAGTTCGTGTATGTGGAGTTCTGATCGAAAACGATTCAATTCTATTAATAAAGCTTCTCTCACCACTCAATAATGAATTAATTTGGATCCCACCCGGTGGTGGTGTGCACTATGGTGAAACCAGGGAAGAAGCTCTCAAAAGGGAATTCAAAGAAGAAACGGGCCTCGTTATAGGGGTTAATAATCTACTGTTTACGGATGAGATTATACATCATCCCTATCATGCGATCGAATTTTATTATTCCGTTCAGAAAGTGGATGGTAAATTATCCTTAGGTTCGGACCCAGAACACAAGAGTGAAGATCAGCTCATAAAGGACATTAAATTTATCAAGCTTTCTGATCTTCAAGATTATAATCTTAAACCTGAAAAATTAAGCCACTATATATCCTGAAAAAAGGGCAGTTATTTCAAATCGAGTGGTGGTTCACTATATTTCTGATTCAATAAAATCTAATTACTTATGCGCTTTAAAAATTTACTATTGGTAGTACCTTTCTTGGTACTATTTGCTTGTTCAACCCCAGAACAAAAACCTTCTTTCGTTTATACAAATGTGAATGGTTATACCATTGAAGGGGACACATTGAGACAGTTTGATACCTTCGTTGTATGGGAGGGGAAATTTTATGAGGTCGGTGGAGAAGAGCTACTCGATAAACATGAAGGTATGGAAGTCGTGAATGGTGAAGGAAAAACTGTTCTTCCAGGACTAATTGATGCCCATGGTCATGTGATGGGGCTTGGTTATCAGCAATTACAGGTAGATCTAATGGGAATTACATCTTTAGATGAAACTCTTCAGAAAGTAAAAGAATATGCCGAGGCTAACCCCGAACTTGAATGGATTCAAGGTAGAGGTTGGAATCAGGTGCTTTGGGAAGAAAATGAGTTTCCTACTGCAGCCGACCTAGATGAAATAGTATCAGATCGTCCAGTTTGGTTAAGAAGAGTAGATGGGCATGCAGCCTGGGGCAATACAAAAGCCTTGGAAGAAGCAAACATAACCAAAGAAACTGAAGATCCGGTTGGTGGAAAGATTTTGAGAGATACTAATGGGGAAGCAACCGGTGTATTTATTGATAGAGCCATGGGATATGTAGGTTCTGTTGTTCCGGAACCAAATGAATCAGAACAAAGGCTAGCACTTCAAAAAGCCCTTGAAAAAATGGGTGAAATGGGGATCACATCTGTTCATGATGCTGGTACAAGTGTAACAGATTGGAAACATTACACAGATTTTGCTGATAATGGCAATCTAACAACTCGAATCTATTCCATGATTAGTGGTGCAGGAGAAACATTTGATGAACTTTCAAAAGATGGCCCTGTAAATTCATATGCAGATGATATGCTCTCTATGAGAAGTGTTAAGCTGTATTCGGATGGGGCTCTTGGCAGTAGGGGAGCAGCGATGATTGAAGATTATTCTGATGACCCAGGAAATAGAGGCCTGTTATTTTCATCACAGGAAGAAATGAATGGATTTGTACTTAAAACAGCAGGTAAAGGTTTTCAGACAAATATCCATGCCATAGGTGATGATGGAAACAGACAAGTTCTTGATGCATTTGAATATGCCATTAATGAATTAGGCGATGAGCAACGAAAGCTTCGACATCGAATAGAGCATTCTCAGATAGTTTCTCTGGATGACATTCCAAGATTTAAGGAACTGGATATCATCGCATCGATGCAGCCAACTCATGCAACCTCTGATAAAAATATGGCAGAAGATAGAGTAGGCCCACAGCGAATTCTTGGAGGCTATGCATGGCAACGATTCCTTCAACAAGGCACAGTTGTAGCATCTGGCTCTGATTTTCCTGTTGAAGATTCTAACCCGTTTTTTGGTCTATACTCTGCAGTAACCAGACAGGGTCATGATGGTGAGCCAGTTGGTGGTTGGTACGCAGATCAGGCTATGAGCAGGATGGAAGCATTGCGATCCTTTACTCTTGATGCGGCATATGCTGCGCATCAGGAAAATGTTCTTGGTACAATTGAAGAAGGTAAATGGGCAGATTTTATAATGATAGATCAAGACTATTTTAAAACTGATGCTTCAAATATCTGGCAAATCGATGTTCAGGAGACTTGGGTAGCTGGTAGAAAGGTTTATTCAGCGAAATAAACCGAATCGATACCGGGTGATTGTTTAGGTGTTGGTTTGATAGAAGAGTTAAATATTGTTAATAGTAAAGTTTTATGCTCTTTTGGGAAACTTTTTTCACTTTCAAACGTCTTAACACACTGTAGCCAATGGCCCGGTACTTCACCTAGTTTTTGTAGCTTTTTAGGCATAGTCAGCCCCACTGATTTTTGAAGCACCGGGCATTTTTTTATCTCATCTTCATATACTATATATAAACTGAAGTTTTAATCTTTTTTCTATGGCTGCTACACCTTCAACTATGCTCGAATTAGGAACGAAAGCTCCTGATTTTAAACTCTCAAATATTGATACTTCAAATGTATCACTAGCAAAATGGAAGGGGAGTAAGGGTACACTTATAGTCTTTATCTGTAACCATTGTCCTTATGTAATACAGATAATAGATGACCTCGTAAGTTATACGAACAAGTTGAATAATCATGGCATATCGACTATCTATATTTCATCAAACGATATCGAGAAATATCCCCAAGATTCGCCGGAAAAGATGAAAGAATTTGCTCATGCTTATGGAATGCAATCTCCTTATCTGTTTGATGAGGAGCAAATTGTGGCTAAAGAATATAAAGCAGCATGTACACCAGATTTCTTTCTTTTTGATGATGAACTTAAGCTAAGATATCGAGGTCAGTATGATGATAGTAGGCCAGGGAATAATATTGCTGTAGATGGTAAAGATTTAAAAAAAGCTATAGAAAACTTATTGAATGGTAATCCCATTTCAGATAAGCAGATACCGAGTATCGGTTGTAATATAAAATGGAAATCAGGAAATGAACCGGAGTATTTTGGTTAGATGAATAAAGAAGAATTACAAGCAATACGAGTTGATTACACTAAGCACAGTTTATCGGAGCATGAAGTCCAAAAGGACCCTATTGAGCAATTCAATATTTGGTTTAAAGAGGCTTTAAATGCTGAAGTGAGTGAAGTAAATGCAATGAATCTTGCAACTGTCGATGAAAGTGGTCAGCCAAAATCCAGAATTGTTCTCATAAAAGGTGTAGAGGATAGTGGATTTGTGTTCTTTACGAATTATGAAAGTGATAAGGGTAAAGAGATTAAATTCAATCCGAAGGTTTCACTTTGTTTTTTCTGGCATGAGTTGGAAAGACAAGTGAGAATTGATGGTATTGCATCAAAAATTGATGAAAAAGAAAGTTCTGACTACTTCCAGAGTCGGCCTTTAATGAGTAAGATTGGAGCATGGACTTCCAATCAGAGTGAGGTCGTAGACAGCAGAGAATATCTTGAAGAAAAATTCAAAGAACTGAAAGATAAATACTCAGATGGTGACGTTCCGAAACCTGATTATTGGGGTGGTTATGTGGTAAAACCTACAGCTATAGAGTTCTGGCAGGGCAGAGCAAGTAGATTACATGATCGGATTAAATATGAAAAAACCGATTTTGGTTGGGATATCACAAGACTTTCACCTTAAATGGCAAAGAATAAGCTTAAAAAGTTTTCGGATATCTCAGATTTTGAGCATGTCCATGAATTTGTCCCTCCATTACCTGACCATTTCCCTCACAAAGGAAAATGGAGGGAAGATGTCTTTAAGAACGATAATCCAATTGTTTTAGAACTAGCTTGTGGAAAAGGTGAGTACTCAGTGGGAATGGGTAAACGCTTTGCTGATAAGAATTTCATTGGAGTAGATCTTAAAGGAAGTCGCATATGGAAAGGAGCTACTGATGCAATTGAGCTTGGTCTGGATAATGTGCAATTTTTGAGAATGTACATAGATCACATAGATCAGACATTTGACTCAAATGAGATAAATGAAATTTGGATCATATTTCCGGATCCATTTTTAAGAGATAGAGATGAAAGGAAGAGATTAACTTCGTCGAAATTTCTGAATCTGTATAGAAAAATCTGTACATCTGATACGATAATTCATTTGAAAACAGATGAACCAAAACTGTATAACTTTACCAAAAGTGTTATAGAAGAAGAAGGATTAGAGATTCTCGAAGATGTTAAAGATGTGTATAAAGAGTCTCACAGCAATGACCTGTTAACATCCATTCAAACTTTCTACGAAGAGCAGCATCTACTGGCCGGTAGAACCATTTCATACATTTCCTTCCCTCTTTTCAAAAATCAATAAAAATCTGTCTTGACATTCAATTTGGAATGGTTAACTTCGTTAAGTTAACACTGTTAACCTATTCAATATGACTAAGCTAGATAACAACCTCAGAGATCGGATACTGGAAAAAAGCAAAGCAATGCTGCTGGAAAATGGCTTTAAAGGTCTTTCAATGAGAAAGATTGCCAAAGAAACCGGTGTAACTGCAACTAGTATCTATCTCCACTTTGATAACAAAGACCATTTACTTCATGCTTTAATGGAACAAGCCATTGAGCACCTATCTAAAAGCATTGAAAAAGCTGCTCTTGGTTTGACTGATGCTGTTGAAATTATAGAAGCAATAATTAGGAGTTATATACACTTCGCATTAAAGCATCCGATGGAGTATCAGGTGATTTATCTTGTTAAAACTGAAGAAATGGCTCGATATCCGAAAGAAAAATTCAGGAAAGCAAGAAGGGGATATGAGTTGTTATCCAAGGCAATTCAGCAAGGTGTTGATAAGGGTGAACTCGAAGTTGAAAATCCACTTATATCTGCTTACTCCATTTGGGCTCAGCTTCATGGAATAATTTCAGTAGTGATGAATAATAGGTTAGACAAGAGGATTGATACCCAGGAATTTCTGAATAGTTCAATTGAACACATTTTGCATGGATTTTTGCTACGAACAGCAGTAAACGATTTTAAATAATGAGGAGAGTTGATTATGGAAAATGTAAATAATCTAATGGGATATATGATGGATTTACCACTATGGGTTTCCATCTCTTCAATTATTCTGGTTGCAGTAGTATTCGCGTATAAGTCAGCTCCGCTTTGGTTGTGGGCAATTGCTGGTTATGCTGCATTAATGGGTTTTGAACCTGCAAATTGGTTATTGATTACATATACAACACTAGTAGTATTACTCAACGTAAAACCTATTCGTTCAAATCTCATTAGTGCTCCAATAATGGGGCTAATGAAAGCACTGAAGTTTTTACCAAAAATTTCAGAAACTGAACAGACGGCAATTGATGCTGGAACAGTATGGGTGGATGGTGAGCTTTTTTCTGGCAAGCCAAATTTTAAAAATATTCTGTCTGAGGATTATCCTGAACTGACTGAAGAAGAACAGGCATTTATGGATGGGCCTGTTGAAAAGTTATGTTCAATGGTAAATGATTGGGATGTAACCGTCTCAAAAGATTTTACAGATGAAGCCTGGAAATACATGAAAGAACAGGGATTCTTTGGATTGATTATTCCAAAGGAATATGGTGGCCATGAGTTTTCTGCTACAGCTCATAGTGCTATAGTAGGTAAACTCTCATCCAGATCTGGTCCACTTGCAACTACAATCATGGTTCCAAATTCACTTGGCCCGGCAGAGTTATTAATGCACTATGGGACAGATGAACAAAAGGCTCACTATCTACCAAGATTAGCAAAAGGCGAGGAGATGCCTTGTTTTGCCCTTACGGAACCATTTGCCGGATCTGACGCTGGGTCAATGCGATCGAGTGGTACTGTTTTTAAAGATGATGATGGTGAACTGTACCTTAAGCTAAATTTTGAAAAACGCTATATCACTCTTGCTGCAATTTCAACTGTGGTTGGACTTGCGTTTAAAATGTATGACCCAGAAAACCTACTCGGCAAAGGTGAAGATTTAGGGATTACATGTGCGCTGATTCCATCCGAGACTGAAGGAGTCCTTTTAGGAAGGAGACATGATCCTTTAGGTGTACCATTCTATAATTGTCCGGTTACAGGTAATGATGTCGTTGTTCCTTTAAACTACATCATAGGTGGTGTTGAAGGCGCAGGTCAAGGCTGGAGAATGCTTATGGAATCTCTTGCTGTAGGGCGAGGAATATCTCTTCCGGCTCAAAGTACTGGGGGTGCTAAGCTTGCAACCAGAGCTACTGGTGCTTACGCAGCAATTCGCAGACAGTTTGGTTTAAACATTGGCAAGTTTGAGGGCATAGAGGAGCCAATAGCAAAAATTGGTGGCTACACTTATTTAATGGAAGCTGCTCGTAAGTTTACAACAGGGGGTTTAGATAAAGGTGCAAAACCAGCAGTAATCACAGCCATCATGAAATATAACTTCACAGAGCTATTTAGAGAGATCATAAATGGCGCGATGGATGTTGTTGGCGGGGCAGGAATTTCCAGAGGTCCTAGAAATATATTTGCTCAGGGATACATAGCTTCACCAATTGCAATTACCGTTGAAGGAGCAAATATCCTAACTCGAACGCTCATGATTTTTGGTCAGGGAGCTATTCGTTGTCATCCTTATGCTTTGAAAGAAATTGAAGCCCTGAATTCTGGAAATAAATCAGACTTTGACAAAGCTTTTTTTAGTCATATAGGGCATGTTATTTCAAATAAGGTAAGAACAGCAGTCTTATTACTGACCAGAGGTTTGGTTGCAGGCTCACCTGTTTCAGGTCCATCAGCAAAATATTTCAGAAAGCTTGCATGGACATCTGCGACTTTTGCCTTCTTAGCCGATATAGCACTTGGTTCATATGGCGGTGCACTTAAGCTGAAAGAAAAGCTTGCAGGGCGATATGCTGATATCCTGAGTTGGATGTATCTGGCCGCAGCCACATTGAAAAGGTTTGAATCAGAGGGAAGGAGACCTGAAGACAGAGTCTATTTTGACTGGGCAATGCAACATGCGTTTTATAGAATTCAACTGGCTTTTGAAGGCATCCTTGCAGAGATAAAAGTACCTGGCGTTTCCTGGGCTTTTAGATTACTCGGGAAGATTTTAAAGCTTAACCCTATAGGAACTACTCCATCTGACAAACTTGGACATAAGGTTGCACAAGCTATGCAAATTAAAGGTGAGTCAAGGAATCATGTCACAAATGGTATTTACCTAATGGATGATCCAAACGATGCGTTAGGTCGTTATGAACATGCCTTAAGTCTTGTCACAGAAGCTCAACCATTGTATCGAAAGATGTATAAAGCCGTTAAGTCAAAAGAACTTCCTAAGAGGTCACCGGATCTATTAATTGATCTCGCACATGAAAAAGGAATTTTGACTAAAGATGAAGCTGAATTTATGTCCAAAACAGAGGCGGCAAGACAAGAAGTGATTGAGGTAGATGATTACACTTTGGATGAATATGATAATAAGCTTCCACAAACACCTCTTCGTAAATCTAGTTCGGTTACGACTTCAGATAAGAAGTCAGTAACTACTTAAAATTGAATTTGCATTGTGACGTATACTTTGGGCCGTGTGGTTGATAACTGCACGGCCCTTATTTTTACCACCCGCCACTTGCACCGCCACCGCCGGAACTAAATCCACCGCCGCCGCCAAAACCACCAAAACTGCCACCACCGCCAAACCCGCTCGAGCCTGAACCACCATTCCATCGGTTACTACTACCAACGCCTCCCCAGTAGATAAACCCACCTGGGCCGTACGAACGTCTTCTTCGGCCACGTCTTGTGAATAATAAGATCATGATGATGATGAATATAATGATCGGGAAGGGGTCAAATTCGTCGTCATTACTGCGTTCTCTTGTAAGGTTACCCTCATACTCACCAGCTGCAAGTTGCATCATTGCAGTGGTTGCCTGATCAATTCCACCAAAATAACTCCCATTTCGGAAATTCGGGGTTATAATCTCATCAATAATTCGTCCGGCAATAAGATCTGGAATGGCACCTTCAAGACCATATCCAACTTCTATCCTCAGCTTTCTATCATTTAGTGATACTAATAGAAGAACTCCATTCGCCCTGTTCTCATATTGTATATCCCATGTATTGAATAGATTCGTTGCAACTTCCTCAATTGAATAACCTTCTAAACTTTCAATTGTTGCAACAACTATAGCGTTAGTGGTTGTATCTCTATAATTACTGAGTTTATTTTCAAGTATTCTAACTTCAGAATCAGAGAGTACATCAGCAAAATCATTAACAAAGCCAACCGGTTTCTCGGGCAAGAAATCTTGTGCGAAAATAGTTGATGGAAGAAATAATAATAGAAAAATCAGAAATTTAGGCATCATCTTCCTCCTCGCCATAAGAGATTTCATCACTTAATTCATTAACATCATCACTTTGATAAGGGAAAAACTCTTTTAATTTCTCACCTATATCACCTATGGTTTCAACAATTCCAGCAGCATAGTTACCTGATTTGAAATGAGTAATTATTTTTGTGATTTCTTCATCCCAGAAATTTTGACCAACTTTTTGATGAATACCTTCATCACCCCAGATCACTACTTTATGGTCTTCTGAAGCAACATATAGAATCACACCGTTACGTTGTTCAGTCTCAAACATTTTTAGTTTTGCAAAAACCTGTTGTGCTCGTTCAATGACGTCGATCTTGCATTTTTTTTCTATATGAAGTCTTATTTCACCAGAAGTAGCGTTTTCTGCATCTTCGATGGCTTTGATGATTGACTTCTCATCATCTTTAGATAATAGTTTCATGCTAATTGCCTTTTATCATATTAAAGTAGGGCATTCAATGATGAACACCCTATTATGATTAAGTAAGTCGATCAATTTCCAAAGTCTACTGTAGGCGCAGTATCCGCACCGGCTTCGGCCTGGAAGTATGCTTTTTGATCAAATCCAAAAATGCCAGCCCATACACTTGCTGGGAATTTTCTAACTGAAGTATTATATCCCTGAGCCGCACTGTTAAATCGCATTCTCTCAGTGGCTATTCTATTCTCAGTTCCTTCTAATTGCGTTTGAAGGTCTCTGAAATTTTGATTCGCTTTTAACTCCGGATAGCGTTCTACAGATACTAGTAGTCTGGATAGTGCTCCACTCAATTGTGACTGGGCTTCCTGAAATTGCTGGAATTTTTGGGGATTGTTCAAATCACCAGCATTAATCTGTACAGATGTTGCTTTAGATCTTGCTTCAATCACAGAGGTCAAAGTTTCCTCTTCAAAATTTGCTGCGCCCTTTACGGTATTAACTAGGTTTGGAATCAGATCTGAACGCCTCTGATATTGGTTTTCAACTTGAGCCCAAGCACTGTTGACCGTCTCTTCTTTTTCAACAAGTCTGTTGTTTGTGTTAATTCCACTGAACAAGAGTAGAACAATAAGTCCTATAAGTACTAAATAAAATGCTTTCATCTTTGATCTTTCTTTTAGTTACATTTTGAGCCCTAATTTACGAGCCCAATGTTAAGTTGATTCACTCAATTTAAATCAAAAACCATACCAGTGCCTATTATCAAACCCAAATTCATCTATTTTGACCTTGATGACACCCTCCTTAACCACAAAAAGGCAGAAGAAAATGGGCTCAAGGATGTTCATAATCATTTTGCTGAAGTTAAGTCAGTTGATTTAAATAAACTTATTGATGTATATCACGATATCAATAAAGGGTTGTGGGATGAATATGGAGCTGGGAAGATAGACCGATCTATCTTACACCGAAGGCGATTCGAAGAGACTTTTATTGCTTTAGGTATTCCTTCAGAGCTCTATGCAGAAGCCGGACAAGTTTATATGAACTACTATCGCAATCACTGGGAGTGGATAGATCATGCAAAAGAGGCTTATTCAAAAATCGCTGCACGATATGAAGTTGGGTTAATGACCAATGGATTTGCTGAAACTCAAAAAATGAAAATTAACAAATTCGGATTTCGGACATCTGCGAGACATATTGTCATATCAGAAGAGGTCGGGGTTATGAAACCCAATCCTAAAATTTTCGATCACGCTACTGAATTGGTTAATCTAGAGCGTCCTGAAATTCTATATGTAGGTGATTCTCTCAATTCTGATGTAAAAGGTGGAAAGAATGCGGACTGGCAGGTAGCCTGGTATACATCTAAGCCTAATTCAGAAGGGGAGAACCTGGCTGATTTGGTTTTTGATGATTTTGATGAGTTGTTAAATCAACTATTCTGATTCAACAACTTGAGGTGGGTATATACACATCTCTTCAGTATGATTATCATCTGAAGCAAGAGAATGGATGGCATGAACTGGTAATGCTCTTGAAATTATAAAGAGCCCAATTACTAAAGAGAACACTGGGATCAGCTTGTTCATTTTTCTTCCCAGGTCTAAACTGAGTACAGTAGGTGCAAGGAACATGGTCATCATGATTGGTATGGTTCCTAAACCAAAGTAGAACATGTACGACAGGCTATGAACTATACTTCCGCTCACAAGAGATCCTGCTATGGCTACATATACAAATCCACATGGGAGTAAACCATTCAAAACACCAAGCATATATTTTGAATATGATTTTTCTGATCTGAATAATACCTGTATCCCTCTTTCAATAAAGGCAGGTGTTTTTATTCGCTGATGTGTCCTAATGCTATGTTTAATAATGTATAAGGTGGAAGTAAGAACGATTGTTCCACCAACTATATATGATAGCATATTCTGTAAGCCATGAATATCAAGCTGGAAGCCAATTATTCCGGAAATAACTCCAAAAAGGGTATAAGTACTTACTCTTCCGAAATTATAAAGCAGACCCTCGAAAATATTCAGATAATGGTTTTTGGAGTGTTTTGGGATTGCCATAGCTAATGGCCCGCACATTGCAGCACAGTGAAAGCTGCCGAGTAAACCCAGAGTAAATGCAGTCCAGATTGCCATAATTAGTCTTTAAAGTAGAATATTTTTCTCGTCTGAGTACTCTTTACCATCAGTTGACCAATCCAGCTTAAGTATCCACTTACCCTTGGCTAGGTTTGTAGCATCGATAAATTGTATACCTTGTTGATCTATGTTCAGATCCAGCATTAAATCCATGTTTGAATCACTAGGTCTGTACATATGAACTGTTCCTGTGTTATTCCTCCCTGCCAGTTCTGGTGGGAATACTAGTTTGAGGGAGACCTGCTGTTCATCAAAGAACACCATCACTGGTTGTGACAAGTTTTTGGCCCGATCTTTTTTATCAATGGTTTCCTGATAATTCGAAGCTTCATCATAATGGTCATTCGAAACCATATAAAAGTCTAAGCTGATTAAATAACTAACTACACTCAAGGTTACGATTACGAAAACAGTAACGGTGATGAATATTCCTTTTCCCCAGTTCATTATGTTGATTTATTTAGATGGCCCTAAGAAGCCTGTTTTAACCGTTTCAATTTGTTCTCCATCAATATAAACACCAAAGGTTAAATCTGTCTGCATTCCATTTAAACTTGACTCAGGAAGTTTAACTAAAAAGCGTCCCTCTGATGAAGATTGAGGACTGACATTGGTTACTGATCCTAATGAAACCATTTCACCTTCAGGTTGAAGCAATCGGATCTCATAGGATGTTTCTTCGAAGGTTTTATTGATTACTCTTAATTGATAGATATTGCTATAGACATTATCTGGTAATTCCTGGAATAATGTTCCTGGTTGTCTGAAAATGGTGGTTTCCAAAACAGGGCGCATTACCAATAGGGTAATGAAAGTAGATATAAGTATTAGCAATACAGCTCCGTAGCCCAGAATTCTTGGAGTAAAGAATTTCTTATTCATACCACGAATAGTATTCTCTGTGGTGTATCGGATTAATCCTCGTGGTTTATCAATTTTATCCATCACAGTATCACAGGCATCAATACATGCTGTACAATGCACACATTCCAGTTGAGTGCCATTTCTAATGTCAATGCCCATAGGACAGACTTTTACGCATTGAAAACAGTCAATACAATCCCCAAAATCAGCTGAATCAGAAAATCCCAAATCAGCGAGTGTTGCCTTTCCGGCTTCAACTTTGTGTCTGTCTCCAATTTTAGCTCTGGATTCACCTCTTCCATAATCATACATCACATTTATGGAGTTATTATCGAGCATAACTGATTGCATTCGGCCATAAGGACAAACGAAATGACATACCTGTTCACGCATAAATGCAAATACACCATAGAATACTCCTGAGAAGATGATCATAATGGATAAGCCGGCAAGATGCTCAGATGGAGGGTCGGTAATAATTTCGAATAGTTGTTCTACACCAATTACGTAAGCGAGGAATAAGTTCGATATGATAAATGATATACCATAGAAAATGGTATGCTTGGAAGTTTTCTTAAAGATTTTATTGGCCGTCCACGGAGCTTTTTTTAAACGCATTTGGTCAACTGCATCACCTTCAATCCAATATTCAATTTTTCGGAAAACCATTTCCATAAAAATGGTTTGAGGACATGCCCAGCCACAAAATAAACGTCCAAATATGGTGGTGAAAAGTACTACAAAGATAATGAAGGACAACATTCCAAATACGAGTATGTGTAAATCCTGTGGCCAGAAAGCAGCTCCAAATATCACAAACTTACGTTCCAGAATATTAACCAGAAGTAATGGTTGCCCGTTAATTTTTATGAAGGGGCCTGCAAAGAAGAAAGCCAATAAGAATATTGAAAAAATCCTTCTGGCTGAGTGAAATTGCCCGCTGGGTTTCTTCGGATAAATCCAGTTTCGCTTACCTTTTTCACTAACGGTAGCTAGGTGGTCCCGATAGTTATCGTGGTCTATTCGTCGTTCGACTTCGATTGACATTACGCTCTCCGGTGATGATTCTATAAATATTAAAGATTCCGGGTGGGTGTCACCCAACCCGGAAACAAGGGCTTATTATTCGTCGCTAATTACGCAGTCTTGTGCGCGTTCCGTGTCTACAGCTTTTGGGTTTGGAGGTTCTGAACCTTGTATGGCAGCTATATAACTGATTACATCATTGACTTGCTCATCAGTCATAACAGCACCACTGCCGTATGCAACCATACCTTTCAGCGGGAAACCAACTTTGATGGAAGTGGCTACTTCGTCGGCACTACAGCCGTGTATCCACTTATCATCAGTCAGGTTAGGACCAACCAGTCCCTGGCCTTCGTTTCCATGACAGGTAAAGCAAAGGTTGCCTACACCCATGTAGATTTCCTTACCTCTTGCAATGGCTTCAGGATCGTCAGAAATGGTGTACACAAATGTTGATTGTGCTTCATTACTAGGATCATTTAAACCATATTTGGCAGTAGCTTCAGCCACTTGATTTTCATATTGCTCATGCTGATCCGGAGCAATACCCATTAACTGGAACCAAATGATGTAGCCAGCAGCCCATGCAATTGTGAAGAAGAATAACCATAACCACCAAACAGGCATGTGGTTATTCAATTCTCCAATTCCGTCATACTCGTGATCGAGTAGTTTATCTTTTTCGTCATCAAATACTTTCATCCTTACACCTCGTTTGTAGCTGTGTTTGTAAATACTTTGTTGTCATCCAGAGGAATCTGTGCAGCATTATCAAAATGCTTTTTCCCTTTTCTGATTACATAGATTAGAACAACTATAAACAGAGTTAGAAAAAGGATTAATGAAACGCTCGGGAATAACCCGATACCTTCGATAGATCTTAATACTTCTTTATACATGACTAATCCTGATTTTCAGTTAGTTGTACTTTAGAAGGCAGACCTTCAAATGGATCGCGATCTCCTTTGATATCAATACCAACTCTTTGCAAATAGGATATCAAAGCAATTACCTGTTTGTCTGAGGTTAGTTGAATGCCATCAATTTCAGCAAATCCATTTGATGAAAGGTCATCCATGATCATATTCGCCTGAGCTTCAAGATCCGCTAGAGCCTGATCTTCATAACCTTCTGGATAAGGTACACCAACAGTTCTGAGTGCATTTATCTTATTGGCGATATCTGATTTACTCATGTCTTTCTTGTGCATCCATGGGTAAGCTGGCATTATTGATCCTGGAGATGTTGAATAAGGATCGTACATGTGTCTCAAATGCCACGAATTTGGATATTTACCACCAATTCTGTGAAGATCTGGTCCTGTTCTTTTTGATCCCCAAAGGAATGGATGATCATAAACAAACTCACCAGCTTTTGAATATTCACCATATCTCTCAGTTTCAGAACGGAATGGGCGAATCATCTGCGAGTGACAATTATTACAACCCTCAGATATATAAATATCCCTGCCTACAACTTCGAGAGGAGTGTAAGGTTTCACACTGGATATCGTTGGAATATTGGAATCGATGAGAGCGGTAGGTACATACTCGACAATACCACCAATTAAAATGGCTACAAGAATCCATGCTGAGAACTGAACCGGACGAGCTTCAAGCCATCTGTGCCAGTAAACTTTTTCCTTAGTTTTTTCAGGTAAAAGAGGAGCTGCCTGAGCTTCTTCCTCAGCTTGTAAAGAACCTTGTGCTGCAGTTTTCCAGATGTTATAGGCACCTATACATGCACCAATGATGAACATTGTTCCACCAAATGCTCTAAGAGCATACATTGGAATGATCTGATTAACTGTTTCAAGGAAGTTTGGATAAGCAAGAGCACCAGTTGAAGTGAATTCTTTCCACATTAAACTCTGAGTAATACCACCCCAATACATTGGAATCACATAGAAAATGGCTCCAAGTGTGGCAAACCAGAAATGCATATTTGCCAGTTTCAATGAAAAGATCTCAGTCTTGTAAATACGTGGTGTGATATAATAAAGCATACCAAATGCTAAACCACCATTCCAAAGAAGAGCACCATTGTGAACGTGACCAATAATGTAATCTGAGTAATGCGCAATTGCATTAACGTTGGCAATAGAAAGCATTGGGCCTTCAAAGGTTACCATACCATAGGCAGTTACACCAACAACTAGAAATTTAAGAACCGGATCTTCTCGAACTCTATCCCATGCACCTCTAAGAGTTAGAAGACCATTCAACATACCACCCCAAGAAGGTGCTATTAGCATGATACTAAATACCGTACCTAACGCCTGTGCCCAACCGGGAAGTGCTGTATATAGTAAGTGGTGAGGGCCGGCCCAGATATAAATGAATATCAATGCCCAGAAATGAACTATAGATAGCCTGTAAGAGAATATTGGGCGGTTTGCTGCTTTAGGGATGAAATAATACATAATCCCCAAGAATGGTGTAGTTAGGAAAAATGCCACCGCATTATGACCATACCACCATTGAACAAGAGCATCCTGAACACCGGCATAGAGTGAATAACTTTTAAGGAAAGTTGCAGGCATCTCAAATGAGTTCACAACATGAAGCACAGCAACAGTAATAAACGTAGCTAGGTAGAACCAAATGGCTACGTAAATGTGTTTTTCACGACGCTTAAGAATGGTCATGATCATATTCGCACCGAAGGCAACCCAAATTAATGTGATTGCAATATCAATCGGCCATTCTAATTCAGCATACTCCTTTGAAGTAGTGATTCCAAAAGGAAGTGTAAGAACAGCCGAAACGATTATGGCTTGCCATCCCCAGAAGTGAATTTTGCTTAATGTGTCATTCCACATTGGTGCTTTACACAATCGTGGAAGTGAATAGTAGACACCATAGAATATGGCGTTACCAGCGAATGCAAAAATTACTGCATTTGTGTGAAGAGGTCGAAGTCGACCAAATGATAACTCCGGTATAAATCCAAGGAATTCGGGCCAGATAAATTTAAGAGCTACAATTAATCCGACCACAAAGCCAATTATCCCCCAGGCTAAAGTGGCAATACCAAAGTTTCTGACAATTCTATTATCATAATGAAATGTATCCATAGTTATTGTCCATCCCTATTTGTTGTTTTGGGTTGTTTTTTTGAATCGAAAAGTATCCGAATTGCGGGTGTTTCTGAGTCATCATACTGACCAGATTTTACAGCCCAGAAAAAGAGGTATAAGAAGAAGAGGGCTACTATTAGACTAAAGCCAATAAGTACAAAAATTACTTCCATAGCATCAGCCCCTTTCTTTTAGCAACAAGTGTTGTTACTGAATAAGTAAAAATCATAATGGTAACTGAGCTTAGTGGCATTAGAATGGCAGCAACCAGAGGTGTTAGTTGTCCACTTACTGCAAAACCCAGCCCAGTAATATTATAAAGCAGTGAAATGATAAAACTGGCTATAATCACCTTGATAGCTTTCGAAGAGAAATCGAAAACAGTGGTTAGTTTCGACAATGATTCACCTTCAAAGATAGCGTCACAGGCCGGGGAGAAGCTATTGATGTCATCATTAACAGCTATTCCAAAATCAGCTTGTTGAAGCGCACCGGCATCATTTATTCCATCACCTACCATACAAACATGATGATTCTCTGATTGCAGGCCTTGAATGAAATCTAATTTTTCCTGAGGATCTTGATGGAAGAGTAGCCCTTGCTCACTATTGAAGTAGCTTTTAAAAAGTTCAAAGTGCTTTTTGTCATCACCTGAAAGCAGGTAAGTTTTAAACTGATCTTTAAGTTGGTTTAATACAGCCTCAACACCTGTCCTGATACTACTTTCAATCAGATAGTATCCTTTTATTTGCCCATTAATTACTAGGTAAACACTAGTTCCAAATGCCTTTGTTGACTCGATGTCGTATCCTTCAGTAGCTAAATAATCAGCAGTACCTAATAGTATGTTGTCACCATTTAATGTTGCAGAACCACCACGGTTAATCTGCTCACTGAAATCATCAAGTTTTTTCGCAAGAATAAATGGATAACTCTCAGAAATCTTATCACTTAATGGGTTAGAGGAATTGGCACATATACTTTTAACAAGAGTTTGTTCATTACCTGTTAGTTCATCACCTATGAAATTTACTTTCGAAGATTTACTGTTTGTGATGGTACCTGTTTTATCGAATACTATTGTATCTGTTTTTGCCAGACGTTCGACAACAGTTGTGCTCTTTAGGTAAATACCATTTTGCCCGAGGATATTGGAAACAGCATTTAATGTGAAAGGGGTTGAGAGAGCAAGTGCACAAGGGCAGGCAATAATCAGAACAGCTGTAAATACAGAAATGGCTGTTGAGGTATCATAAAAAGACCAAATACCAGCAGAAATAACAGCTATACTGAGTACAACAGCAGTAAAGTAAGGGCTAATTCGATCAGCAAAGGTAGTCACCCTGTTATCTTTATCTTCTTCGAAAGCAGTATTGTTCCAAAGATCTGTGAGGTGACTTTGATCTACCTCCTTATTAACTATAAGATCAGCTTTCTGCCCAACAATTTTACCACCTGCATACGCAATTTCACCTTTCTTGATCTTCTGAGGCTCAGATTCACCTGTCAGAAAACTGTAATCTATGAAAGCTTCTTCTGATTGCATTAATGAATCAACAGGAATCAATTCTTGATTACGAACGATGATTTCCTGTCCAATAGATAGATTCTCTATGGAAGTGCTGCTTTCTTCACCATTTTCTTTTCTAATCAGAACTGAAATAGGTAAATAGGACTTATAATCATTATCAAAACTAAGCTGGGCAAATGTTTTTCGTTGAACCCACTTACCAATCAGGAGGAAGAAAATAAGGCCTGTGAAGGAGTCGAAGTATCCGGGACCAGTATTGGATAAAACTTCGTATGTACTTCGGGCAAATAAAGCAATAATCCCAATACTAATAGGAACATCCAGATTAATTCCTTTTTGAAGAATAGAAGCCCACGCAGATTTTAAGTAATCACTGGCTGAATAAATAAGCACAGGTGTGGAAAGTGCAATATTCAGAAGCCCAAATAATACACTGAATTCAATACCAAGGATGCTTTCATCACCACTCAGGTAAGCCGGAAAACTAAAGAGCATAATATTTCCGAATGCAAAACCTGCTAATCCCAGTTTCAGTAGAAGACTATAGTCACTTTTTCCTTTTTGATCTGAATCCAGGTTCTGGAGTGCAAAATTTGGCTCATATCCAATATTAGTAAGCAGCTCAACAACATCTCGAACAGAACTTGAGTCGTTCTTAAAGGTAACTTGCAACTCCTTCTTCATAAAGTTAACTCGTGACTCAACAATTCCTTGATTCAGGTCCGGGAGTTGTTCAAGTAACCATACACAGGAAGTACAATGAATGTTCGGAATGTTTAATCGAGCTTGAGTAAGCTCATCATTCCTGAATTCAACCAATTTATCAGAAACTGAGAACTCTTCGAGATAATCAAATCGAGCTCGTTTACTGATCTTGTTTTTCCCTTTCTGTAGAGAAATAATGTCGGATTGTTCATCTGAACCATTATTGAGAACCTTATAAACACTTAAGCATCCCTCGCAGCAAAAAGGCTGGTTATCTGCATAAATAACCATACGATCGCAGTCATCACCGCAATGCACGCACTTTTCAGCTGTTATGGCTTTAGCTTCATTCACCCAAGAGGTATCCCTGAGTTAAATTGAAGTCTCTCATCAAACCATTTCTGAGTCATGATTTTGTCAACCTGATCGAAGGTGGTAGATCTTAGCCAGTCTTCTATTTGAGTGCGCTCATTTGACCAGAATTCATGGAAGGGACAAGGTTCAATATGTCCACATCCATCAATACCCAAAAAACACTGAGTAAAAAAGTTTGTACCGTCAATAGCCTGAACCACATCAAATAATACTATATCATTAAGTGGTTTGGCTAGATAAACACCACCTCTAAGCCCTCTCATTGATATGAGAATGCCCGGTTCTTTTAGTTTTGCGAGTATTTGTGACAAATACGCAGCTGGGCAATTCAGACTGCGAGCAAGCTCAGAAGCTGAAATTGCTGAATCCTTTGATGACTTGGACAAAGCAATAATAGCGCAAATAGCGTACTGTGCACCTTGTGATAGTAATTTCATAAACCCTGTAGGTATTCTAATATTAATATTCTAATATCGATATTAGATTTTAAGAACCTTTTGTTTTTATGTCAAGTCAATGAGTTAATTTTCTTCAAATTTATGGGTAGGTCATTTTTACAAATAATCGTACCTTTTGTGCTTTCAAATTGAATATAAAATTAAGCATCCTTCATGCCTGCAAAATCGATTCAAGAACCCGAAGTGACACTTGAGCTTGCCTTAGATCACGGACTGACAGAAGAAGAATTTCAAATGATTGTAGACCGCCTTGGTCGTACACCCACTTTTACAGAATTAGGAGTTTATTCCGTAATGTGGTCAGAACATTGTTCATACAAGAATTCTATAATCGAATTAAAAAAATTACCTAGAACCGGTCCTCAAATGCTGGTTGGTGCAGGGGAGGAAAATGCCGGGCTTGTTGATATAGGTGATGGTATGGGTTGTGCTTTCAAAATCGAAAGTCATAATCATCCATCTGCAATTGAACCTTATCAAGGCGCTGCAACAGGAGTTGGTGGTATTCATCGTGATATTTTTACAATGGGAGCAAGACCTGTGGCCAGTCTTAATTCATTGAGATTTGGAAAGCTTGAAAACCCACGTGTTCGTTATTTACTTGATGGTGTTGTCAGAGGTATTGGAGACTATGGGAATTCTTTTGGAATACCGGTTATTGGAGGAGAAGTTGTTTTTGATGATAGTTACGAAGGTAATCCACTTGTGAATGCCATGAGTATTGGTATTGTGAATGCTGATGAAACAGTCTCAGCGATCGCAGAGGGGATAGGTAACCCAGTATTAATCGTTGGATCCAGTACAGGTAGAGATGGTATACATGGTGCAACATTTGCCTCAGAAGAAATAAGTGAGGAAAGTGAAGCAAAAAGGCCAAGCGTTCAGGTTGGTGATCCCTTCACCGAGAAACTCCTATTAGAAGCTAGTCTAGAAGCTCTAAAAACAGGAGCCATTGTAGGTATGCAGGATATGGGAGCTGCTGGTATTGCTTGTTCAACGAGTGAGATGACCGACAAAGGTGGTCAAGGAATGCAAATTGATCTGGATAAGGTCCCTGCCAGAGAAGATGGTATGACTGCCTACGAATTACTTCTTTCAGAAAGTCAGGAAAGGATGTTGGTTGTAGTTGAAAAAGGAAGAGAGCAGGAAGTAATTGATGTGTACGAAAAATGGGATCTACATGCTGTAAACATCGGAGAAGTTGTAGAAGGTGATAAAGTTACCTATTGGAAAGAAGGAGAAATCAAAGCACAGATTCCTGCAGAACATCTGGTTCTTGGTGGTGGGGCTCCCCAATATGTAAGAGAAACTAGAAAACCTGAATACCTTGATGAAGTTCAGAATTTCGATATCAGTTCTCTCGACCATCCAACAGATTACATGGCTTCATTGAAAGCTATTCTTTCATCAGCAAACATTGCATCAAAAAGATGGGTGCATGAGCAATATGATACAACTGTAAGAACAAACACAGTGAATGCTCCAGGTGCAACTGATTCTGGTGTAATCAGGCTAAAGGGGATGAAACAAGGTTTAGTTGCAAAAACGGACTGCAATGGTAGATATGTATACCTGAACCCAAGAAGAGGTGGTCAGATTGCTGTGGTTGAATCAGCAAGAAATGTAGTTTGCTCAGGTGGACGTCCACTAGCAATTACAAACTGTTTGAATTTTGGTAATCCATATAAGCCAGAAGTGTATTGGACATTTAAAGAAGCTCTTGGTGGAATGGGGGATGCATGTAAGATCTTAAATACCCCTGTTACTGGTGGTAACGTTAGTTTCTATAATGAAAATCCAAATGGCGCCATTTTCCCAACTCCAATAATTGGTATGCTTGGATTAATCGAAGATGTTGAGAAACATGTAATGACACCTTCTTTTAAAGCTGAAGGTGATGTTGTTATTTATATAGGTGCAGAAAGAAAAGGTCTGGGTGGTTCGCAATACCTAAAAACCATATTTGACCTTACTACCGGAGACGCACCTGATCTCGACCTGGATCTTGAATTAAAGTTACAGGAGACCTTATTATCGGCAATCCAGAATGGAATGGTAACAGCAGCTCATGATTGTTCTGATGGAGGGCTTGCAATAACCCTGGCTGAAATGTGTATTTATGGAAAATTAGGTGCAGAAATAACTTTACCAGATGTGAATGATATAAATGAGTATTTATTCTCAGAAGCACAGTCTGGGGTTATTATTACCTGCAAAAGTGATCAGGTTCAATTAATTACAAATCACTTTGAGAATGCAGGTGTATCTGTAACTAAGCTGGGTACAGTAAAAGGGAGCACTCTTAATATTGATGGAATTGCTCAGGTCGGCATTGAAGAACTTAATGACCTGTATGAATCAACTATTCCAAATGCAATGACTGCATAATTACTGGAACGAAAGCCAGCTTATTAACTTTTCATTAGGGCAAATTATAAACCCAAATTGCCGAAATGAAAGATAAAGTTATTCTTATAGTTGGTGGTTCCGGTGGCATTGGTAGTGCCACAGCCAGATTATTCTCAAAAGCAGGAGCCAAGGTTGTTCTTGCTGCAAGAAATAAAAACAAAGCAGATCAAATTGCTCAGGAAATAAATGATGCTGGTGGAGATGCTTACTCCATAAAGGTAGATGTTACAGATCATGCTTCTGTTTCTGAAATGGCAAGAGAGATAAATCAGAATTTGGGTTCTATTGATGTATTAGTGAATGCATTTGGGCAGGGACTCATACAACCCGTTTTGGATATCAATCCAAACGATGCCAAAGAGGTTATAGATGTGAATGTTTATGGTACATTCATTGTCACTCAAACAGTGATGAGATATATGGCTGAGCAAAAATCCGGTTCAGTTGTCATGTTCCCTGGCACCATGGGTAAGTATATCATGAAAAATTCATCAGTTTATGCAGCCACTAAGTTTGCGGTCACTGGTTTTACAAAAGCCCTTGTTGAAGAAGCAAAGAGAACCGGCGTTAAATTTTCTCTACTTCACCTTGGTGGTGTAAATACTGAATTCTGGGATGACGAGCGTGTGAATATGCGTGTAAAGAAAGAAGCCATGCTCTCAACCGATGAAGTTGCTAAAGCGGTTTATTATGCTGTAAATCAACCAGATGGGTCAGTGTTGAATGAAGTAGTTATTCAGCCTGAAAGTCATCAGTTAGTTTAAGCCCTAATGTGCAATAGGGCACTTCTGAATTCCTGAAATGTAGGATTTTTCCATAATTTCCAGACCCTCATCAATATGTGATTTTTCAATTGTTAATGGGGGTCGGAATCTTACTGTATTAGTGCCGCAGGAAAGTATCATGAGTCCGTTATTTACACATTCGCTGATAACGGCATCTCTGGAATGTCTATCTGGTAAATCAATAGAACAGAAAAGACCTTTCCCTCTTGGGTTTGTGAGATACCTATGTTTTTGAGCCATCTCTTCAAGTTTAGCTAGCAAATAATCACCAACGATAGCTGCATTCTGAACCAGATTCTCTTCTTCAATAACTTTGAGTATTCGCTCAAAACGAACCATATCTACAAGGTTACCACCCCATGTTGAATTTATCCTTGAGGATACCTTGAATACATTATCTGGGACTTCATCAATTTTTGGCCCGGCAAGAATTCCACAAACCTGAGCTTTCTTACCGAAAGCAATAATATCCGGTTTTACATAATGTTCGTGACACCAAAATTTACCGGTCATTCCGATTCCGGTTTGAACTTCATCATAAATAAGAAGGCAATCATGTTTATCAGCCAGATCTCTTAGTGCCTGATGGAACTCCGGTCTGAAATGCCTATCGCCACCTTCACCTTGAATAGCTTCAATCAGGATGCAAGCGATATCATCTTTATACATTTCAAAATATCTCTCGGCTTGAAGGACTGCCATATTTTCCTGTTCGATGGTTGCATCGATATTTTCTTTCGTTTCAGGAAAAGTCATAGCTGGTGAAATTATTCGGGGCCAGTCAAACTTAGGGAAGTACTTTACTTTATTTGGGTCTGTATTAGTTACAGACATGGTATACCCAGACCTGCCATGAAATGCTTTCTCGAAGTGAAGAACTCTATGTCCTTTTTCTTCTCTGTAACCTTTAGCGAAGTTTTTCTGAACCTTCCAGTCGAAGGCTACCTTCATCGCATTTTCAACAGCAAGAGCTCCGCCCGATATAAAAAAGGTTTTGTTTAAATAATCAGGAATTCCAACTCTGCTAAATGTTTCCATAAATGAGGCCATTTCTTCAGTATAAACATCAGAATTTGAGGGCTTGTTGATCCCAACTTTTCCAAGTTTATTTATGAAGTCAGAATCTCCGGCGAGTCTGGGATGATTCATTCCTAATGGATTGGAAGCAAAGAATGTGAAGAAGTCCAGGAATTTCTTACCCGACTTTGCATCATGAAGATAGGGGCCACTACTTTTCTCCAAATCAAGAACCATGTCATACCCATCAGCGAGTATGTGTTTTGATAAAATGTTTCTGACTTCTTTTGGATCTATAGCTGTGGTAATGGACATAAATTTCCCCTAATTATTTGTTCCTGATTTTAAGCAAAATAATCATTCAAAAATATTTAAGATTCAAACTCAATAAGAGTTTTTTCTATGATTTCCAGACAATCATTCATTTGCTCTTCAGTCATTATCAAAGGCGGTGCAAATCGAATAATATTTCCGTGCGTAGGCTTAGCTAGTAGCCCGTTATTTTTTAAAGCAACGCAAAAGTCCCAGGCCGTTTTACTTTCAGGTGTGTCATTAATTAGTACTGCGTTAAGTAGACCTCTTCCTCGAACGCTTAGAAATAAGTTAGACTTTTCGACTAAGGCATTCATTTTGTTTCTAAATAGATTTCCTAATCTTCGTGCATTCTGAGCTAATTTTTCATTTTTAACCACTTCAAGAGCTGCCATAGCAACTTTAGCACCAAGTGGATTCCCCCCGAAAGTAGATCCATGCTGCCCAGGTTTGATGACTTCCATGATTTCATTGTCAGCAAGTACAGCGCTAACAGGGTATACTCCTCCTGATAGTGCTTTTCCCAGAATCAGAATGTCGGGGCGGATATAGGTTTTCTGTCTTTCACAAATACCTTCACACGTACACTCACCACAAACAGCTAATAGAGAACCGGTTCTTGCAATTCCAGTTTGAATTTCATCTGCAATAAATAGGACATTGTTTTTCCTGCAGAGCTCAGCTGCTTTCTCGAGGTAATCATTTGATGGAACTACAACACCTGCCTCACCCTGAATAGGCTCTACCAAGAATCCGGCAACATTGTCAATCTCTAGAGCTTGTTCCAGAGACGAAATATCATCGTATTCTACTTTTATAAAACCAGGAGCGTAAGGCCCAAAGTTCTTAGAAGCATCGGGGTCATTAGAAAATGAAATGATGGTTGTTGTTCTTCCATGGAAGTTATTGTCACAAACAATGATCTTTGCTTTATTCTCATTTATACCTTTTTTCTCATAAGCCCACTTTCTGCAAATCTTAATAGCCGTTTCAACAGCTTCAGCTCCGGTATTCATTGGTAGCAGGCGCTCAAAACCAAAATAATCTGTTACATACTGTTCATATTCACCTAAAACATTGTTGTAAAAAGCTCTTGAAGTAAGAGTTAACTGAGATGCCTGTTCAGTAAGGGCTTCAATTATCTGAGGGTGACAATGCCCTTGATTGACAGCAGAGTAAGCAGATAAGAAATCGTAGTATCTGTTGCCTTCTGGATCCCAGACATATACTCCATCACCTTTTGCTAATACAACTGCTAATGGATGGTAATTATGTGCACCATATTCGTTTTCAAGTTCGATTGCTTGCTTTGATGATATCATTCCGAAATTTTATTAAGATGATTGCTGATTGAAGATAAGATCAGGTAAGGAAATTGCTAAGGCAATAATTTACATTTTCATCAACAAAAAGTTGATGCCTCTTTTAAATAGCTGTATATTTGTCGTTCCTAAATCGCGGGGTGGAGCAGCTGGTAGCTCGTCGGGCTCATAACCCGAAGGTCGCAGGTTCAAGTCCTGTCCCCGCTACTACAAGCCCGATGCACGAGAGTGCATCGGGCTTTTTATTTGCGCCTGCGTCGAGCACCTGTGCTCGCAAGCAAGGCGCAAATGAAAAGGCCCCACACGCATAGCGTGTGGCGGGCTTGAAGTGAAGCCTCCCTCTCGGGACTCGCGCCACCGCGAGGTGGCGCAACACTGTCCCTCCATGTTCCTCCTCCTGCGTCGAGCACCGGTGCTCGCAAGCCAGGCGCAAATGAAAAGGCCCCACCCGCGCAGCGTGTGACGGGCTTGAAGTGAAGCCCCCCTCTCGGGACTCGCGCCACCGCGAGGTGGCGCAACACTGTCCCTCCATGTTCCTCCTCCTGCGTCGAGCACCTGTGCTCGCAAGCGCGCAAACGCCATCTTTTGTCATGGGAGTTGCAATATGATCACGCGACATGCCGTAAGTTTCCGTGAAAAGCAGGATTTCATGAAAGGTGTCGTTTTTACCGAGTTTCTCGAGATGGTCGAACAGAAGTTTGGCATGGAGATGGTCAACGCGTTGATTGACAACAACGACCTCTCCTCCGACGGAGTGTACTCCGCAGTGGGCACCTATCACCACTCTGAGATGGTGGCGCTCGTGGTGGACCTCGGGAAGCGAAGTGGCATCACCATCCAGGATTTGCTCAAGGCGTTTGGCGCGTATTTGTTCCAAACCTTCAAAACAGGGTATCCCGAGATGTTTGCCAACGCCACCAACGGCTTTGAGTTCCTGCAAAGCGTCGACCAGGAGATTCACGTGGAGGTGCTGAAGCTTTATCCGGATGCCGAGCTGCCATCATTCCGTACAACACTTCTGTCGGAGCACGTCTTGCAAATGGATTACCGCTCAGACCGAGCCATGGGCGCATTGGCGCACGGATTGATCGAAGCCTGCGGGGAGCACTATGACGAAGGGTTTGAGATTGACTTTCAACCCCAAACGGAAGACGGCAAACACGTTCGCTTCGTGATTGAAAGACAAGCGTAACGCCCTCATGTCGGATGACGCTTACAGGAAGGCCTTCGAGCGAGAGCGACTCGCACGCAAAGAAGCCGAGCGAATCACGGAACTGAAAAGCCGTGAGTTGTATGCCCTCAACTCGGCATTGAAGGAGCTCAATGCGGAGTTGGAGCAACGGATTTTGGACCGAACCGAAGAACTCGACAAAGCCCGTTTGCGTGCCGAAGCGAACACCCGTGCCAAATCGGAGTTCCTCTCCGTCATGAGCCACGAAATGCGTTCGCCACTCAACGTCATCATTGGATTCGCGGAACTCTTGGCGCAAAGGGAATTGGAGGGTGAAGAAGGGGGATACGTCCGGAATTTGAGGTTCAGTGCCATTCAATTGTTGAATCTGATCAACGACATCCTTGACCTCAGCGCCATCGAGGCGGGGAAGGTCGTGTTTGACCATGCGCCTTTTGATGTGGTTCAGAACGTTGAAAAGGTCTTTCAAGCCATGGAACAGCGTGCGGTCGACAAAGGCCTCACTTGGAGCTTGTCGCTGCCCACGACGTTGCCTTCTCCACTTCGTGGCGATGTGGCCAAATTGAATCAAGTGCTCATCAACCTCCTCGACAACGCCATCAAGTTCACGTCCCGAGGAGGCGTCACTTTGGACATGAGTCATCTCAAGGACAAGGGTGAAGACGGCGAAGTTTGGGTGCGCTTCGAGGTGCAAGACACAGGGAAGGGCGTCTCCGAGGAAAACGTCGAGCGGATCTTTCAAAAATTCGAGCAGGAAAACACCTCGACCCGGCGTTTGTACGGGGGAACGGGATTGGGTTTGGCGATTTCGAGGCATTTGATCGAAATGCAAGGCGGGAGCCTCACATGCACCAGCGTCCTTGGGTCGGGAACCACCTTCAAGGTGGAGCTGCCCTTTGCATTTGAACAGAGGGTGGCGCAAGATCAAGTCGACCTTCACCAAGAGGAAGAATCGCTTTTGGGAATGAAGGTGCTCGTGGTGGAGGATTTGGAGGTGAATCGCATGTTGCTGCGTCACATGTTGCGCGACTCGGGCGTGGTCATGCTGGAAGCCGAACACGGCGCCGAGGCCCTGAAGGTGCTGGGACAAGAAGAGGTCGACTTGGTCTTGATGGATTTGCACATGCCTGAAATGGATGGCATCGAGGCCACCCAAGCGATTCGAAAGGGCGCAGTTGAAGGGGTGGACACCGCGTTGCCCATCGTGTGCCTCACAGCCGATGTTTTCAAAGAAACCAAGGAGTCGATTTTCTCTGCGGGTATGAACGACTTTGTGACCAAACCCATTGACATGCACCGGCTTCATCAGGTGCTCGGTCATTGGCAAAGGCACATTCGAGCCGGACGGACGGCCACATCCTGAACGACCCAAGTGGCACCTACCTTCGTGTCATGCACAAAAAGTGGTTATGGTTGGCCGCCGCGACGGCCATGGGCTTGCTCTGGGGGGGACTTGACTTGGCGGTGGAAGACACCCCGCGCGAGGGCAAACTGGCACCCAACCTTTGGCAAGAATGGAAGTGGAGTTTCCCAGATGTGACTTGGCATCCCGAAGAGGCAGACGCCGCTGAGCGGGAGGCACGTCTTCACGCATCGCAGTCTCAAGACCGGGTGGTGGAAGGAACATGGACCCAGCACGGACCGCTGAATTTGAGTGGCCGGATCAATGCCCTTCATCAGGGGAGCAATCCCCTCCAGCCTCGCTTGTATGCTGGGGCGGCCGCCGGAGGGCTGTGGCGCTCTGTCAACAATGGCGTGACGTGGTCATCTGTGACCGAGGAATTTGAGCACATGGCCATTGGAACCATGGCCTTTCATCCCGACACCCCGGAGATCATGTATGTGGGAACGGGGGATCCCCAAATCAGCGGACACCCGCGCATTGGCGGTGGCGTGTTCAAATCGGTGGACGGAGGCACCACATGGACTTCCATTGGCTTGGAAGAGACGCGCATCGTCAGTCGCATTGAACTCGACCCCGTTGATCCCAATGTCGTTTTTGCAGCCACGATGGGCAATCCCGGAATGCCCGGTCCCCACCGCGGCTTGTACCGTAGCCAAGATGCGGGTGCCTCTTGGGAGCAAGTGTTGTTCGTGGGGGATTCAGTGGGCATCAACGACGTGCGGATTTCGAGCGTCTCAGGCGCCATTTTGGCCACCTCATGGCATCGCATCCGAACCAGCACGACCAGCGACCTTGTCAGTCCTGACAACCAGGTGTACCGAAGCTTGGATGGCGGGGACACGTGGGAGATCCTCCCCAGCCCGTGGGGAGAAGACGAGCGATGCCGGATTGGTTTGGAAGAGTCGCAAGGAAGGTTTGTGCTCAACCCCGTGGGGGCCGATTTGCAATTCAGCAACCTGTACCGCACAGGGGACGACGGGACGACTTGGACCGCATTGGTTCCGGAGGGAGCCATGCCGGAAGGCGTCTTGGGCGGCTTTGGGTGGTATTTCTCCAAAGTGCGCGTGAATCCTTGGGATTTCAATGACATCAGCGTGCTCGGAGTGGAATTGTGGAACACCTTGGACGGCGGGGAGACCTGGGAGCGCATGGGGCCTGAGTGGTGGACGTACGAGGTCCATGCAGACAAGCACGACCTTCAGTGGGTGGGCCCTGATGAATTGATTTTGGCCACCGACGGTGGGGCATACCGAAGCACCGACCACGGAGCGACTTGGCAAGACATCGAGGCGCTTCCGATTGGCCAATTTTACCATGTGACCCACATTCCATGGGCGCCTGGATGGTACACTGCAGGGGCACAAGACAACGGGACAACCACGGGCAATGCCTCGGTGGCGGCAAACTGGACCCGCGACCGGGGCGGCGATGGTTTCACGGCACTGTACCATCCTGAAGACCCATCCCTGCGGGTGGCCACCGTGCAATATGCCAACTTCGCTTACAGCCTGACGGCGTGGGATGAGGAACCGGATTGGAACAGCTTCACGGAGGGCATCGATCCCGACGATCGCGAACCTTGGGATGCGCCCATCTTTTTCCACCCTGCCAATCCTGAGGTGGCTTGGTGTGGCACGCAGAGGGTGTACCGCATGGACGATTCACCGTTTGGCGTTTGGCAGCCTGTGAGCGATGACCTCACCTTGGGCGTGGGGCCGGGCTTGAACTTCAGGGTCATCACCACCATGGCGGGAAGTCCCTTCAACGAAGACGTGGTTGCCGTCGGCACTTCCGACGGACAAGTGTGGTACTCGGCCAACGGCGGCGACGATTGGTCCCTGATGACGGCGGGACTGCCTCAGCGGCAAGTCACAGACATTGCCTTCGATCCTTTTCATCCCGATTCCATGACGGTCACGTTGAATGGCTACAAGGATGCCGTGTACACGCCCCACGTGTTCCGGGCTGAGATGGGGGGCGTTTGGAACGACGTCACAGGTGATTTGCCAGACCACCCTGCCAACGATTGGCGCGCCTTGAACGACAGCACGTGGGTGATTGCCACGGACTACGGCGTCTACCACACGACAAATTGGGGGCAACATTGGGAACGGGTGGGTGACATGCCGTTCATTCCGGTCTTTGAGCTCGACGTGGACACTGCGGCCTCCCAGCTGGTGGCAGCCACGTTTGCGCGAAGCATCCAGACGTTCCCCCTTGACAGCCTTTTGCCTGTGTTTGTCGAGGAAGAGCCCGTCGACACCACAGTCTTTGCGGTGGATGAGTTGGTGAGGCCCGAAAGTTCTTGCATGCGCCCTGTGAATCACCCCTATGGACGTCGCGCACAAGGTCAAATTGACCCTTTCTGGCAGGGAGGGACGTGGACGATCTTTGACATGCAAGGCAGGCCAATGAACCAAGGCCTGGTTTCCTCAGAAAGGGTGGAATGGACGATGGAAGGGTGGCCTCCGGGTGCCTACGTTTTCCAGCTCCAGGGACCGCACAAAGAAACGTGCGCGGTGCGCTTCCTCAAGGCTGGGACGCGCGAAGGCAAGTAGAAGAGACCCTCAATACGGACAGGGCGAGCCAATGGCGCCCAACAGCAGCAACAGGTCTGAAATTCCGACAGAACCATCGCTGTCGAGGTCATTGGGGCAGGACGACATGCACCCGAACCCCGTCAGAAGGCCCAACAAGTCGTTCACCTCAATGAAGTAGTTGCCATTCACGTCTGCGGGGCAAGAGGGCTCAGGGTACAATTCACATGTGGGAGGAGTCAAGGTGATTTCCAACACCCCTTGCGTTTCGAGGTCACGGCCAGCGAGAGCCGGGTGCGCCGCGGCATACCTTTCCGCCCGAAACACGGAGTTGAGGCTGGGGATGCTTCCCTGCACGGTCGCGCCAAACGTCCCAATGGGATTGACGTATGACCACACCACCTCTTGATCGAGTGTGACTTCTCGAAGCTCTCCCGACGCGCCTTCAGTGATGAGGATGTTGCCGTTGGGGAGTTGCTGGGCCCCCGATGTGTTTTGCGAAAAGAAATCGGCATCGAGAATGGAGGGGTAACGCCAATCTGTGCCTTCAGGTCCCCATGGTTCAGTCGGCGCCAAGGCATAGCCACCGTCTGCGTTCAGCGGGGGCGTGATGACCTCCACGGTGCTGAACAGGCCATCAGGTCGCTCGTTGCCATTGGAGAACACCATGATTTGACCATTTTGGATCCAACGGGCGTCGTGCTGGCTGTGCAGCACACGGTCGGAGGCCGTTCCACGGCCATACGCCTCGGGGTTTCCCCATCGGTACATGAGGTGGCCCGCCGGGGTGTCTGTCAGGTCGCTTGGTGTGCTGTGGTCGATGATCCAGAGCTCATTGAAATCTCGTGAGCTCACCATGATTTGGTCGAGGTCTGCATTGTAGGCAATGGAATTGGTGTGCAACCAATCGCTGTCGTTGGCTTCGGCTTGGTAGTTGACGTCGATCTGGCGAGGATGTTCGCTGGGCGCGCCGTAATTCGGCAGAGACGGGTCAAACGCTTGGACGAGGTGGTCCACCGACTCCCACTTCCAAACCACGTTTCCTTCTGAAACTCCTTGCGGCTCAATTTCCACAATGCACAAGCCCCAAACCACATCCGACGTCTTCTCAGGGTCACGCCCCAGCGATTCCCACACTTCCCGTGGGTAAGACTTCCAAACGAGGGCCAACACGTGGCCATTGGGAAGCACAGCGATGTCGTGATGTTGGCATTCTGTGGGGGAAGAAAGGAGGTAGCTCCAAGTCAGGTCGCCTTCCCAGTCAAACACCTCAATGATGCCACCCGCACCCCCTGCCCCGAAGGCAGGATTGTTGGTTCGGCCCGCCCGAATCAGGCTGCCGTCGTCCAACAAATAGGCCATCATGCCGGCTTTGTATTGACTCGTCCAGCGGTTCACTTCTTCTCCGCAGTTGTTCAAGAGGTACGTGTTGCTCGACGACGTCACTGGGAGCAGGGTGTAGCCGTCATAAGCGCTTTCGCTTTGTAGCAGGAGCCCGACGGTGTTTGTCTCTTGGGCCTCGCTTGAAAAGGCCATCCAAAGCCCCAAGGTGAAAAAGAAACAATGGGCACCGCGAAGTGCGGAAAGTGACGTGCAGGTCATTGAAGCAACATATGGTTCACGAGAGAAAACCGGCCGCGGCCAAAAAAGTTGCGTGGATGACGATTTCTTAACGGTCAGCGCACCACCGCCACGCGCGCAACGCCGCCACCCGCAAGTTCCATCGTCACCAACCGCCACCCGTCCCCGTTGTGAAGTGGAAGTTCAATGCGCGATGCTCCGGCAAACGTACCTGACCACAGAAGCCGCCCTTGAACATCCCAGAGCAAGGCACATTCCACTCCACTTGGAACTTCGATTGTGGTTGAATTCAACCAAGTGAAGGGGACTTCCCGGAGGTCGAAGACTCCTGGGAAAATCAACGTGGTCGAGAGGCTTGCGGTGCATCCGTAGGTGTTGGTGGCGATCACTTCGAAGGGATGCTCGAAGTAGTTGTACAGGGTGTCGCCGGTGGCTACGAGGTTTCCCAGTTCGTTAAACCACTCAAAAGTCACACCCGGCTGGTCCCACACGACGACGTGAAACGTTTCGTCGAGCATTGGCTGGATGAGTTCCACCATGGGCTCAGAGGGTGCGGGGTACACGGTTACGGCTTGTTGGTCGACGTCGTAGCACGCCTCTCCGGATTCGCCGAGTTCGTAGGTGAGGTTGACCGTGCCTGGGGTCACGAAGGCAGGGTCGAACACTGCGCCGAACACCCCGTTGCCTGTCCATGTGCCTCCCTCCGTGGCGGCTTCCAAGGTCACCGCTGCGTCGTTGGCACAGAAGGGGCCGACCGTCAAGATGGTCGCATCGAAGGCGGGCAACACCGTCAACGTCCAACTGGCAATCACGCCGTCGACGATGTAATCCACCGTGTGCGTGCCTTCCCCAGCCGCGGCAGGGTCGAAGAGGTCTCCAACAATCCCGGGGCCCGTCAAGAAGCCGCCGGCAGGAGCCGTGGCCAAGGCGAACGGTTCCGCATCGAGGCATGTCGTCTCAGGCCCACTGATCGACGGTGGCTGGGCCGTTTCACCGAAGTTGTACACCTCGTTGGGGTCATCAAAACCGGGCATCGGCGCGCCGTTGGTGTTGGACCATCCGGTAAAGGGCTGGATGGCGTCAAATCCCGGATACGTCAAGATGTTTCCCGAAGCTGCCCGCCACAGGTGCAAAGTGAATTCTTCGCTTCCCGTGATGCCTTCGTCCACTGTGGAAGTCGTCATGTCGTCCCCGTAGATGGGCAAGTTGATGTAGGCCAGTCCGTCGTTCATGATGACCTGGGCCGCCCCCGCGCAGTTGCCCATGTCGTCGAACGCCGCAATCCAATCGTTGGCGTTGGCCGGCACCCCATTCACTTGAGCCTGCCCGTAAAACGTCCCGCTCGAATTGGTGGGCGTGAAGGCAAATTCAGCCGGTTGGGCAAGGGCCGTGAGGGAGCTTCCGATCATGGCACCAAAGCACACCAAAAAGGCCGCCCGGAGAGGCGACCTTTTGAGGGATGAGGGGTTTGGCTTCATAAGCGCAAGGTAACGCGCACGCTCATTCCAAAACCACCACACGCGTGGATCCAAGCGGCACGCCTGACGCCATCACGTCGAGTGTGTAGGTGCCCGCCTGAAGGGATTCCAACGCAAGTGGCAAGGTGTGCTGGCCCGCTGCAAGCCCTGCGTGATTGACGGCCATGACTTCGCGGCCTTGAACGTCACGCATCACCACGACGACGTCCGCCACCACGCTCAAGGCAAAGCTCACGTTCGTTCCTTCGGTCGTGGGGTTGGGGAAGGCCGCCACAGCTGCGCCGACTTCGTCGAAGGTCAACGTCAGCGTCTTGTGCGCCATGTCGCCGCCAAACGCGAGGGTCTCTTGGGCCACCGCACCACGGAACGCAAAGCGCACCGATTCGCCAGCCGCCAAGCCTTCGACCGTCACTGTGGCTGGGTCGTCGCCGAAGAGGGCCGTTGTCATGAGGTATCCACCTTCGAGGATGGGCATCCGAGCCACGACCGCACCGGCCGAGTTGAG